>NZ_LNGG01000012.1:0-207448 GCF_011057735.1 Fervidobacterium sp. 2310opik-2 | reverse complement strand
TGAAAGTCAAAGTGTTGACTAGGTTTTTTATTTTTCTATTTTTTCTCCTCTTGACTTATTACCGGAAATCTTAAAACTTAAATATCAAGATGTTTGTTCTGCAAATTAATTATACCACATCAAATGTGAAAACCTAAAAAATTATTTCGATGAAAATAATGTAAAAAAGCCTCGGATAATCCGAGGCTAATTTCTTAAAATACTCAATTTTATATTTTCACTTCATGAAAAAACTTACAATTGCAGGAATTATAAGGTATATAGAAAAATACTTCAGATGAGCAGAAATGGTAAGAAATCTAACGAATATGAGCGCAACTAACCCAGATATAAAAGCACTGGCAAAACCAGATAATGTAGCAGCTGTAAAAGTTACGTTTTTCAACTCAAGTAATCCCGCAGCTAAGGTTATTGGAAGACTAAGTAAAAACGAATATTTGAAAGCATCCACCCTTGTCATTCCTATCAATAGAGCACCGATTAGTGTAAAACCACTTCTTGAGATACCGGGTAAAACAGCAACTGCTTGAAAAAGCCCAATAAGTAGAGCATCCAAATATGTTATATCGTTCATTGTTTTATTTCCAGAAAATCTGTCAGAAAACCATAATGCAGCAGCTGTTACTAAAAAGAATACACCAATCAATTTTTGTGAAGAAAAAGTTTCTTCTATCTTCGATTCAAAAAAAAGTCCAACAATCCCCGCAGGTATTGATGAAATAATTATTTTTAAGGCTAAATTCCACATATTTTTATCCAATCTCACTAGACCGTATAAGATGTTCCAAATATCATTGAAAAGTAGTATAAATACGGCAAAAAAGGTTGCTATGTGAAAAAATGCAAATAAGGCAAGGTCAGATGGAAAACTTATGATCTTTGAGAATAAAGCAAGGTGACCTGAGCTTGAGACTGGCAAAAATTCTGTTAATCCCTGAATAATTCCCAAAAAAAATTCTTTCAATCGAATTCACTCCTTTTCAGAGATCATTTGTAGATATCAAATAGTAAGCCATTTATTTCTCCAACTTTTTGAGCGAGTTTAATAGTGTCTTTCTCTGCTTCCATCAATAACGAGGATATTTGCATTAATCTTTCATCAATCTGCTCTGCGATTATGTGAAGCCTTGGTTGGGAAACATTAAAATCGTACTTTCCTGCGATTTTGTAGAGATTCTTTTCAACGTATTTTAGAACATTTTTAATGCGTTCTTTGTATTTTTTTAAATTATCTTGAGTTGGTGAACGTACAAAATCATTACCCGCTTCGACGACTTCGTTTACTAATTCCTCGATGGTTTTTCTTATTGCTTCAACTTCAGCTTCTTCAAATATACCAAAGAAGCTTGATTCTGATTTTCTATTAACACTCTCTTTTTTATTTGCTTTTTTGCCTTTTATAGATGTACTCTTCAGTTTGGGGTCATTTGAAGGTGGTTCAATTCTCAATATTTCACACCCTTAAAATTTTATTGTTTCTCAACGATTTTTGCAACATTTTCAGCTAATTCCCTAAACGATTTCTCAATTTCGCTTCCCCGGTAATAAAGTGTTATAGGTTTCCCCTCATCTAATAATTCAAGAGCTTTCGGATCCATTGGAATTCTACCTAAAACTGGAATGTTATATTCTTCAGCAAGTTTATCCGCTCCACCTTTTCCAAATGGATATACAATTTCGTCTTTACATTTCATGTAAGACATGTTTTCTACTATGCCTAAAACTTTTTGATTCATTGAATGAACAAAAGCGATAGCTCTTCTCACATCATCAAGCGCAACCCTTTGAGGGGTTGTCACTACGATAATTCCATCGATATTTCCAAGCGTTTGCAATAAGCTCAGCGCTTCATCACCTGTTCCGGGTGGAAGGTCGAAAATCATAAAGTCAAGTTGTCCCCAATTTGTATCACCCAAAAATTGTTTAATTGCAGAATGTTTAAGTGGTCCACGCCATATAATAGGCTTACCTTCTTCAACAAGCATTGAAATGGAAAGCGCCTTCAAATTTGGCAATATTTGGGCTGGAACAATTCTTTCATCTTCATCGACACCTGGTATAGCATTGCCACCTAGCATTCTAACTATATCTGGACCGTGTATATCTAAATCAAGGATGCCAACGTTGTAACCACTTTCTGCCAAAGCGGTTGACAAATTCACAGATACGGTCGTTTTGCCAACACCGCCCTTACCGCTGAGTACTGCTATGAAATGTTTCACGTTTTCCTTCAGTGTACTTATCTTTTGATCTTCTGATAGCTTAAAATCCATAATCTTCCTTCCTCTCCTTTTTTACTTTACAAGATGAAAATCACTTGTTTTGACTTTCCATTATCTCTTTGTAATTTTCCACAAGATACTTCGCTGCATCTTCTGGTGGAACAGGGTTTATGTAAAATCCTGAACCCCATTCAAATCCTGCGACTCTTGTAAGCCTTGGAATAATTTCGACGTGCCAGTGATAATAGAGCTTCCCTTCTTCACCAACAGGAGCTGTGTGAATTAGAAAATTGTATGGTGGATTATTGAGAACAACATGGATCCTATGCAAAACATCTTTCATAATCTGCGCAAATGCCTTTACTTCTTGTTCAGATATATTTCCAAAGTTATGCGAATGCCTTTTTGGCAGTACCCAGGTTTCAAATGGGAATCTTGCAGCGTATGGTTCAAAAGCTATAAAGTGTTCATTTTCTTCAATCACTCTTCTACCTTCAATTTTTTCTTGGTTTATCATATCACAAAATACACATCTTTCTTTGTATGAATAATAATCTTTTGCACCATCGAGTTCCTCTTGGACGGTTTTTGGCACTATTGGAGTTGCAATTATCTGGCTGTGTGGATGTGCAAGTGAGGCTCCTCCATCTTTACCGTGATTTCTAAATATAAGTATATACTTAACTCTTTCATCTTGCGCCATAGCTCTGAATCTTGTTAGGTAAGCCCAGATAACTTCCTCTGTTTGTTTGTAATCGTACAGTGCGAAAGTTGAATTATGGTCAGGTGTTTCGACTATTACCTCATGATAGCCAAATCCTGTCATCGCATCGTACATTCCGTGACCGTATCTATCCACTGGTAATTCAGAGTCAACAGCTGGAAATTTGTTAGACACTACCCTAACCCACCAACCCGGGGTGTTTGGTTGGGTCTCTGGTGGCCTGAACGCAAGGATTTCAGGCGGAGTTGTGTGTTCATTACCATAGTCAAAAGGACAGAACCCAACTTTTGTCTCTTCGGGTTGAACTTGAAAATCATGAGGACGCTTTGCACGTTCCGTGGAGATAATTACCCACCTTTTTACAACAGGGTCTTTTCTATATTCAGGCATGAAAAATCCTCCCTTTATATTTTGTTTCTATCTATTTTATCTTTGTACCTTGGATTTAGCTCTTTGATAAAGTTTTACGTATTCTTTCGCCGATTTATCCCAACTTAAATCCATTGTCATTGCGTTCTTTATCAAAGTGTTCCAATCTTCTTTACTATTGTAGAAGTAAATTGCCCTTGCCATAGCTTTAAGTAAGTGCGCGGGATCAAATCCTTCAAATCCAAAACCGTTTCCTTCTTTTGTTTCTGGATTGTATTCTTTGACAGTGTCAGCTAAGCCTCCAGTGTATCTGACAATAGGGATGGTACCATACCTGAGACTGTACATTTGACCCAATCCACATGGCTCGTATCTTGAAGGCATTAAGAACATATCACAGCCAGCGTATATTTTTTGCGCAAGCACAATATCAAACTTAAGATTTATGGAATATTTTTCTGGATACTTTTCTCCAAGTTTTTTGAACATATTTTCATATTTTTCTTCACCTGTACCTAATAGTACAAATTGGATATCAAATAATGAAACATAATCCATTATTTCAGCCATTATATCAAGACCTTTTTGGTCAACAAGTCTATTTATCATTCCAATCATTGGAACGTCTCTTTCAGGTAATCCAAGTTCTTTTTGTAGGAGTTTTTTGTTTTCTTTCTTTTTCTCGATGGTATTTAAATCATAGTTTACGTAAATCTTATTATCTGTAAGTGGATTAAACTCTTCGTAATCTATGCCATTTAATATTCCATACAAGTCTGAAGACCTTGCCCTTAAAACCCCTTCCAATTTTTCACCATATTCTTTTTGCTGGATTTCCTTCGCGTAAGTTGGGCTTACAGTGTTTATAATATCCGAGAAGATAATTCCACCCTTTAAAAAGTTTATTTTACCGTAAAACTCTATACCATCTATATTGTACAGATAATCAGGCAATCCCGCAAATCTTAAATATTCCGGTTCAAATATCCCCTGGTATCCAAGATTATGAATTGTTAATACAGTAGCTATTTTCGATAGTAAAGGATCATCTCTGAATACAGTCTTTAAATAAACAGGTATCAAAGCAGTTTGCCAATCGTTTACGTGGACAATATCATATTCAAAATTCAGCTTTCTTATAGCTTCTATTACACTATATGAAAAAAATATAGCTTGTTCTGCGAGATCTGGACCAGCGTAAACTTCATCAGCGTTGAAATAATATTCATTGTTAATAAGAAAAACGTTAACTCCTTTTGTGCCGGGTAACATTGTTTTATAAATTTCGAACTTTTCTTCTGTTCTCAACATTGATGCGTCTACTTTTTCTGTGATTTTTTCAATTGCCCATCCATATTTTTCAGCATTTTGTTTAACTTTTTTATGGTATGGCATATAGATATCGACGTTTATATTCTGTCTTTCCAAGTACTTAGGCAAAGCACCAACAACATCCGCCAAACCGCCAACTTTTGCAAATGGGTACACTTCATAAGATACCATTGCTATTCTCATTTGCTTCACCTCCCAATGATTTTTAATTTAAAAAATTATAAAGTCAAAATCTGGAAGATTCTACCGGTTCATCATGTGTAAATACTATATAATCGCATTTTTTTCTAATTTTATTGACGAATCTCGAGCAATTGTCGTTTCTTAATAATCTAATTATATCATAAAATTCCACGCGGTTCATAACTATATCGCCGGTATAAAAAACTCTTCCCATATTTTCCGTATCTATGAGAAACGAGCAATGTTCTTTTGAATGCCAGGGTGTATGAAAAACTCTGATTTTATCAAAAAGAATATCCCCTGCATTTATCTCAATGACTTTTTTCCATGAATCCATTATTTCTCTATACAATTTACTTTTAATAAGGCCAAATTTATCATATGGTTTATTCTTATAGGCAGGATGTATGTATATAGTGGCATTCGGAAAGATTTTGGTTGCGTATGCGTGGTCTAGATGGAGATGAGTCAGTAAAATATCGGTGATATCTTCTAATTTGATATTTCTGTTTTCCAAAGCTTCTTCTAAAGTATGAAACGATGTGTAATCTCCTGGGTCAATTAAGATTAATCTATTTTCGTTTTTTAAAAGACAAGCTGTTGAGTACGCGATCTCTACAGATTTTGGAACACGAATACTACCACCTATATTTAGTAATTCGAACTGCATTTAATCACCCCACACTTTAATTTGCTTTATATATTATATCATACTACACCACCCTTTTTTTCGTCCACGGATATTTTATGAAAAAGTACAAAACAAGAAACATTTCAAACAATTCAGCTATCATGAAAGAAAGCCAAAAGTTAATCGCGCCTAATTTAAGTATATTTACAGTAATGAAAAGATATGGGATCATAATAGCCCATCTACTTAAAAAGCTTGATATGAAGGTAAAAATCGTTAGCCCCGCGCCGAAAAAACCACTTGATAATAGCCAACTCACTGTTGTGAAAAGTAATGTTGGAACTACAATTAAAGAGCCTTGACTTCCAATTCTAATTACATTCATATCATTTGTGAAAAATAAATAGATATTACTTCTGAGTGTAATTAACACAACAACAGCTATGGATATTATCAATAAACCGTACAATAACGAAACAAACACAATATTTTTTGCCTCTTTTTCATCATCTTTACCCAAAGAAAAACCGACAAGTGTGCTAGTTGCCATTGATAAACCAAAGATAGGTATATTTGAAAAACCAATTATTCTTTCAAGGATACCGATTGTGCTTATATATTCTGAACCGAATCCAGAGGCAAATTTTATCAAAAACGCGTAAGAAAGCGTTCTAAGTAACATCTCACCGCCGGTGGGAAGGCCTATCGTCATTAGTTTTGCATCTATTTTCCAATCTAAAACAAACAAACCTTTAAGGGATATCTTAACATCCTTAACCCCTCTGAATAAAAAGAATAAACCTAATCCTAGGGAAATGAAAGTAGAAACAACTGTTGCCCATGCGGCACCAGAAATTCCCAAATTGAAACCTCGGATATTGATAAAAGGAACCCTATCAAACATGAAAATCGGATCTAAAAAGATATTTACAATAGAACCGGCAACCATATTAACCATAGCAAGATGCGCGCTACCGATGTTTCTAAGGGCGGTAAATGTGGAATAAGTCATAAAAAACGCAAACATAAAGAAAACTCTTATGTATCCATAATCAATTGCTGCCTTTACAACTTCGGTGTCTTTCGTATAAAAATTCATCAACGGTTTTAGTACAACCAAAAGTATTGCAGAGGCTAAAACAGCGACGAAACCTTTGAATATAAGAGTTTGCTCGATTATCTTACTTGTTAGCTTTTTGTCTCCTTTTCCGTAAGACTGTGAAATCATAGAAACGGAGGATGTCCCTATGATTTCGTTGAGTATCTCGACTATCCAAAAAACTGTCGAAAATAAAGTAACACCGGCTATCGCCTTAGACGATAGCCTGCCTATCCAAAATAAATCCACTATATCGTACATCGATTGCATAACACTACCAACAATCGATGGAAGGGCTAATTTAAACAACTGTCTGGAATTATCAAGGAACTTCGATTTATCAAAATTCAGAAAAGCACCTCCAAATTCTGTATTATACGGAATTTTTAATATGCTTGTACATCTTTATCATAACATAAGCGTTTGCAAAGTAGAAAATGGAACTTATTACGAATATAAGTGTATAACCATTTTTAAAAGCAGTTAGAAGTGAAAACATCTCAGCAGACAGAGCACGTGATACATTATTAACGAAATTATTAGCGCCGTTTATAGTTGCAATCTTATCACGCCTAACATTTGAATAAACGAGTGCGCTTAGCAAAGGACTAACCATGTTCATAACTGCGAATCTAACTATATAGACACTTGTAAATGTTATCGGTTCTCTCACAAAACTTAAAGAGACTATAAGTATAGGTACAACTACGTAAGAAAAGATAAGTATATTCATATCGCCGAACCTCTTACCAAGTTTGTGAGAAAACACTGCCCCAAGGCTTGTTGCCAATTGCGCCAAAGCTAAAATTATACCTATAACGGAAGCACTCATTTTGAATAAATCGTAAAATATGACATTTCCAAAACTAACGAACAATCCAGCCCCGAAACCAACACTTATCGTTGATAGCATATAGTAGAAAACTACTTTAGATTTTTTAGGAGAAAATACAGATATAAATTCTTGAAAATCAATAACATTGGAATTTTTAAGATTTACTTCATTTTGAATCCTCAATTTTCTTAAAGGAATTATAGCAAAAATTCTTGAAAGGCTTGCAGTGATAAGAACCCATTTTGCTGGAAACATATCGCCAAGTACTCCACCCAAAACATTTCCTATAACTCCGGTAAACATTCCAACTCCGAAATTTAAACCAAAAAATTTTGCTCTGTTGTCACTATCAGTTTTAAGAACTAAGAGAGTCGATAAAATTATGGAAGTAGCTGAAGTGAATCCACCAAAAAAGAACGAAGTGATAATCAGTTGAAAATAAGATTTGGTGATTACACGGTATACGCCAAAAAATATACCTAAAAGTTGCGAAAATATTATCAGTTTTTTCTTATCGAACTTATCAGCAAAAAAGCCAAATACCAATCCAAAAAATGCCGCTCCCCACAAGCTAGTAGAGGTTATTCTTCCAACAATACTTGTTGGAACTCCGCTTTGTCTTAAAACTAAATTAAATAGTGTTCCATATATACCCTGAGCAAGCCCGTCAATAAGGGTAAATAAAGTTATAAGCAAAGGTTGAGACATTTATACACCATCTTCCTTTTTTACCTATTTTGTTCGTATTTCAAACTATTCTAATTCAATTGTACCATTAGGCCAGAAAACTTCAACAACTAAACAAAAAACCAACTTATTCAAAGTAACACAAAATTAAAAATTATCACTCTTGACATATAAGTGATAATATGGTAAAATTCAAAACGAAAGGAAAAAGAAAAAATAGAAGAAAGGAGATGATTTTATGGTGTTTAACATGGAGGACTTCACGGAAAATGCTCAAGAGATACTCCAGTCTGTTAACGACATCTTAAATCGTTACAGACAAAACCAGTTGGCGCCTGAGCATATTTTATTAACTATGCTTGAAAACACTAAAAACGCAGCTGTAGATATTCTTACTTTCCTCAATGTTGATACGGATGCGTTGAGAAGAGACGTTGAAAGGATTATTTCTTCAAAAGGTGGTTATTACTATTCTGGCAGCAGTGGTACAAACCAAATTTACATAACCCCAGATACAACAAAAGTTATTAACGAGGCAAAGCGCGAAGCGAAAAGAATGGGAGATGAAAAGGTTGGTACAGACCACTTACTTTTAGCAATGGCTATTGTACCAGAGACAACAACTTATAGGTTATTGAGTAAATATGGAATAACACAAGATGCGCTTTACAGTGCTATAAAACAATTAAGAATGCAAAGGACTTATTCTGAAGAAGAAAACATCGACATTCTTGCAAAGTTTACTGAAAACCTCACCGAAATGGCAAAAAACGGACAACTCATGCCTGTAGTTGGCCGTGAAAATGAAATCAACAGGATGATTGAGATACTTGGACGCAAGATTAAGAACAACCCCGTTCTGATAGGTGACCCAGGCGTTGGTAAAACAGCGATTGTTGAAGGGCTTGCGCAAAGGATTGTTAATAAGGACGTGCCAGAATTCTTGAAGAATAAAACAATACTTAAATTAGACCTTGCAAGATTGGTTGCTGGTACGAAATTCAGAGGGGAATTCGAGGAAAGACTAAAAAAACTTATAGACGTACTTAAGAAGAGAACAGACGTTATACTCTTTATCGACGAATTACACACAGTTGTTGGTGCTGGTGCCGCTGAGGGTGCACTTGATGCAGGTAACATTCTAAAACCAGAGCTTGCCCGTGGAACGTTAAGGGTTATCGGTGCGACTACAGTTGAAGAATACAGGAAACATATTGAAAAAGACAAAGCGTTAGCAAGAAGATTCCAAGTAATCTTTGTCCCAGAACCAAGTATAGAAGAAACCATCGAAATCTTGAAAGGTTTGAAGGCCAAATTTGAAGAATTCCACAACGTCTCTATAAGTGATAAGGCAATTGAGTTTGCGGCGAAGATGTCCGCAAGGTATATCACCGACAGATTTTTGCCAGACAAAGCAGTTGATCTTGTAGACGAAGCTGCGGCAAGGGCAAAAATTGATGGAAAGAAAGAAATAGTTGAAGAAGATATCGCAAGTGTTATTGAAAGATGGACGGGTATCCCCGTCGGTAAAATAATGGGTGATGAAAAGGAAAAGATAAAGAACCTTGAAAAGATAATACATGAAAAGTTTGTTGACCAAGAAGAAGCAGTGAAGATTGTTTCGAATGCAATCAAAATGTCCCGTGCAGGTATTAGAAATCCAAAAAGACCACTTGGTGTGTTCTTGTTCCTCGGACCAACCGGAGTTGGTAAGACAGAGCTTGCTAAGAGATTAGCGGATGTACTATTTGGTAGTGAAAAAGCGCTTATAAGAATCGATATGAGCGAATATATGGAAAAGCATTCAGTAGCCAGACTTATAGGTGCACCTCCGGGATACGTTGGTTATGAAGAAGGTGGTCAATTAACAGAGCAAGTTAGAAGAAGACCTTACAGTGTAGTGCTCTTTGACGAAATTGAAAAGGCGCACCCAGAAGTGTTCAATGTACTCTTACAGTTATTTGATGATGGAAGACTTACAGATGGTAAAGGGACGACAGTTGACTTTAGGAATACCATAATCATAATGACAAGTAACATTGGTTCAGATGTTATAATGCAAGACATTGAAGAGGGTTTCGAAGACTTGATACCAAGACATATAGAAGAAGAAATGAGGAAATACTTCCGCCCAGAGCTTATAAACAGAATAGATGCGGCTGTAGTCTTTAAGCCTCTTAAGAAAGAACACATCAAGGAGATAATCGAAATATACACAAAGGAATTAAACGAAAGACTCATCGATTCAGATAAAGATATAAAGGTTGTTCTTGATGAGAGTATGAGAGAATACCTTGCAACTGAGGGGTACGTTCCGTCAATGGGAGCAAGGCCTTTGAGAAGATTATTTGAGAATACTGTAGAATTTAAGCTTGCAGAACTCATAATTGATGAAAAAGTAAAAGAAGGCCAAACTGTAAAGTTTATTTGGGAAGAAGGAATATTAAAGTGGGAAATTTTATAAAAGAATCTTTTAAAGATACAATTTAATACTTGACACAGTCTAACAAAGGGTTATAATAGGATTGAATTTAATAATGCCTGGAGGGGAGCTCCAAAATGCGGGGCTGAGAGGAAGGAGTCAATCCTTCGACCCTTCGAACCTGATCCGGGTAATACCGGCGGAGGGACCAGGTGACTCAAAAATTTGAGTTCTGGAATAAGCAATTAAAAATCGTCCCTCCGAAAAAATGCGGAGGGACGATTTATTTTTGGAGGTGGGAGGATGAAAAAGTTCTTGGTTATTTCTCTACTTTTAGTTGTTTCTTTAGTGATTATTGCTGCAGAGCTTGTTATTTACACGTCCGATAGCTTTGCTGGAGGTATAGGAAAAGTTATAGCGCCGAAGTTCGAAAAGGTCTACAAATGCAAAGTTAAAATGATAAGTTTTGGTTCGATGGGAGATGTCTTAGCAAGAATTATCGCCGAAAAAAATTCACCTAAAGCTGATGTAGTGATAGGCTTAAATCCTCAACAGTTACAAAAGGCCATTAAGGAAGGTGTTCTTGAGAAATATAGACCAGTTAACTCAAAAAATATTGTTTATAAGTCTTTAGTTACAGATTATGGTACTGTTTACGATTACGGTGCACTTGCCATGATTTACAACGTAGAAAAGATTAAAAACCCACCACGTTCCTTTAAAGATTTACTCAAGCCTGAATATAAAGGTAAGATAGTACTTATCGATCCAAGAACATCAAGTACTGGCTTAACTTTTCTTATGTGGACTATCGCTGCATTCGGCGAAGATGATGCTATGGAATATTGGAAACAATTAAAAAATAATGTTTTAATGTTTACAAGTGGTTGGAGTGCAGCGTTTAAGATGATTGAAACAGGGGAAGCAGATATAATAGTAAGCTATGCCACAGATGGTGCTTACAGCATGTACAAGTACGGTTCAATAAAGTATATGCCCGTTATATTCGAAGAAGGAGCATACGTGCTTGAAGAGTATGCCTCAATTGTAAAGGGTGCAAAGAATCTCGCACTTGCAAGGACATTTTTAGAGTTTATACTAACACCAGATTTTCAAAAAGAAGTGCCTCTTAATCAATGGATGATGCCGGTTATAAATGTCGAGCTTCCCGAAGTTTTCAAATATGTACCAACATTTAAGAAAATTCTCAAAGTCAAGCCAGATGTCAACGACAGGATAGATGAAGTACTCAAAAAATGGGAAAAGGCTGTGATTGGCTAGAAGATGAATAAGTTTAGGTAATCATAATTAATGGGCTGCCTTTTGAATATCGCAGCCCATTTTTATTTAGTTTTATAAAATGATGAACAAACTTTAGATAGGTAAGGTCTAAAATAATAGGATTATAAAAATCGAAAGGAGGATTAAAATTTGAGAAAGTTAATCGTTATAATTGTTATATTATTAACATTTCTTAGTACTTTTTCTCAATTTTTAAAGGTGGGATTTTTGCTAGGCTCACCTTACGCGTTTTGGAAAGGTGAAAAGTTTGGTGGTATAGATTACGATATTCTTAAAAAGGTTGTCTCCGATATGGATTATCAGCTTGAAATATACATTCTCCCATTTACCGCTTTAAAACCTGAGATTTTGAATGTTCTTAATTTGGATATCGTGGCTGGTGGAATACATATGACCGAAGAACGCAAAAAAACATTTTCTTTTTCCATTCCGTATATTCAATCTGGACTCGCTATTGTTTTAAGAAATGGGTTGCAATGGAATGGCGATGTTGAAAAGATAACATTTGCTGTTAAAGAAAGTGCAACTGGTCAAAAAGTAATCCAGGATTGGCTGAAAGAGGGCAAAAAGGTTAAATACAAAATTTTTGTCTCAAATGAAGAAATACTTGCAAATTTGCTGACTAAAAAAATCGATGCAGCTTTTTTTGATTACATTAATGCACTGTACTTTTCAAGAGTTTATGGATTTAGTGTTTATAAAGATTTAATATACAAAATTGATGTTGGATATATAATTCTCAACAAATCTATAGAAAAAGAATTCAACGAAAAGCTCAAAAAGCTCTTGGATACTTATGTAAAACGAGTTTTAACAAGTTATGTTGGAAGTTGGAAATAATTTAAATAAAAAGCGGTGGTTAACTTTAAAAACCACCGCTTTTTAATTTTAAATTTTTGCTAAATTATCAACCCACCATCAACGCCAATTACTTGTCCCGTTACAAATGACGATTCATCAGAAGCAAGGAACAAATAAACGTAAGCGACTTCTATTGGTTCACCAAGTCTTTTCAGAGCAGCTTTTTCTGCCATAGCTGTTAATATTTTTTCAGGAACTTTTTCTGTCATCGGTGTTTTGATAAAACCTGGAGCGACCGCGTTAACTCTAATTTGTGCACCTTTTCTTGCGAATTCTTTTGCCCATGTCTTTGTCATACCTATTACACCGGCTTTTGTTGCCGAATAATTTGTTTGTCCTATGTTTCCATATACACCGACAACTGACGAAGTATTGATAATACTTCCCTTTCCAGCTTCCAACATGTATGGTACAACGGCTTGCGTCATATTGAATACACCTTTCAAGTTTACGTTAATTACCTTATCCCAATCTTCTTCTGTCATATTTTGAATGAGCGCGTCTCTTGTTATACCTGCATTGTTGATGAGTACATCAATCTTTCCAAATTTTTCTATAACATCTTTTACGACTTCAGCTATCCGTGCTCTATCGGTGACATCGAGTTTATAAAAATGGATATTTGGGTTATCGTAAGTTGCTTCACCAACATCGCAAGCTATTACAATTGCACCTTCCTTAGCGAATAATTCTGCCGCTGTACGACCTATACCACTACCTGCTCCCGTGATTATACAAACTTTTCCTGCTAGTCTCATAAATCTTTCCCCCTTCATTTAAAAATTTACTCGATATTTTCAACTATAACCGCTGTGCCCATTCCTCCACCGATACACAACGTTGCAAGACCGTATTTTAGATGTCTCTTCTTCATTTCGTAAAGCAGTGTAACAATTATTCTATTTCCACTTGCACCGATTGGATGACCTAATGCTATACCACCGCCGTTAACATTTGTTCTTTCCAAAATCCATTCTTTCGAAACTCCAAACAATTTTTCCCAACCTTTTATTACTGCCAAACTCTGCGCGGCGAATGCTTCATTAAGTTCTATAAGTTCGATATCTTGGAATGAAAGACCAGCTTTTTTAAGAACCTTTTCAGTTGCTGGCACTGGGCCTATTCCCATTCTCATTGGGTCAACACCAGCTTGTGCCCAAGCAACTATTCTTCCAAGTGGTTTTACACCTTTCTTTTCAACATATCTTTCACTGGCAAGTACGAGAGCACTTCCACCATCGTTAATACCACTCGCATTTCCAGCTGTAATAGTGCCATCAGGTTTGAACGCAGGTTTTAATTTCGCAAGTGATTCCAAAGTAGTATCGAATCTTGGGTGTTCGTCTGTATCGAAAATTTTTACGCCTTTTTTATCTGGTATCTCAACTGGCACAATCTCATCTTTAAATTTTCCGTTTTCTATAGCTGCTTTTGCTTTCATTTGGCTGTTATATGCAAACTCATCCTGCTCTTGTCTTGAAATCCCAAATTCCTCTGCCAGCTTTTCGGCGGTTAATCCCATATGGACTTTGTTAAATACATCGGTTAAACCATCTAAAATCATATGGTCTTGTAATTCTTGTGTACCAAATTTTAATCCAAACCTTGATTTGTAGCTCAGTAAGAAAGGAGCTTGTGACATACTTTCTATACCGCCAGCTAAAACAACATCTGCTTCACCAAGCTCGATATCCGTTGCACCTATCATAACTGCTTTCATGCCACTACCACATAGCATATTAACAGTGTAACCGGGTTTTTCAGCTGGTACACCTGTATAAATTGAAACCTGCCTACCTGGTCCCATGCCTTGGCCTGCAGTCAAAATACAACCCACTATTGTTTCATCCACTTCTTCAGGAGAAACATTTGCCTGATTCAAAGCAGCTTTCGCTGCTATAGTTCCAAGTTGTGTTGCAGGAATATCTTTTAATGAACCACCATAAGTACCTATCGCTGTCCTTTTTGCACCAAGAATGTAAACCATAAGCACCACACCTCCTTATTTTATAAGTGAATCAATAAAACAATATAAATGAATCACCTTTCAGATTAGCCATATAATATATTAAACCATTTTTAGTATATCGATGTCAAAAATAGTATGAGCTAAAAAAATAAAACATAAACTCAATAGAAAGAGCTTTAAGATTTTAAAAGGTGTTTTATTATTCTTTTGGGTGTATATCTAAAAAATGGAAATAGAAAAATTCATTGATTAAACAAAAGTTATGATATAATTGTAAGTGTTCAGTTTTTGGTTATAAATTTAACCATTTATAAAAGCTTATTTATCACAGTTTTTCCGTTGTTAATATTTTTGTGATAGACATTGATAATGTAATATTCTTAATCTAAAGAAAGGAGGAAACTTTATGAAAAACTTATCTATTTTTTGGAAGATTTTTGTTATTGTAGTGATTCTTAGTATCGCTATGGTATTTATCGGTGTGTTTGGTGTTATTACTTTAAGAAGCAAAACAATTGAAAAGACTGAACAAAATTTGCAAGCACTTGCGGAAAACAGTGCGGGTGAGTTTTGGAATTTCATTCAGGGTCACGTCCAGCTTGTTGAACTACTTTCGAGAGAAAGTAATGTAACAGGTGTTTATAAAAATGAGTTCAACGAAGAGGAATGGATGAAAAAACTATTTGACAAAGTTATAAAGAGCTATCCAAATGTTTTGTTCGTTTACGTTGGCTTAAAAGATAAAAGAATGTATTTGATTCCAGAATCAGAGCTTCCAGAAGGCTATGACCCAACAGCAAGGCCCTGGTACAAAGATGCCGTTGCAAAACCAGGACAAGTTATTATCACAGAACCTTACGAAGATGCGTCAACAGGACAGCTCGTTATAACCATTGCTAAAACAGTTCAAACAGATGAAGGAATTGTTGGTGTAGTTGCCATTGACTTTGATTGTTCAAAATTGGCTAACCAGCTTCTCCAAAAAGGTAAGGAACTTGGTTATCTGCATGCAGTTGTTAGTGAAAATGGAACAATTATTCTTCATAGTGTAAAAAACTATGTAGGTAAGAGTGTAAAAGACACAGAATTTTTCAAAAAGTGGCAAACAGGTCCAGAAAGTGGTGTATTTAGGTATGTATTTGATAATGTTCCAAGAATAACAGGTTACAAAAGATTGCCAAATGGCTGGATTTACGCAACTATCGTTCCCGAAAAGGTGTTAATGTCCGAAGTGAACAAACTTACTTTGATTTTTGCTATAATAATCGCGTTAGCCATCATAATTTCAATTGTTTTCGCGTTTCTCATATCAAGAAGATATGTTGTAAAACCACTCAAAGAACTTTCAAGTATTGCTGAAAAAATTGCGCAAGGTGATTTAACTGTTAGTTTTTCATTGGATACAAAAGACGAGATAGGTAAACTTGGAAATGTTCTTTCTTCGATGGTAACATCCTTAAGAGGCATGGCGCAGAAAATACAAGAGGAATCAAGTACAGTGAAACAAGAAGCAAGTCAAGTTGCGGCAGTTTCGGAAGAAGTTAGTGCAACAATTGAAGAGCTCACAGCGCAGGTTGATAGTGTAGGCTCAAATGTGAACAACGCGTCGGCAGCAATAGAACAATTGACAAGTGGAATAGAGGAAGTAGCAGCAAGTGCGCAAAACGTTGCAAATGCTTCGCAGAAATTAAGCGAAGAAGCGCAGAGAGTTTCAACACTTGCAAACGAAGGTCAAAAAGCTATATTAAACATAGCCGACGTTATCATCCAAACAAAAGAAAAAGCGAACACAACGTTTGAAACGGTTGAAAAATTGTCAGATAGTGCGAAGAATATAGGAGAGATAGTGGATACAATTAACTCGATAGCAGAACAAACGAATTTACTTGCGTTGAACGCAGCGATAGAAGCGGCAAGGGCAGGAGAAGCTGGAAGAGGATTTGCGGTAGTTGCGGACGAAATAAGGAAATTGGCGGAGGAAAGTAAACAAGCGACGCAAAATATAGCGAATATATTGAAAGGGATACTTGATGAAAGTGTAAAAGCAAGTGAAGCAACGAGGGAAACTGTGGAGATAGTGAACCAAGCGGCTGGGCAATCAAATTTAGTGAAAGGGCAATTTGACCAGATACTGAATAGTATTTTAAAGATGTCACAAATGGTGGAGAACTTAGCGGCGAGTGCGCAAGAGCAGAGTGCAGCGGCTGAAGAGATGAGCAGTGCGATGGATAGTGCTAGCAGGTCGATGGTAGAAGTAGTGGAACAGATGAACGAAGTAACAATGGCGGTAAAACAACAAGCGGACGCTATAAGTACAGTAGCAAGAACAGCAGAAAAATTAGATGATATAGCGGAAAAATTAGTAGAAGAAGTTAAGAAGTTTAAAATATAGCCGTTTGATATTAAAATTGAAAAATAAAAAACAAAAGCTCGGGTTAAACCCGAGCTTTTTTAATTTTATATAACCTTATCTATTTTCCTGAACCCTTCGCCTAACACATACCTTGCTTCTGTTACTATAACAAATGCATCAGGGTCTATATGCTTTATAACATTTAAAACCTCTCCTAATTCTCTTCTTTTGAGTGCAACGTAAAGTACATCAATATCTTTTCCTGAGTAAGCTCCTTTAGCTTTTAGTATGGTTGCACCTCTTTCCATATGTTCTAGTATGTACTTTTTTATCTCCTCAGTTTTGTTACCAATTATCATTAGGGTTGTTGAAAGTTCAAGACCTTTCATTACAAAATCAATTGTGATTCCATTGATAATTATTGCTAAAAGCGCGTACATACCTATTCGTGCGTCGAAGGTTATACCAGCGAGAATACCTATTGAAAAATCGACCATCAACAAAGTGGTACCCAACGGTGTGTGGAAATACTTTGAGATTATCTTTGCTAAGATGTCTGTACCTCCGGTTGATGAATTATTTGCAAATGCGATAGCCATACCAACAGAAGCAAGTACGTTTCCGAAAAATACTGCAAGCATTAAATCGTTACCTTGGTACTTAGGAATGTTTATAACTCTATCGAATAAATCAACGAAAAAGTTCAAAGCAAATGTTGAATAAATAGTTTTAAAGCTAAAATCTTTGCCAACAAGTAAAAAACCGAGGATAAATAAAATGATATTTATAACATACATCCATATTCCAACGGAGATAGCAGGTATAAACCTGTGGAGTATCATCGCCATACCACTTGCCCCACCTGCTGCGATGTTATTAGGAATAAAGAATATAACAAGTCCAAGGGCGGTCAATAGTACTCCTATCGTTGAAAGGATATACTCTTTAATTTGTTCCTTAATGTCTAAATTTTCCCTCTTCATACCATCCCTCCCATGCTGATAATTTTTATTATGCTGAAATTTTTCACCAGTGGAATGTTTCGCTATTTTATGATATCATAATTATGTGAAATTTTAAAGAAATTGAACAATTGGAGCGTGGTGGTAGTTGGAGATTATTTTAAAGGATATACAAGTAATTTTGAACGGTAGAGTAATATTAAACGATATCTCAACAACTTTTAGTAATGGAGAAGTTGTTATGATTGTTGGTTCAAATGGTTCAGGCAAGTCAACGTTGTTGAAGTTACTTGCTGGACTTTTTGAGCCAACAAGCGGTAATATATTTCTTCCAGATAAGTACAAAGACATTTCAGAATTAACCGGTTATGTTTTTCAAAATCCAGAAACACAGATTATTGGAAGCACTGTTTGGGAAGATGTTATTTTTGGTTTGGAAAATATAGGGTTAAGCATAGAAGAGATGGAGAGACGAGCAAATTATGTCTTAGATTTACTTGAACTTTCAAAATTGAGAGATTACGACCCGTATTATCTTTCTGGTGGTCAAAAACAGCGTTTAGCAATAGCTTCAGTACTTGCGCTTGAGCCAGAGTTTTTACTTTTAGATGAAGTGACAGCAATGTTAGATAAAAACGGGAAAAAAGAAGTTTTAAGTGCTATCTCAAAGCTTCGAGAAATTGGAAAAGGGATTCTTGTTGCGACACATGAACTGAATCTTTTTTCGGAAGTTTGCGATAGATGTATATTCATAGATAAAGGAAAAATAGTTTTTGATGGAGATGTACACGATGGTGTCAAGTTGTACAAAGAAAAGGTAAAGAGAGAATTTTTAGAGGTTTAAAAGAATTAAATTTTAAAAAGGGGGTACGCACTTTATGGAAACATTAAAATTCTTAACTGGGCCTAAAGCAGTTGGACCTTATTCTTCAGCTGTTAAGAGTGGAAATCTCATATTTTTCTCAGGTATTTTACCAATTGTACCAGAAACAGGTGAACTAATAACAGACGATATCAAAAAAGCAACGGAGCAAATTCTTAAGAATGTCGAAAATATGCTATCAGAAATTAACCTCTCTCCAAAGAACATCGTTAAGACGACTATATTTACGACGAAACTTGAGGAATTCGCTCAAATCAATGAATGTTATGAGAAATTCTTTAGTAAATTTACAAATAATTATCCTGCGAGAAGTACAGTTGGTGTTCAAAGTCTCCCAAAAGGTGCAACAGTTGAGATTGAATTCATCGTTGAATGCTAATTGATTAAGTGTTTGTTTTATTTTGATGGACGTTTTTCCACAGTTCCAATCTATTTTTAACAATCTCGTCTGCGTTGATTTCTTTGAATGGTATCATAAGTTCGAACGCATGTTTTAATGATTCAATATGGTCAGATATTTCTCTGGCCCTATTTATTTTATCCTCAAAGCTCTTCCAATTTGAATATTCGACAAGGTATATGAGCATTACAAAAACGAATATGACTATCGATATACTAATTTTGTAATTTTTGACTGCAGGTAATACAAAACCAAGAATTATTCCGCCAGTAAAAAGTAACATTAGGTACGTTTGACTTTTTAAAATCGCCTTATTGAACAAGTACATTTTTAAATCTTCAACTATATCTTTTCTCACTTGAGTGTAAATGACCCTTGAAAAAAGAAGGATTAAAGTTAACAATGAACCAAGAACAGGATTAGATATTAAAAAACCGATTCCAATTAAAGCGCATACAACCACCAAACGAGAAAGTAATAAGTTATTTATTTTATTGCTAAAATACGAGCCAAGTATAGTTATTACTAAAGCTATCAGCGTTTTCAATATTTTCACCTTCCTTAATAAGAAATCATTACGATGGAGCTATGTGGTTGGGCTATGTAATGTCCATCAACTGGAATTGGATTATCCAAAAAATCATATGGATATTCTAAAGATGTATCGACTATCCTGTACCATTTCTTGCCATACAGAGGTGGTAAAATAAATTGTAAGGGTTCTTTCCATTGGTTAAGGATAACGTATATATCGTTATCTATTTGGACACCTTTAATTGGGTCAAAACCAGAAATCATAAAGGCTATGGAGTGTGAATAATAGCCAAGGTCTGGTTCGAACGGATTTACACCATGCCACGTTATATCGGTTATCAAATTACCAAATTTATCGTATTTTTCAAAGAAACATTCTCTCTTCAGTGCAGGATGTGTTTTTCTGAAATGGATAATCTTTTTCACAAATTCAAACAAGTCCCTGTGCTGTTCTTTCAATGTCCAATCAACCCATGTTGTTTCATTATCGATACAATAAGCGTTGTTGTTACCTTTCTGAGTTCTAAACATCTCATCACCCATGAGTATCATAGGTGTTCCGTGAGAAACCATGAGAATTGTAAAAAAGTTTTTTATCTGTTGTTTTCGAATTTTTAGAATTTGTGGATCATCAGTATCACCTTCTACACCGTAATTATAGCTAAAGTTTTCATCCGTCCCGTCTTTATTACCCTCACCATTTGCCTCGTTATGTTTGCGATTATATGATACCAAGTCTCTCATTGTGAATCCATCGTGGCATGTTATGAAATTTATGCTCGCGTGTGGTTTTCTATTTGCGTACAAATCAGGACTACCGGATATTCTAAGCATTAATTCTTGGATAACTCCATTATCACCACGGACAAATTTCCTTACACAGTCTCTGTACTTGCCATTCCACTCTGCCCAACCTTCTGGAAATAATCCCAAATGATAGCCACCGGCGGCATCCCAACCTTCGGCGATGAGTTTTAGTTTTCCTACGATAGGGTCTTCAGCGATATCCTTAAGAAGTGATAAATCGCCAACCCATCTTCCATCCGGTGTTCTACCAAGCACAGAGGCAAGGTCAAATCTAAATCCATCTACGTGCATTTCCGTTGCCCAATATCTAAGACTGTCAATTATCATTTCTTTTACAACGGGATGATTACAATTCAATGTATTACCGCAACCTGAGTAATTTAGATAATACCTTTTATTCGTCGGGTTTAACATATAGTATATCTCGTTATCGATACCTTTGAAGCATAACGTGGGACCTTTTTCTCCACCTTCGCCTGTATGGTTGTATACGACATCTAAAATTACTTCAAAGCCATTCTTATGGAGTGTTTTTACAAAATCTTTGAATAAAAATACCTGTTCACCAAGTTTCAAACCAACTGAATAGTTTCCAGTAACCGAAAAGAAATTTAAAGGATTATAACCCCAGACATCTTTTAGATTTTCACCTGTTAGTGGATTTATATTAGGATTTGAGTCAAGGTTAAACTCAAATATGGGCATTAATTCTATCGTTGTAACACCTAATTCTTTAAGATGGTCAAGTTTTTCTATTATACCAAAAAACGTACCGGGGAATTTTACTTTGGAGGTTGGACTTACTGTAAATAATCTAACGTGCATTTCATATATTATTGTTTCGTTCCAAGGAATGTGTAATTGTTTATCATCTTCCCAATCGTATTTTGAATCATCTATTACAATTGAACGGATCATGCTTTGAGCCGAATCAATTGTTGAAAACGACAAATCCTGAAGAGGGGATTTTCTATCGTATCCATATACCGCATCGTCATCCCAATCAAAAAATGTTGTTATAGCTTTTGCGTATGGATCTATGAGCAATTTGTTTTTATTAAAACGCTTCCCATTTATTGGGTCATACGGACCATCTATTCTCCACCCATAGTATTGTCCGTGCCCCACGCCATACACGTAAATATGCCAAATATCACCTGTTCTGTTCTTAATATGATCAAGAACAAAAACGTGCGATGGTGATTGGTCGTAATAGTTTTGGTATAGCTCAAGCGTAACACTTGTTGCATTTCTTGAGAATATAGCAAAGTTAACACCTGTTTCATCAGGCGTTGCACCAAGCCTTGGATAGCCTCTTTTGGTTTTTAACTGTTCTGACGCTGGAGGGTTCTTATACTGAAGTGGATAATCTGCCAAAATTATCCCTCCTAAATTTTTTAGGCTAATTACAATAGTTAGAAAATTACAATGGAATACTTTTAATCTTAGAAATCAGTTGTCTTAATGAGCTTTTTGACTCTTCGTTCATAGTAAGTTGTTCTGTGTATTTAAGACTTGCTTCAATCAATGTATTTATTTTATCTTGTAAAACGGATACTGAATTTGTTTTTCTAATGAGTTCGTAAAGTTTCTCTATATCTGATTCGTTTTTTGGATTTTTAGAGATTAAATTTAAAAATATTTTTTTGTCATTTTCATCTAAGAGTTCGTAAGTTAATTTAATTACTGAGGTGAATTTCCCTTCGTGTAAGTCATTTAAAGTTTTTGCGTCCCCTCCAAAAATGCCTATTATATCATCTCTGTATTGGAATGCAATTCCCGCATTTTTCCCAACAATTAATATCTTTTCTTCTTCTTTTTCTATATTATTTTCAGAAAGATAGTATCCAAATAACATAGGATAAACGAAAGTATAATAAGCGGTTTTTAACTCGCTTATCTTTTCTGGAATATCTTCGTTTACGATTTTATCATCTATTCTGCCAGCGTATAAAATGTCCAGTAATTGTCCAAAGCCTGTGTTAACATAGCACTTAGAGAAATTTTTTACGATTTTTTTCAATGTACTTTCGCTTACTTTCAATTCAGATAGTATTCCAAATATGTAAAAAGCAACTATATCACCGACAACTATTGCTAAGTCGGTTCCTAACTTGCTTGAGTTGTATGATTTTTCATAGATTTTGTGTAAAGTAGGTTTCCCTCTTCTCAAATCAGCGTTATCGATTATATCATCGTGGACCAAAAGGAATGAATGCATAATTTCAATTGCCGCGGCAAATGTAATGGCATCGTCCATATTTTTCCCTTTGTATCCGTTGTAAGAGAGTAACAAAAGAAGTGGCCTTACTCTCTTTCCAGGTCTTAGAGTGAATTCATTGAAGTTTTCTATTAACTCTTTTAAGTTTTCTGGTGCAATTTTTTTAAGTTCTTCGCAAAGAGTTTCTATCTTTTCATCGATTTTTTGAATATAATGATTCAATTCCATATCATTTAAACACTCTCCATTTGGTATTTTTTAACAATTTCTTTGATGTTCTTTTTTAATTATATCACCTTATGAAGAAATTGCAAAGGAAACTCAAATCATAAAGAAGCTTACGAATTATAAATTCCAATTTGTGTTAACAAAAACAAACAGGCAATGGGTAACAGAAGCCATTGCCTGTTTTTAGAGTTTATTTAAACCGATTTTGAATTAGAAATATTCTATATTTACTATTTTTCCTTTCTTTTCTAATATCTGTGCCAAGTCATGTATTAATCTGAATTTGAGTGATATGTCATGTGAAAATAGAGGATTTTGGTGAGCAGGATTTATAGCGCGCCCAACCAAGAAAGTTATAACATCGGATTCTTCGAACATATCTATTAATTTTTGAGCTCCAACTCCCAATTGAGTTTCTTGAGATTCGTAATATCTGAAAACTTGAGAAAGAGTTATTATGCCTTCCGTTACAAGGTCTATTCCTTCCATATATCCTATTGGTGGTGAAATTTCAGAGATACTCGAAAAATCTATTTCTACTTTCCTTCCAAGAACTTTTTCAACAATTTGGCTTGTTGTTCCGCCACAGATAACTTTCTTACCTTCTGATTCAATTAATCTTTTTACAACAATCTCGTCTAACTCCTTCCTTTCTGGTGGACCAATCATTATTGTCAAGTTCCTTCTCTCTCTGATTTTAATTACGCAAACTGTTGCATCATCACCTTTCGTTCCAGTATCAAGAGCTTCTGCGAGTCTTACAAGGTGTAAAGCAATGCTTTGCGGATCAACTTTGTGCTTTATCAAGTTAATCAATTCGAATTTTACATTCTCTAATCCGAACCCAAAAGGAAATCTTTTCGTTCCCATTCCAGCTTGAGTAATTCCATCGGTCATTAAAAATATGAAATCACCCGGCTGGACGCTAAATTGTGAACAATACACTTTTCTATTTTCTATTTCAATATGTTTTTTAGTAAGCTCTACCATCTCGTTTCCTCTGTATACCAAGACAACAGGAAAATCGTATTCGTATATGTCACATTCACCTGTTTCATGGTCAACATGGCAAGTTGCTAATGTTGCATAACTTATTCCACGTACTTTACACGTTGGAAGCGTCGAGATAATGGATTTGAAAACTTCTGAAATATGGACATTTTTAAATACCATAGTTGTTGCCATCGAAGCGGTGAGTGTGGATAGTATGCTTGCCTTTATGCCACTTCCGAGACCATCTGAAACACTAACAACTGTCTTTTTTTCGTCTCTTTTTATCTTTATCGTATCACCACAAACTTCTTCGCCTGCTTTGTTTTTTTGCGCATAATGTATCTCACACGTCAGCATTTTCTTCCCCCATGTACTTTTTAAATTCTAAAAAGTGGGCTTTTGTCTCAGCTATAGACTCACCGAGAATGCTTGCAATGTCTTGCGCGAGTTTCATTTGATTATTTAAAACTTCTTCTATCTTTTCTATCGTCTTACTTTTTAATTCATTCATTCGTTCTTTTTGGATTATTAACTCAGTTATGTCGACAAGTAATATAACGTTTCCACTATCTTCTGGTAAACTGAACGCTTTTGGATAGAAATAAAACTTTTTCCCATTTATATAAATCTCGTGGATTCTGTTTGGATCGTTGAATATTCTTTCGCAAATCTCAATGAGTCTTTCCTTTTCGTAATTTACAAATAACTTCTTAGCTGATTCGTTGATGTAAAGTAAATCGTTATCTTTGAATATCAATATACCATTGGGTGATTCATCGACAACTTTGTTGGAAACTGATGAAACTTTTTCAATAAGGTAAGCAAAACACATATCTTTTTCTGCCTTACCAAGATAAACAGCTTTTGCTTTCTCAACACAAGTGTCGTATCCACAACCGCTACAATTTAGTTCCTTCTCTGGAGAATCTTTTCCCATAGACTTCAGAATATTTTCTATCTTTTCTTTACTGATTTCTACCTTTTTAGATTTATTTATAAATTGTTTTTTTAAACTAAAATTATACTCCTTTAAATCTATATACTTAGGCTGAATAGATGTATTGTTAATTTGTTTGATTACACTATTTAATTTGAAGCGTTTTTCAAGAATATTAACATTTCTATCGGTTGCTGGACCATTTAGACATCCACCGTGACAAGCAGACATTTCTATAATTACTTTTTCATTTATATTTTCATTGAAGTGTTCAAGAAAATCGATAATGTTGTTTACGCCTTCTAAAATCAAATGATTATAAGTATTTTGTTGAGCTGAAAATAATATTCCACCGGATGTTGGATAAAAACGTGTTCTTTTTGGATAAGGGAAATCTGGTAACCTTTCTTTGTAATCATCAACAATTATTTCTCTTTTTTTTATAAATTTTTCAAGTTCTTCAAATGTTAGAACAACGTCGTAATAATTTTCAAGTTCTTCTTTTTTTGCTATACACGGTCCGACAAAAAGCTTTGGAAGGTCGCCAAAAAGTTGGTTTAAAAACTGAGAATGTGCAATTGCAGGTGATACAATCGGCATCATGTACGGTATCAAATGCGGATAGTGTTTTTCTATTAGATTTACAATTACCGGGCAAGATGTTGTAATCAACGAGTGATTAGAATTTTCGTATATTCTAATATATTCTTCCGTAACAAACTCTGCACCGACAGCTGTTTCGGAGATGTAAACGGCGCCCAGTGACTTTAGAATAGATAAAATCTTTAATGGAGCATCCTCATTTCCATAAAATGACGGTGCGATAGAAACAATGAAAGGTTTATTTATTAAAGATTCAAATTTTGTTATATCATCACGGTAATTTTTTGCGTTCTGTGGACATACATTAACACATGTTCCACACAAAATACATTCATCTTCTATGACGAAAGATACATCATTTTGAAAACTTATCGCTTTTACAGGGCAATTTCTAAGACATTTGTAACAGTATTTACAATTGGCACGATTTGAAATAATATATAGACTTTCCTTCACTATTTATCACCTTCGTTTATGAATTTATTTCTTAGATATTCATATACAACTTCTATGTTTTCACAATTAATATTTGATAATAGTTTATCATCAATTAGTATATTTACCCCATTTACACACATCCCGAGGCATAGTGAACCCTTGAGTTCAACTGAGTTTTCTAATTTATTTTTTTCGATAAATTCTTTGAGTCTTTCTGCTATTGAGTACGAACCTTTTAAATGGCATGAACTACCAAAACATATACTAACTACGAATTTTTCGTTTTTTAAATCTTTTTCACTTTCCATATGCTCTCCCATCTCCAAAAATTTTTGATTTGTTTCGTTAATTATTTCACGATAATTCCAGCTCTATGATAATACCTTGGATAAAAAAAGTCAAGTGCCCCAAATCGGGGCACTTGTGATTTATAGAAATTTATTTTTATTTTTTAGCGTTTTTAGTCTTGGAACTCTATTAATCCGTACTTACCATTTTTCCTGTATAATAGATTGATTTCACCTGTATCTACGTTTCTAAAAACAAAGAAAGCGTGATTCATAACATCCATTTGGGCAAGTGCTTCTTCAAGAGAGATATTTGCTAAAAATACTCTTTTTACTGTGTCTATCTTTTCTTCTTCCTCTTCTGAGAGGTCTCTTGGTGTTAGTTCTTCAGCAATTACTTCAATTGCACTTTTTACATTTGATTTGTGGTGAGATTTGTAATATTCTCTTTCTTTTTTTACCGATTTTTCAAAACTGTCCGATGCACTGTCAATAACACCGTAAATATCATTTGCCTTCTCTTGAACAACAATATCTTTTCCGTTAAAATGTGTTTTAAGTAAGAGAGTATAATATGGACCATCTTTGTCAAAACGCGCTTCGATGTTGATGTTTGCTTTGTCTTTAAAAGAGCTGAGCACTCTCTTTACTTTTTCTAACTTTTCTTCAAGATAAGAAACAACAGCATCTGAAAGTTCGATACCTTTGGAAAAAGTCTTAATCTCCATATAATCACCTCCGAGTGATTTCCTCGTTTAGCTCCGTCACAAGCTCCATTGTGTAGAAAGACAAAGTGATAAGGAAATAACTTACTACTTTTGATATCACTAATTTCTCATCCGATAAAACAAATTTTTTCGCTGTCAAAATAAGAGAAATCAAAAGAGCTGTCGAAATCAAAAATAGAAATGGTATGAAATAACCAATAAAGGTAAAAATGAGCATAAATATCATGTAAAGGTTTGATAATGCACGAAGTTTTTCATCATCGACGTTAAACCATTTGCTTATTACTATGGTAAGTCCTATTATTCCAATGAAGAATGCAGTGTTTGCAATGCCTATGAATACCTTGACGGCAACGTGATCTATAAAGAAAAATGCGTTTGAAATTATAGACATGATAAACCCAATCGAAAACAACAAAGAAGAGAATATTATGAAATCCTTTGAAGATTTTTCTTCGACGATACTGTTTAAGTAGTCTTTTATCATCGCTGAACCTCCCTATCAGTAATTATATGTTAAATTTTTTCCCCAATTACAAATCCAAATACTTCAGGGCCAACGTGAGCAGCAATGGCGGGCCCTATCCTAGCTATTGAATGGACGTGGAAGCCATCCAAAAGCTTATCAAAATATGGTTTCATTGTACTAACACCTAACCCTCCAATTACAATAGGGTTATTTATATTTTGAGCAAAATTTTGGGCAATTTCTCTCATCTTTGAAACACAACCATCTAGCGTACGTGATGTGTCAATAGAAAATGTGTAACCTTCTTCATCTGTGGATAAAATAGGCTTGATTTTCAGTAATTTTCCAATTAGTGCTTTGGCTTTACCGATTCTACCACCACGTTCTAAGTACTCGAGTGATGAAACAGTGAAAACTAAAAGGCTTTTCTTTACAAACTCGTCTACTAATTCCTGAGTAACTTTTATGCCATTTTCAACAGCGTTTATAATTCTATAGAGAACATAAGTTGTTTTAACACTTCCGCTCTTTGAGTCAAACAAGTGGATATTTTTTAAATTCTCGTTTTTAATTATAGAATTTATGGTATCGTAAGTGCCACTTAATTTTGATGATATTGTTACGACATAAACATTATCGTATTCTTTTGAATACTTTAAAAGTTTTTCACGCATTTCTTCGGTTTTGGGTTGAGATGTAGCGATTTTTGCACCAGAAAGACAATGTTTATAAAATTCTTCATCAGTTATAGTAATTTTGTCTATATATTCTTTATCGTTTACATATACTCTTAGTGGAAATATATCTGTTGGAACATTGAATTTTAAATCATTTTGAAAATCAGCAGAACTGTCGAAAATGTAAATGTTATTCATATTTAAACACCCCTGGCAATCAAAATACCAAAACCGTGTAAACCAACGTGTACCATAATCGCAGGTCCGATTTCTAAAAACACAGGTTTTATATTAAAGTGATTAAAGATTTCATACACATATTGCTTGTAATCATCTGAACCAACAGCAGCATAAAGTACATAATTTTCTTGTCCTTCTACTTTATTCTTTTCGATGAAACTTTCAAATTTACTTATCATTAGCTCAATCAATTTTTTCGTGCTCAAGGATTTACCGACTAATTCTACTTCTCCTGTACGTGCAACAGTTAGTATTGGTTTTATGTGTATCATTTGTCCTATAATTGAACTAATTTTTCCAATTCTTCCGCTTTTATTGAGTCGCTTTAAATCAAAGACCGAAATTAAGAACAAAGAATCATCTCTATAAGATATTATATCATTTTCTTCCAATATTTTACCATTCAAAATATCTGTAATCATTCGTTCAAAAATGTAAGTATTTTGAATACTAACCGTTTTCGAGTCGAAAACAATAATATTTTCATATTTGCTCGCTATTGTGTTGAATAAGTTATAAGTTCCACTCAAAAGCGAAGAAACTGATAGAACATAAACATACTGATATTTGTTTGATAATTCTTCGAAAGTTTCTTCAACTTTGGTTATCAATGGAAGAGATGTTTCTAACTTTTTTTCTTCTTTAAGTGCTTCTATTATCTTTTCTGATACTTCTTCACTGTCTTCGTATTCTTTATCATCAATATACACTCTGACGGGTATTGTAATCACTTCTACTTTATCTTCAATTTTCTTTAAGAATTCTTTTCTTAACTTTGTTGTACTGTCAACAACAACAGCATATTTCAAATTAATTTACACCTCCAAAGCAAATATCTCAAATTTCGAACCAAAGCTTTAATCTGCTTTACCGCTGCTTATACCATCACCAAGATACTTGTGTGGATCAAATTCTTCAGGCTTCCCGACCTCTTCAGTAAGTATAGTAACGTTGCTATTTCCATCACAATGGATGAAACCATCTACTACCCTATATTTTTCTTCTCCATCTTCTGTTTTTATTCTAACGTCTGTTACAGCCAATTTAGCAATTAATGGAGCCCTTTTATCAAGAACACCCATTTCCCCCTCAACTGTTTTGAAAACAAGAATTTTTGCGTTACTAAATTCCATAATTTTGTATGGTGTCACAATTTTTATTTTCATAAAGCAACACTCCTATCTTTTGTATTTCATCTTTCATCATAATAACAAGGAACCGGCAGCCAACAATGACTGCCGAATATTTAATGCTTTATATTACAACCGCCTGGGTTAATTTCTTTGCTTTTTCAACGGCTTCATCTATCGTACCAACCATGTAGAATGCGGCTTCTGGAAGGTCATCGTATCTACCTTCAAGAATTTCTTTGAATCCTCTTATCGTTTCTTTAATAGGAACGTACACACCGGGCATTCCAGTAAATCTTTCAGCAACGTGCGTTGGTTGTGTCAAGAATCTTTGAATTTTCCTTGCTCTTTGAACAATTAATTTATCTTCTTCAGAGAGTTCTTCCATACCAAGGATCGCAATGATGTCCTGTAAGTCTTTATACCTTTGTAGGACCTCTTGAACACCACGCGCAACTTCATAATGTTCCTTACCAACTATATTTGGATCGAGTATTTTTGATGTGGAATCCAGAGGGTCAACTGCAGGATACAAACCAAGTGCAGCCAACTGCCTTGAAAGGACTATTGTTGCATCAAGGTGTGTAAATGTTGTTGCAGGTGCTGGGTCGGTTATATCATCAGCAGGTACGTAAATTGCCTGAACTGAAGTTATAGATCCGCGCTTGGTTGAAGTAATTCTTTCTTGAAGTTCGCCCATATCAGTTGCAAGTGTTGGTTGGTAACCAACCGCTGAAGGCATTCTACCAAGCAATGCAGAAACTTCACTACCTGCTTGTACAAATCTAAAAATGTTATCTATAAATAATAGGACATCTCTACCTTCAACATCTCTAAAATATTCAGCGACGGTAAGTGCGGTGAGTGCTACTCTAAACCTTGCTCCCGGTGGTTCATTCATCTGGCCAAAAACTAGAACCGTATTATTTAAAACACCAGCTTCTTGCATTTCAAGGTATAAGTCGTTACCTTCCCTTGTACGTTCTCCAACTCCTGCAAACATTGAGAAACCTTTGTGCTCGATTGCGATATTTCTAATCATTTCCATAACAAGAACGGTTTTACCAACACCAGCACCACCAAAGAAACCTATCTTACCACCTTTTGGGAATGGAGCAAGTAAATCTATGACTTTCAGACCAGTTTCAAGAATTTCAATTTCTGTTTTTTGTTCAGCCATAGATGGTGCAGGTCTATGGATAGGCCAGTATTCTACATCTTTTAATTCTCCATTTTCATCGATGGGTTCGCCTATAACATTAATCATTCTTCCAAGGATTCCGCGACCAACTGGAGCTTTTATAGGTTCTCCTGTGTTTTCAACTTCCATTCCACGAATGAGCCCATCAGTACTATCCATAGCAACTGTTCTTACCGTATTATCACCAATCAACTGTTCAACTTCAAGTATAAGTTTTTTGCCTGTTTGAGGATTATTTACAACAAGCGCGTCGTATATGTCAGGTAACTCACCTTCTGAAAATTTCACATCTACGACAGGACCAATTATTCTCACAATCTTTCCAATAGATTTTTTGGACACACGTATCACTCCTCCTGATTCGTGGCTTGTATACCACTCCATCACTCTCAATTAATCTTCTTTGAGTGCGTCTGCTCCTGTTACTATCTCTATGAGTTCTTGAGTAATAGACGCTTGTCTCGCTTTGTTATATTCTATCGTTAGAAGTCTAACAACTTCTTCTGCATTTTCTGTCGCATTTCTCATTGCGTTTTGCCTTGCGTATAGCTCACTTATCTTAGTCTCAAATGCTAAAGAGAACAATACTGATGCAGCGTAGAATTCTATAAGCTTAATTTGAAATTCATCTTCAAGTGGTTCAAATTCGTACCTATCACCTTTTTTTTCATTCTCCTGAGTAAATGGAACAAGTTGAAAAACATCAGGAATTTGTGCAAGCTTACTTCTAAACTTTCCGTAAATTACCTTTACTTTTGAGACATTATTTAAAACTAAATCACTAATTAGCGTTTGTGCGAATTCAAATGTTGGTACCTCGTAAGCATGCTCGTATATACGTTGAATTTTTTCATGCTTCTTAAATATAGGAGCAAGTTTTGTACCAACTACGTATATGTAGTCAAAGTTTTCTTTTTTATCCAAGCTTAAAGCTTTCTTAGCAATTTCCGATGGGAAAGAACCACAAAGTCCCATATCTGTACCAATTACAACAAGTGCACTTTTACCTTCGCCATTAATGAATGGATGCTTAACATCAAAATGAACTTTCTCAACTATGTTTTTTGTTTCGTTGAGAAACTCACGAGCCATCTTCAACCTTTTTTCAACTTTTTTTATTTGAGCGGTTGAAACCATTTCCATTGCTTTTGTTATTTTCTTTAAAGATTGCGTGGCATTTATGCGTCTTTTGATTTGTAATAGTTTACCACGACTCATTATTTATCACTTCCCATAGAGTTTAACAAATTCTTCTTTGAACTCCTTTATTGCTTCATGTAATTTTGATTCGTTTTCTTTTGAAAGTTGCTTTGTTGTTCTTATTTCATTTAAAATATTAACGTATCTCTCTTTTATAAACTTCAATAGCCCTTCTTCAAAAGCTCTAACTGCACTGATGGGTAAATCATCAAGGTATCCGTTTATACCGGCAAATAGTACCGCTACTTGATCTTCTACTTCCATAGGACTGTACTGTGGTTGTTTCATTAATTCCATCAATCTTTGCCCACGTGTAATTTGCGCTTGTGTAGCTGTATCAAGTTCCGTTGCAAATTGTGCGAACGTTTCAAGTTCTTGGAATTGTGCTAAATCAAGTTTTAAGGAACCAGCAACTTGTTTCATTGCTTTTATTTGTGCTGCACCACCGACACGTGAGACAGAGAGACCGATATTAACTGCTGGACGTTGACCAGCGTAGAATAAACCTGGTTCAAGATATATTTGCCCATCGGTAATAGAAATAACATTTGTAGGAATATATGCAGATATATCGTTTGCTTGCGTTTCTATAATTGGCAGAGCGGTTAACGAACCCCCACCGTATTTTTCATTTAATCGGGCTGCCCTTTCAAGAAGTCTAGAGTGTAGGTAAAAGACATCGCCAGGGTAAGCTTCCCTTCCCGGTGGTCTTCTAAGGAGCAGAGAAATTTGTCTATATGCGACCGCATGTTTGGAGAGGTCATCGTATACAACTAATGCATCTTTTCCGTTGAACATGAAATACTCGCCCATGGCACATCCAGCATATGGAGCTATGTATTGTAATGTTGCTGGATCAGATGACGCGGCAACAACAACAGTAGTGTATTCCATTGCGCCAGTTTGTCTAAGTTTTTCAACGATTCTTGCTACGGCGGATGCCTTCTGACCGATTGCAACATAAATACAATAGACACCCTTACCTTTTTGGTTTATTATGGTGTCGATAGCTATAGCTGTTTTACCTGTCTGTCTGTCACCTATAATTAACTCTCTTTGTCCTCGTCCAATTGGAATAAGTGAATCAACAACCTTTAGGCCAGTTTGTAGAGGAGTATCTACAGGTTTTCTGAAAATAACACCAGGTGCTTTGAATTCTATAGGTCTTGTTTCTTTATATTCTACTGGTCCAAGTCCATCTAAAGGTTCACCAAGAGGATTAACAACGCGGCCGAGTAAACCTTCGCCAACTGGAACTTCCATTATTCTGTTTAAACGTCTAACCGTGTGTCCTTCTTTTATATCTTTATAATCACCGAGTATAATTATACCGACGTTGTCTTCTTCTAAGTTAAATGCAAGTCCTTTCGTGCCTGTCTCGACGAATTCAACCATTTCATTCGCCATTACATTGTTTAAACCGTATACCCTTGCTATACCATCACCAACTTGTATAACCTTTCCTGTATCTTCCAGTCTTATTTCTTCTTTGTAATCAGATATTTTTGTTTCTAAAACTCTTACGATTTCTCCAGGGTTTAATCTCAAGGTATCACCCCTCTCTATTTAGAGCGTTTCTTGCGATATTTTGAAGTCTTCCCTTAACCGTTACATCAAATGTTTTACCGGCGAATTCCATGACGACACCAGCTATTAGGCTATCATCCACTGTAACATTAAAGACCGGTTTTCTGTTAGTGTATTTCTCGACAAATTTTGAAAGAATTTCTTCTTCCTCTTTTGAAAGTTCCATGGCCGAGGTAACATTAACTGGTATAAGTCCTTTATCTTCAAGAATAGTATAGTCAAAGAAAGAAATTATTTGATTAATATACTTTAGTCTTTTATTTACGATGAGTAAGTTAATAAACTTACGAAAAATTTCGTCGTATTCAATTTTCAACTCTTTCATGATATTCAAAACAAATTGAACACGATTTTCAGGTTTAATCGCTTGGTTGTTTAGATATACTGATGCTAAGTTATAAATATCTCCAAGAATGTTTAGGAGTTCTTTGTAAGTCTCAGTTTTTCCGTTGGTTTTAGATATGTTGTACAAAGCCAACGCATATTTGCTCGCAATTGCCGAGTACATCATTTTTCATACTCCTTTATAACCTTAGCAAGATATTCTCTCTTTGCTTTTTCATCAAGTGTGCCTTTGAGCACTTTCATTGCAAGATTAATAGCAAGTTCCGTAGCAATTGTCTGTACTTGCGCGAGCGCTTCTTGTTTTTGCTTTTCGATTTCTAAGTAAGCGTTTTGTAAAATTTTCTCAGCTTCTTTTTGGGCTTTTTGTTTGGCTTCTTCAACTATCTTTTCAGATTCTGAGTTTGCAGAAGCGATTATTTGTTCAGCTCTTATACGAGCATTTTTAAGCTCTTCTTCGGCATTTTTCTTTATTTCTTCAGCTTGTTTCCTAAGTTTTTCAGCTTCTACAATTTCTCCTTCAATTTTCTCTTTCCTCTTTTCCATCATTCCCAGGAAAGGCTTATAAAGAAGCTTATTAAGAATCCATAGTAAAAATAGAAAATTTAATAATTGTACTACAGCAGTTAAGTTAATTTCAAAAAAGTCCATATACCTCGCCTCACAAAGCGAATAGTATCAAAAAGGTAATAAGCAATGAGTAAATACCTGTTGTTTCAGCGATAGCGTCTGCAAGCAACATCCTTGTAACAATAACGTTTGTAAGTTCTGGTTGCCTTGCGATAGCATCCATTGCGTGTCCACCAACGTGACCTTCACCTACACCAGGACCAATTGCACCAAGTCCCATACAAAGTCCTGCCCCAATAGCTTTACCAGCAGTTATAATAGCATCCGCAATAATCTTTACGCTTTCTTGATCCATCGTAAATACCTCCCTCTTTAAGTGTTAAGTGTAATGATATTTGCTCAAATTTACGACACTTGAGAAGATATATATGCAACAGTCAACGTTGAAAAAACAAACGCTTGAATTAACCCAGAGAATATTCCGAAATATCCCCATAAAAATGGTGGTAGGAATAAGTATTTTACAAAGTAGCTTAGTGTTAAAACAAGTATTCCTCCGCCTGTTATATTTCCAAACAAACGTAGAGAATGTGAAACTGGTTTTGCGAGTTCTCCAATTATATTCATTGGTAAAAGAAATGGTACTGGTTCAAGAAAACCTTTGAACCATTCTTTTATGCCCTTTGCTTTTATTCCAAAGTATTGGCTAATTAGGAATACCATTACAGCGTATGTTAGATTTGTATTAAGATCCGATGTTGGAGGGAACCAAGTGTCACTAAATAAGACGAATTTAACATTTCTTATTACTTCTCCACCATCTGTAATTGTTTTGGATACATCGACTGAGATACCTGGTATAAAACCACCTATCAAGTTCGAAACGGCTATGTATATAAAAAGTGTTGTAGCAATTTTAAAAGTTATATTTGCGTACTTTTCATCAGGAATACTACTCTGTACAATATCGTAAATAAATTCCATTATCGACTCAGCAAATGATTGTTTCTTTGTAGGAACAATGGAATAGTCCTTGTTAACTTGCTTTGCGAACCAAATGATAATTCCGATAATTACAAATGACATGACAATTGTCATAGGATTTATCCTTTGATACCATGCACCTGTAGATGGACCAACGATCCATCTATTTGCAACATTTTTAAGGGCATCACCTGGAGTGGGTGGAAGTCCGCCTAATTTTATGTTAAGTATTCCAATGGTTACATAAGCGACCAAAAAAAACAGCAATTGAACTTTAGCTTTTGTGCTCATTTTCCTTTTTTTTGTCAATTTTACCACCTCCAAGAGAACAAATAGATAACCATTTTTAAATTAATCATTCCTATGAAAGTACCTATTATTCCCCACATAGGCTCTTTTGTTATAAGAGTGGATAAAAGAAAGAGCGAAGCATAAAATATGTATCTTAAACCATACATTTTTGGAATTTTAAATGAACCTAAAGTTATTATATCATAATTCTCGTAACTTTTTGCAATAAACAAAAGTCCGAGCAATGAACCTATAGTCCCAAAGAAAAGCCCAATTATTGCGCTCCAAAGACCAAATATTATGAATAATGTTAACTCAACTATTATAAAAGGTATAGAATACTTTATTATGTTTTTTAATATTCCCTTTAATGTTTTACGTAAATTTTCATCAAATTTTATATCTGTGATGAGATAATTTGTTTCAATATTATTGTTATTATTTTCGTTTACTTCATTATCATTATCCTGAGCCAATTTTAGTAATTCTTGATAAGCTTTTGACTTTTTGACTCTTAGTGGTACTTTTTCATTACTTTTCATCATTTTTTGATTTTTGTTCTCTTTGTTCTTCTTTTTCATATTTTTCAACTTCTTTCAGTATATACTTTATACCATTGTAGATACCTGAAGCTAAACCTAAGAATACAAATATTATCAGAAAAATTTTACCCGTACCAAACATATTATCTAAGAACATCCCTATTATAATACTAACTAATATGTTCGCGATAATCGTAAATCCAAAGCCTGTGACTATATTCATTTTTGATATTTCTTTTCCTATATTAGCACCTACACTGTTATTTTTTCTCTTCGACATTAAATTCACCTGAGAAGCGTTTAATTTAAATAATTATTATCTCCCTTGGTAGAGTTGATAATATTTCACATCCATTTTCCCTAACCACAACATCCTCTTCTATCCTTATTCCAAACTCTCCTTCGAGATATATTCCAGGTTCAACCGTCACAATATGTCCATCCTCAAGAGGTTTTTCATTTCTATAACTTAGACTTGGATTTTCATGTACTTCTAAACCGAGTCCATGGCCTAAGCCATGGCCAAAATATTCACCGTATCCACTTTCAGCAATATGATTTCTTGCGAGTGAATCAATTTCTTTGCCTGTAATTCCAGCTTTTATCGCATCGAGTGCTTTTTGTTGAGCCTCGTACACTATTTTATGAACCTCTTTCACTTTATCTGAAGGTTCACCAATTGAAAATACTCTTGTCAAATCACTGTTGTATCCTTTGTACCTTGCTCCCCAGTCAACGACAATTACCTCTCCTTTTTGGATAACCTTTTCCGATGCTTTACCATGTGGTAATGCCCCTCTATAGCCAGATGCGATTATTGTATCAAAAGCTCTATCATCTGCTCCAAGTAATTTCATTTGATATTCTAAATAAGCTGCTAGCTCATATTCTTTCATACCAGCTTTTGCTATTTCAAGCATCTTTTTGAACGCTTCTTGAGCGATTTCAACTGCTACTTTTATTTTTTCAATTTCTTCTTCTGTTTTTTTTGAGCGTACCTCAAGCAATAAAGAAGAAACATCTTCAAATTCGATTTTTAATTTTTCTCTCAAGGCTTCAAAATAGCTAGCTGATATCCTGTCTTTTTCAATAGCAAGCTTTTGTAACTCCATAGAATTTATTAATTCAGCGACGGTATCTAAAAATGTTTTGGGTGGTATGTATTTAACTAATTCAAACGTGCTTTCTTCTTTTACCTGTGTCCAATAGCGTGAATCGGTGACAATAAGATGTCTTTTTGGTGTGATAAGCAATGCGGAGAAACTTCCAGTGAAACCTGAAAGATATCTTGTTGTAACAGTGTTTGACGACTCAATATTCAAAACCAATATTCCATCAACATTCCTCTCAAAAACTTTTGCTTTGACTTCTTCTAAACGTGTATTCATTTAAGTAACCCCCTTCAAAAATCATTCAAATTTATGGTAAAAAAATTATTAATATTTTACACTTGGCGTGCTCGGCGGGACTTGAACCCGCAATCTTCGGATCCGGAGTCCGACGCTCTATCCAATTGAGCTACGAGCACTGAAAAAACTATTCTTTTGTAACATTAAATGAATAAACAGGTATTTGAGCAATTTGCGTATCTTTCAATTCTAAATTAGACAGCATTTGTCTAGTTTCGTTGTTAATTATAATACATTCTGGCTTTTTTTCAATCTCAGAAAGTGATTTGAAAAAATCTTTAAAGATTCTATATACAAAAAAACCTTTTGAAAACAACGTATAAGCTGTGTACGGATCTTCGGAGAACGCGATTCCAGATGAGATATTGAATTTATCATCGAATGGAACTTCTATTATAATTGCAAATTCAGCTTTTATCTCTTGTGGTTGTTTTATTTTGGTTATTTCGAGTTTCTTTGCCCTTTGTGGATTATTAATATAGTCTAATAAAAGCTGTTCGGCACTGAAGCGGTCATCGTCTTTTTTTTGGTATGCTTTTGCCATCTGAGTTGTCAATCTTTCGTCTATAAAAAGTACTTCTTTACCCTGCTTTAAAAGTTTTATACCGAACTTTATAACTTCAAATGTTTGCGTAGAATAATTTCCACTCATGGATAATGGTATACCTAAAATTATTTTTTTGAATGACGATATCTTTGTATGTATTTCCGAGGTTTTAATTGTTCCGCTCTCAGAAACAAAAACGTTTCCAATGGCATAGCCACATTTACTTTTTCCATAATCAATGGCTATAATACTCATCTATAATATTTCCTCCAAGTTTTTCGATATTTCCAATCTTGCTTTCGTTTTCAGTAACTTCATCTAGTGCTATAACCATCTTTGACGGATTTTTTGGATCGGGGAATAATTTTGCATGTATTCCTTTTTTTCTTAGCTCAATGAGATTTTCAATAGGTTTTTCAGTCCTTAAAATATATTTTAAGTTCTGAGTCATGCATATATCTCTCCTCTATCAGTCTGTATATTTCTTTCATAGATAAGGCCTCGAGTTGAAGAGTGTATCTTTCAAAATAAGGTAATTCAATTTCTCTTTCTTTAAGCCTTGTTATTTTTTCTGGAATAAAATCAACAGGTTTAACTATATTTTCAACTATTCCGCCGAGATCTTTGTAAATGCTCTTTACAACCCCCTTTGGTATATCGTAATTTGATAATATAGCCTCAAAATCATCTTGTTTCATCGGAAGATATATATTTAATTCTTCAACTATCTTTTCCAAGTTTTCAAGCGGAGGGAATAATTTTTTCAGTGATTCGTATCTTTTATTCACGTCTTGTGTTGAATAATTTAACTGCAGCAGCACATTTCCATCTCCACTTACTGCATCAATTATTTCACTCAGAGTATAAGGGAAGTCAAAGAGTCTCACTTCGACCTTTCCAAATAAACCAGGTAATCCATCTGTATTCGTTGAAGAAATAAGCCTCTTTATTTTTCTTTTCTTTACAAGATTGGATATAATTAGTCTTTGGAATGGGGCAAGCTGTGAAGAGTAAAAGACCGTATCTCGAGCGGACATCTTTTTTACGTAATTGTTGAAGAAAATTTCTACAGAGTTATGCGTTGAGAATAGATAAACAAGTGAAGAAACAGTATTGTTGAGAGACTTTGGCTGATTTCTCTTATCTTCTATTGAGAATTCAGATTTACCTTCAACTTCATAAATTGGAAGATTGGTTTCGAAATTAAATATTGTTGTGTAAAATGCTTGCTTACCAAATTTATAGATTATTCTTTCAAATAGTTCTTCATCAAAATTTCTCAAGAAGTGAATTTCGTTTAAAACTATAAAATCAAAATCATCTAGGTTGGAGATGAAATTATCAGCGTAAACCGCGTTTGTCACAATGTGTCTTCCATTACCTCTGTTAACAGAATTAAGTAATGCTAAGCCTTGTATATTATGTCTCTGTAAACTTTCATAGATATGCATGGCTTCGATACTCGACGGATTTATAATTAATACTCTTCCTTTTCTCATTAAATCATATAAAAATGCATTCCTATAGTGCATCTTAAATCTAATAACTGCTGGCCTTTGTATTTTGTATAAATTGCTTACTTTTTCAATTCTGGAGAATATATCATCTTCTATATGTTTTTGACTGTACTCTTCTTCTTTCTGTTGTTTCCAGTTCACGCTAAATGAATGCAAAAAGGCTCTATCCATAACATCATCATCACTTATATGATAAAATTTTAAATCCAAAACATTAAGCTGAGGACCAGCTTCTCCAGTCCTTAAGTTGCCAACAACGTCCATTCGTATAAATTGTGGTTGAATACCATACATTTCATTTGGTGAGAATTTTAGTCCAAACCCTACACCTTCTATGCTATTGCTATTACCTTTTAGAGTTAATCGAATGTTGTAACCTGTTTCACCAAAGATTTTAAATCGTTCAACTGGGCTGTTTTGTATTAAAAATACTGGCTCAGGATTACCATGTCCGTATGGCTCTAATAATTCTATTGATTTTAATAAATCTTCATTTATTTCATCTACAGATATTTTTTCATCTACGGCAATTACTTCTTCTACTTTTATATCTTCTTCTCTTATTTTTTCGCGTATTGCTTTTATCAGCTCTGGAATTTTTTCTTCTTTCAAGCTGAAACCAAGTGCCATTGTGTGCCCACCAAAATCTTCAAATATATCTCTAAATCTTTCAAGTAATTCTATTATGTTAACACCTTGAACACTCCTAGCAGAACCTCTTCCTACTCCATCTTCGATGGATATCACCATAACAGGTTTGTTATACAAATGCACAAGTCTTGTGGCGACTATCCCTATAACACCAAGATGCCATCCATAACCGTAAGCAACAACTATTGGTAAACTATCAAGGTTATTTGATTCAATCATCTGTACAGCTTCGTTATATATTTTTGCTTCGATACCCTGCCTTGTTACATTATATCCTAACAAAATCTCTACAAGCTCAGTCGCACTTGCCTCATCTTTGGTGACTATCAGTTTAAATGCATCATCAGGAGAATCGAGCCTGCCAGCTGCATTAAGTTTTGGAGCGATTCTATAACCAATATCGCGCGTACTTATCGTGGCAATACCTATTTTTTGAATAAGTCGAACAATGCCGAGTTTAGCTGTATTGTTAAGCCTTTTTAGGCCTTCTCGAACAATGTACCTATTTTCGTCTAAAAGTTCAACCATATCTGCAACTGTACCAAGGGCAACTAAATCTAACAATTCATCGGTTACAGATGGTGGGATATTCATTTTTTCTGCTAGTGCGGTAATAAGTTTGTAGGCGACTCCTACTCCTGCAAATTCCTTGAAAGGATATTCGTCGTCTGGTCTTTTTGGATTAACAATCGCATCGGCGTTAGGAAGGGTTTCTTTTGGTTGGTGATGATCTGTTATAACAATGTTTAGACCAAGTTCCTTAGCCTTATCAACGGCTTCAAAAGCGGTTATGCCACAATCTACCGTTAAGATTGTTTTGAATCCCTTTAGAACAATCTCTTCGACAAATTGTGGTTGGATACCGTAACCATTATCCACACGCTTTGGAATGTAGTAATCTACGTTCCATCCATTTTCTGAAAGAAAAGTGTAAAGTACAGCCGTACCAGTAATACCATCCACGTCATAATCGCCGTGGATTATAACTTTCTCGCCGTTGTCTCTTGCTCTTAACAATATTTCAACGGCTTTCTCCATGTCTTTTAATAAAAATGGAGAACGTAGTGTTTGACGCGTTGGATTAAGAAATCTTTTGGCATCTTCTTCTGTTTTTATACCACGCAGTACCAATAACTTTGCAACGAACTTATTTACACCCAGCCTTTCAGAGAGTTCTTGAACAAGGTGTTCATCTACCTGCCTTAATTCCCATCTCATCAGCTCCTCAACCTTTCTATTTTAAATTTTTCATTCTACAAGAAATTTTATCACGGATTTGAATTTTTTGGTTAAATTCTTATGTTAAATTTCAAAAACAAAGTATGTCATTGTTCGCTTTACGAACAAGATTGTGGTATAATTATACGTGAGTTCTGTATTTCATAATTCGAGGAGGGGTAATCGTGGGAAAGATGCTTTTAAGAGGTGGAACAGTTGTTACAGTTACAAATGGTACATTTGTTGGAGATGTATTAATTGAGGATGGAAAGATTAGTAAGGTTGGTAAAAGTATTAAGGTGAAAGCGGATAAAGTTTTAGATTTATCCGGGAAGTATGTTTTGCCCGGTTTTATCGATGCTCACTCACATATTGGATTGTACGAAGAGGCAGTTGGAGCCATGCAGGATGGTAATGAGATAGGAGAGCCTATTACTCCAGAAGTGCGAGCTATAGATGCTTTTAATCCTTATGATATTGCCATCAAAAGGGCACTAGATGGTGGGTTTACAACAGTTATGATTGTTCCGGGCAGTGCAAATGTCATTGGGGGGCAAGGGGCGATTATTAAGTTTAAATCTCACATCGTTGATTATTGTATAGTTAAATCACCAGCTGGACTAAAGATGGCAACAGGTGAAAATCCAAAGAGAGTTTACGGAGAACTTAAAAAACTTCCATCAACAAGACTTGGAATTGCTGCTTTGATGAGATCGTATTTTATGAAAGTACAAGATTATATTGAGAAAAAGAAAAAAGCAATTGAAAAAGACGGAGTTTTTCTAGATAGAGACCCTAAACTTGAAGTCGGGGAACTTGTTCTTAAAGGTGTTATCCCTGCAAGAATACATGCTCACAGAGCTCAGGATATTGTAACAGCAGTTAGGATAGCCAAAGAATTTAACTTTAAACTTGTCATTGAACATGGTACTGAAGCGTACAAGGTTGCCGATTATTTGGCTGAAAATAATATACCTGTTGTGGTTGGACCATTTGGTTTTAGAACAAAGATAGAACTCAAAGACCAGACGTACGAAAATGTAAAAATACTTAATGAAAAAGGAGTTTTGACAGCTATAATGGTTGACCATCCTGTGGTTCATCTCGAGTACGCAAATATGCATGCTGCACTTGCCATGAAATATGGTGCGAATAAAGATGATATTCTCAAAATGCTCACAATTAACCCTGCAAAAATTCTTGGAATAGATGATAAAGTTGGTTCCATCGAGGTAGGTAAGGATGCGGACATAGTTATTTGGGATAACGACCCATTCCTTCCACAGGCAAAGGTTGAAAAGGTGTTTATCGAAGGTAAAGAGATAGAATGGTGGGGAGAAAAATAAACCGATACTTCGAAAAAAACAAAAGCCGAGCTTAAAGCTCGGCTTTTTAATTGAAACCGAACTGAATATTATTTTTTTACCGCTTTTGCCATTTCTACAGCTAATTTTCTCAGTCTTTCAAAATCTTCTTCTTTAGGTGAAAACTGCACTTCTACAGGTTCTCCAACCATTTCCCATTTATTCTTTTGAATGTATTCCACGATACCTTTAACTCCTCCGCCACTCCATCCATATGTTCCAAAAACACCGAAAACGCGATTTGGAAGTCCTTTGTGGGAAAGGTTTATAATTAAATTTTCCATTGGAGGGAATATCCAATTGTTATATGTACACGTACCGAGAATAATGCCTTTGAATCTCCAAATTTCGTTGATTATAAATGATTCATGCGTTGTTGATGTGTTCATGACTCTTATATTCTTCACACCTTCTTCAGCAAGTACCCTTGCTATATAATCTGCCATCTTTTCCGTATTGCCATACATTGTACCGTAAGCTATGACAACACCTTCTTCATATTCGTATTTACTCCATCTATCGTAAGCTGATATGATATGTCCGGGATTGGTTCTCCAAACGGGACCGTGTGTCGAGCATACGATTTTAATCTCTAAAGAACTAAGCTTTTGAAGAGCCTTTTGAACCATTGGGCCGAATTTTCCCACTATGTTTGAATAGTACCTTCTGATTTCGTTTTCGAAATAATTTACGTCAACTTCGTCATCAAATATTCCACCGTCTAAAGATCCAAAGCCACCAAAGGCATCACCGGCGAAAAGTATTTTGTTATTTACTTCGTAAGTCATCATTGTTTCAGGCCAATGTACCATCGGCGTCATGTAAAATTTTAACGTTTTGTTTCCAAGATTAATTTCGTCTCCCTCTTTTACTTCATAAAAATTACCTTCTAAATGATACATGGCTTTTATGAATTCGAACGTTTTTTTGTTACCCACAATTTTTACATTTGGAAATGCGTGGACAATAGAAGAAATTGCACCGGAATGGTCTGGTTCCATATGGTTAATAATTAGATAATCAAGAGATTTGCCATCTAATATTTGGTTTATCTTTTCGATGTACTCTTTCATTTTATTGACTTTTACAGTATCGATAAGCGCAGTTTTTTCATCTACTATTAGATAGGAGTTGTACGAAACACCCTTTGTGAGTGGCCAAATGTTTTCAAATAGATGAGTATCTCTATCGTTTACTCCAACGTAGTAAACACCATCCACGATTTTTGCAACAATTTCCATAATGATACCCTCCCTTTTTGATGTAAATAAACTATTTTACTTCATTTTTTATTTTAACATTTTATAAAAATATATCAAGTATAATTTTGGTCAATTGAAAAGTATAAAGATATATTACATAAATAATTATAACTCACTCTTAATGAAAAACAAAAATACGTGGGGATGATCCCACGTATTCGTATTTTGGATTAAGATTAAAAATTACTGTACGATTATCTTTCTTTTCTTTCCATCAAAACTACAGTCTCAACATGATAAGTTTGTGGGAACATATCAAACGGTTGTACTGCAATTATGTTATAGTCTTCTTTTAACAATGCTATATCCCTTGCAAGTGTTGAAGGATCACAAGAAATGTAAGCTATTTTGTGAGGTTTAATACGTAATATTTCTTTACATACTTCTTTTCCCGCACCACTTCTTGGTGGGTCAAGAATAATTATATCTGCATTTCCTGTGTACGATTTCAAAAATTCTACAACGTCAGATTCTTCGTATCTTATGTTCCTTAAATTGTTTATGTTTGCATTCGCTTTCCCCGCTTTAACAGATATATGCGAACTCTCAACCGCAACAACACTTTTTGAAAGCATTGCGAGCCGCATAGTGAACGTTCCTATACCAGCGTAAAGGTCTAAAATATTTTCCGAACCTGTTAAATTTAGATTTTTGGTTACAAAATCTACCATCTTTACCGCAACATTGTAGTTGTTCTGAAAGAAAGCTGTCGGTGGAATTTGAAATTTTTCATAGTCCATTTCTACTTCAAGTACACCAGAACCATATAAAGTTTTATACGGTCCTCTGAGTACTATCTCATCTGATGAATTCATAACGTGGATAATTGAGTTAATTTGAGGAATTCTATTTAAAATTTGAGTGCGTATGAATTCTGCTTCTTCGAATCTTTCGGTTTTCGTTACAAAAATTGCCATTGTTTGATTATTTGAATGAGAATATCTCATAACCAAGTGCTTTAGAGTTCCAGCACGACTTTTAGGATTGTATATCTTTACTTTGCTTATCTCAACTATTTCTGGTATTTCTTGCAGCGCTTTGTTAAACGAAGTTGGCGAAATTGGGCAATCATCTATATCGACTACCTTATTTGAATTTCTCATTTTTAATCCAAGCTTGACTTTATTATTTTCATAAGTAAAAGTATATTCCATCTTGTTTCTATAGCCAAACTCGATATCGCTTTCAATTGTATCGCTAACTTTTCCATCAAATTTTGCAATTCTCTTGAGTTGGTCAACAACAACTTCCCTTTTTAATTCAAGTTGCTTTTTGTAGTCAATATCCATTATATGGCATCCACCACAGACACCAAAATATTTACATTTAGGAACTCTTCTGTAATTAGCTCGTTCTAATATTTCCTCCACCTTTCCAAACGCAACATCGCTTTTTTCTTCTGTTATTTTGACAGTTACTAACTCTCCTGGGTAAGCCCCTTCAACAAATATTAATTTTCCACCTGACAATTTTCCTAGGCCGTAACCGCCATAAGCCCATTTTTCTATATATATAGTATTGACATTTTCACTCATAGATTTTTCACCTCATTTTTTTGATTTGTTCTATCAAATTAGTATATCTTTTAAATCATTTTGTGTCAAATTTTTGGGTTATTCCAAAGTAGATAGAAGAAACTATAGCTATGGGGATAACAAGTATCAGCGAGAGCTTAACATTATTTCCGAATATCGAATTGTATCCTGAAGCAATGAAATCACCAATTGACCAAGCAAATCCCATGGCGACTGAAGATGCAAATGCCTTTCTGTGAGGCATTATCTTTTGAGCTTGGACAACATTAGCTGACATTAAGAGAAAGCCGCAGAAATCAAACATTATAAAAGAAACGAAGATTGCTATTAATGTTTTTGAAAAAACTAAGAAGAAAACTGAAAGTGCCATTCCCGCAAAGGCTACTAAGTCTTGTTTTTTGACACCTATTTTTTCCATTAGTAAAACCCCTATATAGTTTGCAGGAACACCAGCTATCATGCCTGATGTTATTAACGTTCCGGATACGGTTATCGGAAATTTCAAGACATTTGTCACAAAAATAGGAGTGTACGTGTGCACGATCGACATTAGAAAACTTCTAATCGTAACTACCAATAGTATTGGAAGCAATATTGATGCCTCTTTTAAAGTTATCTTTTCATTCTTCTTGGAAGTTTTTTGCGGTAAGTTTATCCGAAGAATTATAAAAGCTATAATTACGAATGGAATAGATATAATCCAGAGTGTTTGCGTAGAATTGAATTTTGATACATAATACGAAATAAACACAGGTCCTAAGGCAGCACCAAACGTCCCAGCTATAGAAAATATTGCCACCGTTTTACCTGTACCTTCACCAGCCATTGCCGCACCAAGTGGATGAAATGCCGAATTAGCTATTCTTATAGCGAATATTGATATCAATGCTATCCAAAAATTCGTTGCAATACCAAGTATGGCAATACCAAGAGCTTCTAAAAAGTACATCGCTATCAAGTATTTTCTTGTTGAAGTGACTCTATCAAACCAGAATCCAAAAAAAATCTGTAATAAACTCGCTGTTGCTGAAGACAAGGTTAAAAAAGTTGTAAAAAGTTTTATTTCTATACCAAATTTCTGAATCAAATATGGTCCTAATGGGTTGAAAAACGAAACTAAAAAATCCAATAGGAAATGTGATGCTATGGAAAGAAAAGAAAGTACAGATATACTCAAGCAAATCACCTCTTCAAAAAAATATTTTTAGCTATTTTTTCCAGTCGATAGATTTTTATAACTTTCATTTAGTTCGATATACGAATTTTAAAAATTTTATCATATTTATTGTTTAAGTTCAACAGTTGGCATATTGTGAATTCTAATAATAAAGTGATAATATATATTCTCACAAAAGGGTAAATATGATAAAATAATAAAAAAACAGGAGGTTGGAAGTTATGCCAGAAATTTATAATCTTTTAAATGGAAAATGGATCGATACAATCACACGTTTGCCTAATAAAGAATTTGCAGAAAAGGTATTTGAGGAAATCAAGAATTCTTCAGACACATTTTATGTTTTAAAACTAATTATAGATTTTCCTGCCTCAAATGAAAATGTAACAGCATTTGTTCTATCCAGGATTTCATCAGTCATCAAGCATAGTGTAAGAATTCCTAAAGATTTTGTATGTAAATTAGATGGAAATGATTTTTGCATAGTTGTTCATGGAATAACGGAAAGCGAAGTACAAAAAATTGCAATTAGAATAAAAGATTCACTTCATTATTTACTATTAACATATGGTAATGAAAAAATTCAAATTAATTGTCAGATAGAAATAGAGACTATTGGAGGTGGCATTTGATGGAGATAGGTACACGGTATGATCCGAAAAATATTGAGATGAAATGGTATAAACATTGGCTGGAAAAGGGCTATTTCACACCAAGAGGGACTGGACCTAAATATTCGATAGTTATTCCTCCACCAAATATAACTGGTAAAATTCACATGGGACATGCTTTGAATATTACAATTCAAGATATACTCAGTAGGTACAAAAGAATGAAAGGTTTTGATGTTTTATGGTTGCCTGGTGAAGACCATGCTGGTATTGCTACGCAGACAGCCGTTGAAAAATATTTATCAACTCAGGGAAAAAGCAGAAGAGATTTTTCTCGTGAAGAATTTTTGAATATAGTTTGGGAGTGGGCAAATAAATACAGGCAAGAGATAAAAAACCAAATAATGTCCATAGGTGCTTCCGTTGATTGGACTCGTGAGAGATTCACGTTAGATGAAGGACTTTCAAAAGCGGTTCGAAAAGTTTTTGTTGAATTGTACAAAAAAGGTTTGATTTATAAAGGTAAATACATTGTTAATTGGTGCCATAGATGTGGTACCGTTCTTTCCGACGAGGAAGTCGATTACCATGAGGAAGAAGGAGCGCTTTACCACATCAAGTATCCAATTAAAGGTGAAGATGATTACATAGTTATAGCAACAACAAGACCTGAAACAATGTTGGGTGATACGGCTATTGCAGTCCACCCATCGGATGAAAGGTATAAGAAATACGTCGGAAAGGTTGCGATACTACCGTTAGTTGGGAGAGAAATTCCAATTATAGCTGATAATTATGTTGACCCATCTTTTGGTACAGGTGCTCTGAAAGTTACCCCTGCGCATGATCCTAACGATTACTTAATTGGTCAGAGACACAACTTACCGTTTGTTGATATATTTGACGAAAATATCATTATTAACGAAAATGGTGGAAAATTCAAAGGAATGACTGCAGAACAAGCCAGAAAGGCCGTTGTTGAAGAATTAGAAGTGCAAGGGTATTTAGTTAAGATTGAAAAAATAAAGCATTCTGTTGGAAGATGTTATAGATGCGATACTGTTGTCGAACCAAGGTTAATGGACCAATGGTTTGTAAGTATGAAACCACTTGCAAAAAGGGCAATCGAAGCGGTTGAAAATGGAGAAGTAACTTTCATACCAGATAGATGGAAGAAAGTTTATTTAAATTGGATGTATGAAATAAGGGATTGGTGTATAAGCAGACAGTTGTGGTGGGGACATAGAATACCTGTTTGGCAATGTCAAGATTGTGGACATTACAATGTGTCTGAAAATGAACCTGTGAAATGTGAAAAGTGTGGAAGTACAAATCTTAAGCAAGACGAGGATGTTTTAGATACTTGGTTCAGCTCAGCATTGTGGCCATTCAGTACTATGGGGTGGCCAGAAAAGACTCCTGACCTTGAAAGGTATTATCCAACAGATGTTCTTGTTACGGGATTTGACATAATATTCTTCTGGGTTGCCCGTATGATTATGATGGGTTATGAATTTATGGACGAAAAACCATTTAAAGAAGTATACATACACCAGCTTGTAAGAGATAAATACGGTAGGAAGATGAGTAAATCTCTCGGTAACGGAATAGATCCTTTAGAGGTTATAGATGAATATGGTGCCGATCCGATGAGATTTACACTCGCTATTCTAGCTGCGCAAGGTAGAGATTTGAAACTTGACGTAAGATTTTTTGATACATACAAGAAATTTGCAAATAAAATATGGAATGCTACAAGATTTGTGCTGATGAATCTTGAAGATTTTGAGAAAGTTGATATCAAACTTTCTAAGCTTAAATTATCTGATAAATGGATACTTTCAAGGCTGCAGAAAACTATTCAAAAAATTTCGGAAGCACTTGACAGTTACGATTTCAACATCGCGGCAAATGAAATTTACAATTTCTTCTGGGATGAGTTGTGCGATTGGTACATCGAAGCCGTTAAAAACAGACTAAAGACAGAAGAAAGAAAAGTTGTACAAAACGTTTTAGTTTACGTTCTAGATATGAGCCTTAGGCTTCTCCACCCATTCATGCCATTCCTAACTGAGGAACTTTGGACAAAGTTACCGACAAGTGGAGAATCGATAGTTGTTGCTCAATGGCCAGAAATTGAAGAAAACTTTATTGACGAAAATTCAGAGAAGAGATTTATGCAATTAATGAATATTATCAGAGGAATTAGAAATATAAGAGCTGAAGTCAATGTACCTCAATCTACAAAGGTTGAAACATTTGTCAAAGGTACTTTAACGGATGAAGAGCAGGAATATATTAAATTCCTTGGCAATGTTGAGAGCATTGAGTTTGTTGAAAAAAGGCCAGAACTTAGCGCAACCGCTTACATTTCTTTGGAAAACGAAGTCTATGTTTCACTTGGAACATTAATCGACGTGAATTCAGAAGTTGAAAGGCTTAGGAAAAAAGTTGAAAAACTCAAAAGCGATATGGAAAAATTTGCTAAGAAGCTCGAAGATGAGAATTTCTTGAAGAATGCACCAGAAGATATTGTTGAAGAAACCAAAGAAAAGCAAAGGCTATTCCAAGAACAAATTGCAAGAATTGAACAAATTATCTCGGATTTGGAGGCAAAAGCGTGAGTGAGAATAAATTCATAGATATACTAAAATATCTTTATCAAACAAGGCCTTACAATACAATGAAGTTAGGGCTTTTCAGAATAGAACAACTTCTCTCCAAGATGGGAAATCCCCATCTTGGAGTTAAATTTTTTCACGTAACAGGCTCAAATGGTAAGGGTAGCGTAACAACATTTCTTGAAAACTTAACGTATTACCATGGTCACAACGTTACGGGATTTTATTCACCACATCTTTCAACTATACTTGAAAGATTTCATTGGAATACAAATTTGATAAATCAAGAAGAATTTGTCGATGCAGCGGAATACGTCAAAAAATATGCGGAAGAAATGGATAAAATTGGCGAAGAATTCTCACCAAGCTTTTTTGAATATATGACCGCTATGTATTTTCACTTAACAAAAGTTAAAAATGCAGAGTTTGGAAGTGTTGAAGTAGGACTTGGAGGTAGGTTTGATTCAACAAACGTAATTACACCTGTTGTTTCAGTCATCACAACCATCTCGTTAGAGCACACTAACGTACTTGGTAACACGCATGAAGAAATTGCTTTTGAAAAGGCTGGTATAATAAAATCCGGAGTTCCTGTAGTAATAGGTGAAATGCCAGAAGAAGCGAAAATTGTAATCAAAAACATTGCCAAAGAACGTGGTTCAAAGGTTTACGAGTATGGTAAAGATTTTTCAGCTGAAGTTGTAAAATATGATTTTAACAACAATATCTACAATTATTACGGAGACTCAACAGTAAAGAATATACCAGTTCGATTAAACGGAGTTCATCAGCTTTACAATTTGGCCATAGCTTTGAAAGCTTATGAAACTGTTGAAAAACTTTACGAAGAGAAAGTTCAAAATGCTTTCAGTAATGCTTTTATACCAGGTAGATTTGAGTTATTTGATGGGCTTATTCTTGATGGCTCTCATAACCCACAAGCTGCGGAAGCATTTGTCTCAAACATTGAACTTTACTTTTCTAACAAAAAACGCGTGGCTTTATTTGGCATCGTTGATGACAAAGACAAAATGGGTGTCTTAGAAAAGATAGGTCCACAATTTGACACTTTGATAATAACAAGGCCACCAAACAAAAGGGCTCAAAAAATTGATGAAACATACGAAATAGCCAAAAAATACTGTAAAAACGTTATTTTAGAACCGGATCCTATAAAAGGTGTTGAATTACTTAAAAAAATTGATGGTGATGTTAAATTCATTACGGGTTCTTTCTATCTAATAGGATTGATAAGAGATTATTTGAAAAATGGTTGCGTTAGTGAGGAATTAACCATAAGTAATTGATAAGTATTTGTGGAGGTGATTTTTTCTGAGTGAGAAAAAAATAAGCGACGTTCTGAGAAATTTGATTAAACTGTTGGAAAAGAAAGAAGCAATTGAGCCTGTTGTATTAGATATGTCCAAAACAAGACTTTTAACAGACTATTTTGTAATATGTACTGCGAATAGCAATATACACATGAAAAGTTTAAGAGATGAAATCGTTGATTTTTTCAATGAAATCGGCAAAGAACTTATTTACTACGACCGTGGTGAAGGTTACGACTGGATTTTAGTTGACGCTGGTGATATCGTCGTGCATATCTTCACAAAAAGCGCAAGAGAATTTTATGATATCGAGCATTTGTGGATAGATGCCGAGAGGATTAGTTTGTAGTGTAATTTAGCATTATGTACTTGATTTTGTGGAAGGTAGTGGTGAAATGTTAATAAGGAATGTTTACATATTAAGTGATAAGCAATTAGTAAAAAGAGATATCCGTATTGAAGATAGCGTAATCAAGGAGATTTCAGACCGGATTTTCCCTAAATTAAATGAAGAAATATATGATTTTTCAGGAAAGATCGTTTTGCCTGGTTTTGTTAATACTCATTCTCACGTTGCTATGTCACTTTTTAGAGGTTTTGCCGAAGATATACCATTTAACGAATGGCTATTTAAAAAAATACTCCCAGCTGAAGAACGCTTAACTCCAGAAGCAGTTTATTACGGTAGTATCGTATCTATGATGGAAATGGTTTCACACGGTGTTGTGGCTTTTTGTGATATGTACTTTCACGAAGATATGGTTGCAAAAGCGGTGGCAGATTTTGGTATGAAAGCTCTCCTTACAAGGGGACTTGTGGATAAGAACGGAGATGATAACGGGAGGTTAGAAGAAAATATACAGCTTTATAAAAAATGGCATGGATATGATAATAGAATCTATATTGGATTAGGTCCGCATGCTCCTTACAGTTGTTCAAAAGACTATTTAATTAGAGTGATTGATATTGCGAAGACTTACGATGTTCCAGTAACAATGCACTTTTTTGAAAATAAATGGGAGTGGGAAAAATATACACCGCAAGAGATATTAAAAATCGGATTTAACGATGTTCACTTTATACCAGTTCATTGCACTCAGCTTGATGAAGAATCTATGAAACTTCTAAATGGTTCTTATCCATCTATAAACACTGTGAGTAATATGAAACTTGGAAATGGTATACCACCTATTTCAAATATGCTCAAAAATGGTATAAAGATAACAATTGGAACAGATGGTCCTGCAAGCAACAATTCTCAAAGTGTACTTTTCGACCTTAGGGTTTCTGTTTTAAGTCAAAAGATGTTTTCTCCAGCTGAATTTAGTGTTAAAGAAGCATTTGATAGTATTACTGTAAATGGTTATGAAGCACTTAAATTAAAAGGTGGTAAGGTAGAAAAAAGCTATCCAGCTGATTTGATTTTCTTAGATACAGCTCATCCACAATTACAACCTTTGGATAATATTTTGAAAAACGTAATACATTCTTATACAGATACCGTTTATGCAACAATGGTTAATGGAAAATTTGTATACATAGATGGAAAATTTCCAACGATAGATGTTCAGGAGGTGCTTAAAAAATTTTCGATTTTCTCGAGGAAGGTTACAGGTATAGAAAGTTAAGTGTGGAATTGAAAAAAAGATATGGCCAACGCGTGCAAAGGTTACCACTAAACGCAGGTTTCACATGCCCGAATAGAACAAACGGAAGACCAGGATGTTTATTTTGTGACGAAACAGGAAGTGGATTTAGTACATTTGCGGGTTACGATATAAAAAAACAAATTGAACTTATGAAAGAAAAATATAAGAAAAAAGGCATAACAAAATTTATTGCATACTTTCAAAACTATACAAATACATACGCACCTATAGATATTTTAAAGCAAATTTACATTCAGGCCATCGATGATGATATTGTACAGCTTGATATAGCTACAAGGCCAGATTGCATTGATGAAAATGTGCTAAAACTTTTGAAAGAAATTAGTGAACAATACAATGTAAGTATTTCTCTAGACATTGGTCTTCAAAGTGCAAATTACCATACGTTGGTTAAAGTTAATCGTGGCCATACCCTTGCAGAATACATATACGCGGTTAATCTCATAAAAAATTATGGTTTTGAAGTTGTTTCGCATGTTATACTCAACTTGCCTGGAGATAATATGCTGGATGTTATAGAGAGTGCAAAAATACTTTCTGCGCTGAAAGTTGATGGTGTAAAAATACATTCACTTTACATAGTAGAAGGTACAATATTTGGAGAGATGTATAAATCAGGCAAATTGAATATATGTACTTTCGATGAGTATGTTAATAGAGTTATAACTTTTCTTGAATGGTTGTCGCCTCATATAGTTATTCACAGGCTTGTGGCTGATCCTCCACTAAATGGTACACTTTTTGGGAATTGGGGGAAGACAAAAAGCGAGATTATTTTGGAGATAGAAAATCTTTTGAAAGAAAAAGATACTTATCAGGGGAAAAAGGCAAAAATATTATAAACATAAAAAATAATCCGCCGGTTTAATCCGGCGGATTATTTTTTACTTATTTTACTTTTTAAAGTTGTTATTGTTGTTTGTATACTGAGTAGAAGTCCATACCAGGTCTCATTGGGTTATCGTACCAACCTTTGACCCATGTTCTTTGTACACGTACGCCAACTGGTTGATAAACTGGTACGCTGATACAATTGTCAACTACAAATTTCTGAATCTGTACGTAAAGTTTTGCACGTGCTTGTGGATCTGTCTCTGCGGCTGCTTGTTCAATAAGTTGATCTAAACTCTTGCCGCCAAGTTCTTTTCTTGGTGTGCTGACAAATTTTCTAAATCCTTCACCTTGTCTGCCAGAGTAATCACCGTTGCTGTGATAATATGTAAAGATGAAATTATCTGGGTCTGGATAATCGGCAAGCCATCCAAGGATGAATACTGGCAACTCACCACGTTTTGTTGCATCGAGGAATGTTGGCCATTGCAATGGCTGCACATCTATCTTTGCTTTTCCAGGCGCTGCCATTTCGAGGTACATCTTAACCATTTCGGCAACTCTTTGTCTTCCAACATTACCTTGGTTATATGCAACGCTGAATTTGAATCCTTTTGCCCAAGCTTGACCATTCCATGCTTTCTTCAAGTTGTCTTGTACAGTTTTAACGTTAAATTTGTAGAGTGGTAATGATGGATCAAAGCCGAGTAATCCTTCTGGAAGAGCTGTTGGTATTCTCTTACCGAAGCCTTTCAAAACATCTCTAATAAGTGCATCGTAGTTAATTGCTGCGGCAACTGCTTTTCTTGCATATATATCGCTGAAGAAGTCTGGATTTATACCATTTCCATCAAGTTTACCACTACCGATGTACTTACTTGATGTGTTAACTGACCAGTTAAATGCTAAAACTGTAACGGAAAGTGTTGGTATATTTTCGATGATTTGAATATCTTTATTTCCTCTGAGTTGATCGAGGTATTCAAGAACAACAGCTATAGAATCTGCGTCACCTTTCTCAAGCATTGCTTTTCTTGTTGACCATTCATCGATACCCCAGATGATAACTTTCTTAATCTTTGCTGGTTCTCTCCAGTAGTTTTCGTTTGCTACCAATGTAACTTTTTGTTGCTTTCTATCCCACTCTACGAATTTGTATGGTCCTGTACCCATCGCGTATGAGTAAAGTGGTGATTCTTCTTTTTGCATGCCTTTCCATTTCCACCATGTTTCAGCTTTTCCATCCCACAAACCAAGTTTTATACATGTTTCTTTATCAAGAATAGCTGCCCAGTGTGCACTTTGCGCTATGATGTTCATAAATGGTGCGTATGGTCTGACAAGTTTAATTACTACATTGTCACCTTGGACCTCAATTGCTGGGTCAACTACTTTTTTATAGAAATCGATAACTTTTTGCTTGTAATCTGCTTTTGGTTCTCCGGTTTTTGCATCAAATATTTCACTGACAGGTTTACCAACGAATTCTTCAAGTGCTTCATCTCTTGAATGAACACCGAAAATAGCGTACCAGAGCATCCACATTGGACCGCCTTCTGGATCATACAACAATCCTCTTTCAAATGAGTACTCAACATCTTCTGGTGTTAGTAGGTTACCGTTGTGGAACTTTACGTTCTTTCTAATAGGAAATACGTATGTCTTTCCACCGTCTTTGACAAGTCCGTTCTTTACTGTTGGAACTTCTGTTGCCAATCTTGGTTCGAATTCGCTAACGCTTCTACCCTTGTAAGCAATAAGGTTTTCGTAAACGTTGTAAAGTACCTCACCACTTGACGTATCGTAAGCAAGATGTGGGTCGAGGGTATCTGGTTCACCGATCGTTGCTTCAACGTATACTGTTGGGTCAAATGCCGCAAGTGCCAAAATTGCCACAAAAATACCAAGGATAACTACTAACCACTTTTTCACAAAAATCCCCCCTTCAAAAAGGATGTGATTTGGGAAAAATTTTTTACAAAAATTTTTCTAACCTTTATTATTATACCACATATTTAAAAATTTCTGCAATATAAATTTGAGAGTTTTAAAAGACAATTCAATGTGCTTAATTTTTTTAATCATTAAAATTTGGCCCTAATCAAAAATTTTAAAATATATAAAAAATTAAGAGGAGTACCCATTTAGGTCACTCCTCATTCTTTCTAGAAGGTTTGATTTTACTTTCCTAAATTTCTTTTCAAATTTCGGAACAAAAACCCGCCGAAGTTGCTTAAAAACTTTGGATAGAAATTATTTTTTTTCTATTCTGAAGCCTAACTGAGTATTAATTTTGAATGTTTTTCCACTGATTGTCAATTCTGTAGGTATATTCACTGTCTTTTTTACTCCTGTAATTTTAAATGAATCGCCAGCTTTCAAATTCTTCCATATCGGTATTATTTGGGCAGGAATTTTGTATTCTTTATTTTCTGAGTCTATAAGTACAATTGTTGATGATGTTTTTGTAATTTCTATATTCTTGATTTCGAATTCGATACTTATCGTATCTTCTCCAATAATTTGTTTTTGAACCTGGATTTTATATCCACCAGTTTCAATATACAATGGTACTAAGAATGTTAATTTCTCTCCTTTGACTGTTACTCTTTCTCCAGTTTTTACTGCAGTGGGATTAGCAAATGAAAGTGAAACTCTGATATCTTCTTCACCTGTAGAAACAACTATATATCCATTCCCACGGAAGTTCATAACAACTTCTTTTATATCACCCGAAATCTCAAACTGACTTTCTTCCAATGTTAGTATAGATTTAAGAGGTTCGAAAGGTTTAGAAAGTGTTGTTATAGAGAAACCTAGTATAAGAATAGTAATTAGAAACAAGGTACTCAAAAGTTTTTTCATACTCCTCACCTCCCGAGTTTGAGATTTTGGAGTATTTTTTATCTATTCATATTGTATTAAATTCAAACTTAAAAAATCCTTAGAATTTTTCGTCAGGATAAGATTTACAAAATCAAATTAAATATTTTTGTTTTCTTTTAATTTTTGAGTATAGTAATGTGCCAACCTTGTGGGTTCTGGAAGTTTGTGTTTCTTAATCAGGCTTTTAACGAATTCTAAAGAAGTTTCAGGACTGGAAAGATGACCTGGCGAGATATAGATAGGATGGGAATTTTTCTTTGGAAGGTAACAGTATCCAATTATTTTGCCTTCTTCATCAAATAAAGGTGTAGATTGACCAACGCGCTTAGGTTCGACGCATTTGCCATAAAGTTTTCTTTTGGCCACTCCTATTGTTGGGATATTAAGAAGCACACCTATGTGACTTGCTATTCCCAAACCGCGTGGATGTGCAATTCCATGTCCGTCAAATAAAACTATATCTGGGACTATATTCTTTTCTCTCAGCTTTTCAAAGCATTTAAAAATAATAGGTGCTTCTCTAAAAGCAAGAAAACCTGGTATGTAAGGAAAAGTTACTTTATCTATACTATAAACAACATCGATAAGTTCTAAATCTTTATTTAATACTACAACTACACCAAGAGCTTTGTCTTCAAAATAGCTTACGTCAACACCGGCAATGATATTTATTTTAGATATATCAAGTTCTGTTATGGTAACTTTTTGTCTCAGATTGTTCTGTTCTTTTTTTAATTTTTGGATTAACTCTTCACTGATAAATTCATTCCTCATGGTGCTTCTTAGAGTATTTTCATAAGGATGATTGTATATATATTCGAGATAACAAGACTTATTATGACAGCTATGATACCATACTTCATAAAACTTGCGAATGAAATATTTTTCCCTTTATATTTTTTCAGTAAGGATAATCCAACGACATTAGCTGAAGCACCAACTGGGGTTAAGTTACCACCTAAACATGCTCCAAGAGAAAGTGCGTACCAGAATGGTGTGATATTTGAAAATGCTTGAGGATTTATCTTTGGCAAATTTTGAATTACAGGAATCATAGTAGCAGCAAATGGTATATTGTCAATGAATCCAGAAAGGATTCCAGATGCCCATACTATTATTGAAACCAAAAGTACGCTTGAGCCTTTTGATATCCTTACCAAAAAATTAGCTATATCGTTCATCAATCCTACATGTTCCATAGCACCAGTGATTATAAATAAACCAAGGAAGAAAAAAATAACATCCCACTCGACCTTTTCTAAGAACGGTGTTATCTCATGTTGTTCAAATAATAGTAGTCCAAAGAAACCAGCTATGAGACCAATTATTGCACTTTCTAATTTAAGCTGCTTTTGAAATAGGAAAAGGCTTATTATAAATATCATAAATATTCCAGACATGATAAATCTTCTTTTGTTCGTAACAACTTTTTGTTCGTCGAAACCACTAAGGAATTCTTTCGAAAATACTTTATTCATAGAAGATTTGAAAATAGATATTATAACAAGGTCAACGATAACTAATATAACTAAATTAACTGGAACCATGTATTTCGCGAATTCGGCAAATGGTATTCTCGCTGCAGAGGTAATTAAAATGTTTGGTGGGTCACCAATTGGGGTCATTGTACCACCGATATTAGAAGCGAATATTTCTCCGAGAATAAATGGCACAGGATCTATTTCCAAAATATCGGTTATAGCAAAAGTAACAGGGACAAAAATTAAAATAGTTGTTACGTTATCAATGAAAGATGATATTAAAGCAACTATAAAGGTCATGGAAAAAAACAACTTTTTCAAATTTGAACCTGTTAGTTTTAATGTTTTGATAGCTATATATTGGAATATCCCAGAAACTTCGATTACTCTGACAAATATCATCATTCCTATTAAAAATAATATTGTGTTGATGTCTATAGAATTTTTAAGTCCCTCATACGGATCTGGGAAAACCCTTATTGCAAGTAGTGCTAACGCACCAACCATCGCTGCAATGGTCTTATTCAATTTACCCGTTATAACAAAGTAGAGCACCAAACCAAAAATCAATGCCACCACTAATTTCACAAAACTCACCTCAGCAATATCAATAATATTTTAAGGTAGCGATTTAAATATACCATTTAAAAACTATAAAGACACTTGAGATTATAGCACCATATAAAACGGGCTTCAACATATTTTTGGTAAACTCTGAAAAACTTATGTACTCATTTTTTAATTTTCTTATTAAATTGTTACCAATAATATTACACATGGAAGCTATTGGTGTAAGATTGCCTCCTATTCCAACCCCCAATACTAATGACCAATAAAGTAAAGATACTGGCATATGATATGTTAATTTCTTTATTATTGTGATAAAAATAAGTGTAGTTGGTAAAGCTCCGATGAACCCACTTGAAAAGATTGAAACCCATAGTATTAACAAAGGTAGAATTACGCTTCCTTTTAATGGCATTAAATAAAAAACAAGTATGTCAAATATTTTTGTGTGTTCAATTGACCAGTTAAGAATGTAAAGTCCAGAGATGAGGAATAGCATGTCCCAATCTATATCCTGAATCCTAGAATTAAAATCTTCACTCTCAAAAAAGAGCAAGGTTAAACCAGACAATATGGTTATAAATCCTAATTCTAGTTTAAATTTATCGTGAAATGCCATTAGAAAAATGACTCCGATGAAGTAAAGAAGATAATACTTCCAGTTTTTATTTACAACATTTCTTTCTTGCCTTTGAAAGGATGTTTGTTCAAATTTTATACCTTTTCTCAAAATTACTAGTTGAATAATGAGAAGGATTAAAGCGATAGGCATTATGTTCGCAATAAAATCTAAAAAGGGGATTTTAGAAACGGAATATATAATTATATTAGGAGGGTCTCCTATTGCAGTTGACATTCCACCGATGTTTGAAAATAAAATGGCATTAAGGCCTAATACTCTTGAATCTAAATTCAGCACATCTGATAAATAAAATAATATAGGGAAAAATATAAGAATTGTTGTAACGTTATCTAAAAATCCAGAAAGAAAGAAAACACCGACGTTAATTAGCACAAGCATTTTGAAAAAGTTCCCTTTGCTAAAATCTATTATAGCATTTGAAACACCTATAAATACACCTTTTTCTTTCATTACGGATACAATAACCATCATCCCAAAAAGTATCAAGAGTGTATTAAAATCAACAATTTCACCTATATTTTCAAAATTGGTATTATTTAAAACTATCAAGGATGATATAGCAATCAAAAAAGTTGTAACGGAAGCTGTCTTGGGGCGGAATATTATCAGGAGGTAAGCGAGTATGTACAATAAGAAAACTAAGAAGTTCAACTATTTTCACCTCTACTCATTATAATAAGCTTTTCAACAAGAACCTCTGTAACTTCTTGTGTTATTTTATCTATATCATCAAAATAAGAAAAATCACGTTGTAGCTCCTCAAAAATTTCAACACTTAGATTACTTTCAGAAGGGTTTGTTTCACTGTACTTATGCAACCTTTCAATTAATTCTGTTTCTATTATAGATAACTCGTTGGTAACATTGATTGGATTAGCTTCAACTTTTGTCCCATTTTCTTTCTCAAGTTCGTTTATTATCTCTCGGCTTTCTTGAAGCACATCTTCCAAGTTTTCTTGTTCTTCAAATATTGATTCAACGGCGGTTCTCTCTTCTTCAGTTTCAACTCTTTCCTCAGCTTCAACTTTATTATCTTCGTTAGTTACATTTTCTTCAAGTAAATCTTTGAATATATCAATTTCACTATTAATAAGCTTTTCAAAGTCAATAATTTTGGCGTCTTTGGGTATTAATTTAAGAACTTCGTCCTCTTTAGTTTCTTCTTTAGTTTTTTCTATAGGCATTTCTATTCCTTTAGAACCATCACTTAAATTTTCACCAGGTACAGGTTTAGGTAATTCTATTATTGCCCTCTTTAATTTTAAAATTCTTAACTCTGTAAAAATTAGTATCGAAAAAATAGTAATAAATACAATTATAACAATTAAATATGTTTTTGCCGAACTTTGTCCTTGAGGTAAATTATAATTAGTAACAGTGGTTGAAACTTCCGATGAAAGAGGCCTATTTTTTAATATCCATCGTTTCCACTCATCTTGAGCCTGACGTTTATTTATAGATTGTAGTAATTCCTCTACAAAATTTGAATTGTAACCAGAAAGATAACTTTTGGCTTTGTCGTAGTTTCCTATCATGTATGCGGATATACCCATTTTGAATTTTATGTAAGGATCGTACCCTTCGATTGTTGGATCATTTGAAATTGCCATTTCGTAATTTCTCAGCGCACTAACATAATCGCCGGATTTATAAGAAAGTTCTCCAGCGGAATAATATTCTATAGCTATTTGAGAAATTGGAAAACTTAAGCTACAAAATGATAAAATTAAGAGTATTACTAAAAACTTCTGAACATTTCTTAATACCAAAATAATCATCACTTCCAAAGGTCAAAGTTTCAAATCTTTCAATTTTATCTGCGCTTTTACTATAGAGTTTATGACTCTTGAAAGTGTTTCGAATTTTTCAGTTGCGCTATCCATAACTTCAGTTGCTTTGACGAAATTATCGTTTTCTAATAACAAGTCATTCTTTGTATTAACCAAAAGCCCAGCAACATGTGATAAAAGCGTTGAATTTTGCTGCATAAAAGCTAGCAATTGTTGGAATGAATTTTGGACGGTAACAAATATTTCGCCAACTATTTTTATACTTTCAAGAGCATCTGAAACAGATTTTGAAAGTTCTTTCACTTGGTTTGTGATGTCTTTTGCCACCTTGTTAGACTCGTTAGCTAATTTTTGAACCTCTGAAGCAACTACGGCAAAGCCTCTACCGAATTCGCCAGCTCTAGCTGCTTCAATCGAAGCATTTAGAGCTAAGAGATTTGTTTGTTTGGCAATTTTAGTTATTTCATTGACCATGTTTTCTATGTTATTAAACATTTCCAGAGTCTTTGTTGTCGTGTTAACAGAACTCATAACTACTTCATTTATTTTATTTATATCTGCTCCGGATTTCTTTAGCTCATTAGTGATTTCATCGTTTACTTTTTGTGATTCGTTTATACTGAAAAATAGGTCTTTTACTTCTTTATCAAATTCTTCAGCAAGTTTATTCAGCCTTTTTTGCATCTCTCCAAAAACTTTGGTTATATCTCTAATGCCTTCTTGAACATCTTTTACCCTTGAAATAAGAGCTTCATCGAGTTGATACATAAACGAAGTCATAAGATTTTCTGCAAAGAAAGCAGAAGACATAGTTTCTAAAGTGTTTTTATCAACTTTTGGCATTGAAATCACCTGCCATATATTTCATCTATAATATCAATTCCACATTTTAAATTTCTAAACCAATCGAATAATTTCTTTACATTTTCTCCTTTGAATATAGCACCATGTTGTGGTGCAACGATATCTATCTCCTTTTTTTCAACTATACTCAACCATTTTTTTAGAGCGATACTCGATGTGATATATCTCTTATGGAATAATTCCATTAACTTAACGTGCTCGTTGAAATTTTCAACAAAGACATACCTTTGTCCTTTTTGGAAAACTGCAACACCTAAATCTCCAGAGAAAAGTATCTTAGCGCGTGGGTCGTAAAGTGTAAAATTACCAGTCGAATGTAGGTAATGAGTAGGTATAAACTCAAGTTCAGTACCTGATTGCAATCTTAATTTATCCCCTTTATCTGGTAAAGCAACCACCCTTCTTTGGTCGTAAACACCAAAGTGCGGTAAGAACCTTGTCCAAAGACCAGATACATATATCTTGGCATTTTCAGCTATTGATAACCAAAGTGTTATACCGGAAGTTACGTCTGGATCTTGGTGCGTGAAGAATATATACTTTATCTTGTTTGGTTCTATTATCTCGGAAACGTTTGCAAGAACTCTTGGAAAAACATGCGCGCCGCCAGGGTCAAGAAGCATAGCTTCGTTACCATCTATTATTATGTATTGGTTTGTTTGTACTATACCTTCCTCTTCTGTCTCTTCCCACGCCAAGAATATGAATTTATGAACACCATCATCGTATAATGTTATATTTTCTATACCCTCTTTATTTGACATAATTCTCCCCCTTTCTGTTCGTAAATCTCTAACACTTTAAATTATATCACTTTAAAAATAAAATTCAAAAAATCATTTGAAGAAAAAATATCCTATGGTGCCCGAAATCAAAAGTAAAAGAACCACGTCAAATTTTAGATATAATAAAACAAATGTTGAAATTAAAGTTATAGCAATTGATAGATAATTTCCAAAAGCGTTTTTTAAAAAACTCAATGCAGCTGAAGCTATAAGCGCTAAAATTATAGGTTTTAAGCGAAGAATTATGTTTTGAATTTTTCCACTTTCGCGGTGCTTTCTGTAGAAAAGATATACAGTTAGAGAAAGAACTATTGGTATTAGAATAACAGAAAAAGTGGCAGTAATTGAACCAAATAATCCTCCAACTTTGTATCCAACAAATGTTGCTGCGTTTATACCTATAGGTCCCGGCGTTGATTGTGATATTGCAACGATATCATTGAATTCATCTGTGCTTATCCATTTATTTATATCAACTGTGTAATGATTGATTACTTTGAGAATACTGTATCCTCCTCCAAAACTTACAGCACCAATTTGCAAAAATGTTAGAAAAAGTTTAATGTATATCATTTCACATCATCCTTTTTTTGTTTTTTATTTCTTAAAATCGCATACAAAATTCCAAGTAAGATTACATACACAGGATTTAACTTCAAAAAACTTACCAAAGAAAATGAGACAATAAATATTATGAAATCTTCTATACTGTTAATATTTGTTTTCCACATTTTAATAACGGCGACTAATAAAACAGCAAATAAGGGTGCTTTCATTCCGTTTAAAAAAGGTTCCATGTAGTTGTAAAACTTAGAAAGCAACGACGCAATTACTACTATTATAATCGTTGGAAAAAATATTGCACCTGAAACTCCAGCAATCAACCCTGGTACTTTTTTCAGTTTATAGCCAACCAAAGTTGATGTATTGACCGCGATTGGTCCTGGTAAAGATTGTGCTATAACTAAGAGAGCTGTAAATTCATCGTCTGAAAGTAACTCTTTCTTTCTTACAAATTCATCTTTGATGATTGGTACCATTGCATATCCACCGCCGATAGTAACTGCACCTATTTTTGCAGTAGTTAAAAATATTTCCCAAATAGAAATTTCGCGTTTAACCAAAATTAATGCCTCCTTGGTATAATATCTTTAAATTTTGGTGAATTAGGGGGATTGTTCATGGGACTGTTGTGGATGACATTGCGTATAGTATTACTTGGTTACGAACGAATTGCTGGTAACAAAATTTCAAAAAATGCGCCAACTTTTGTTGCAGCTTGGGCGTTTTTCTTCTTTTCTTTTCTCTCATTTGCTCCTTTCATCGGTAGTTTATCACTTAATATATTATTGAAGTCGCTAATCAGTGGTACAATATATTCTCTGTCGTTTTCGTTATACACATACGCGCTTGGACATGAAGAAGCATCCGTAGTTGCACCACTCTATAATTTAAATGCTATTTTTTTGGTTATTTTATCCGCATTGTTCCTCGGTGAATCGTTCAGCTTAAAAAAATTATTAGGTGCTATTCTTATGATTTACGGTGTTAGTTACTTGAAAAAAGGTGAGAATTTTGTAATTTCATACAAAAACCTAATAAAAAGTAAAGGCTCTTTATCTATGATTGTTTCATCAATTTTGATGGCATTTGGAAGGATAATTGATAGAAAAATAACTTCTGAACTCTCTCCAATTGGTTATTCTGTTGGGATTTACCTTGTCATAAGTTTTTATATATTCATATATGGCTTAATTTCAGGTCACAAACTTAAGGATTATTCAAAGATTGTAAAAGAAAGATTTATTTACCTTATACTTGGTGGAATTTGCAATGCATATTCTTATGTTGCTTTACTCAAAGCATTTAATTATTTTGGAGTTAGTGTTGCCGAACCTTTATCGATGCTCTCTGTTTTTGTAACTATGATTTTCGCTAGGATATTTTTAAGGGAAAAAATCGGAATTCGGGTTATAGCAGCTTTATTGATATTTGTTGGAGTAATTTTAATATATTGATTTTAATCTTTAAAGCATATACTTTTCCACGTAAATATCTACGAGTAATGGAACTTTAAGCTTCACAGCGTTTTCCATTTCTTCTTTAACAAGTTTTTTAACATATTCAACCTCGTTTTCTGGTACTTCAAAGACAAGTTCATCATGCACTTGAAGTATCATCATACTTTGCAATTTTTCGTCTTTTAGTCGTTCATATATCCTTATCATCGCAATTTTCATTATGTCAGCAGCACTGCCTTGGATAGGAGTATTAATAGCTATTCGTTCACCTTCTGCTCTTATATTTTGGTCTTTTGAGTTAATTTGTGGTATATCTCTTTTTCTTCCAAACATAGTTCTTACATATCCATTTTTCTTTGCGAATTCCTTTATATTAGCCATGTATTCTTGAACATTTTTATAGTAATCAAGGTAAGCCTCTATCATTTTTTTCGTATCTTTTACGTCCAATCCTGTTCTTTTTGCAAGTCCATAAGGTGAAACACCATATACAATCGCAAAATTGACCATTTTGCCTATCCTTCTCATGTTTTCAGTTATGAATTCTTCACTGACACCGAATAATTTTTTAGCAGTTTCAAGGTGGATATCTTTGTTTTCTTTGAATGCATTGATTAAATTTGGATCCTCGGTTATATGCGCAAGTACACGTAGTTCTATTTGTGAATAATCAGCTCCTAATATATACCAACCGTCTTTTTGTGGTTTCACAGCCATTCGGATTTCTTTTCCTTCATCGCTTCTTCCAGGTAAATTTTGTAAATTGGGGTCAGAGCTGCTCAATCTACCGGTTGCCGTACCTGTTTGATTAAAAGAAGCATGGACTCGTTTTGTATTTTTGTTGACCATATTCGGAATTGCGTCAACGTAAGTACTCTTTAACTTTTGTATCTTTCTGTATTCAAGAATAAGCTTTGCAATTTCGTATTCGTTGGCAAGATATTCAAGTACTTCGACATCCGTTGAATACGCACCGGTTGATGTGGATTTTACACTTGGTAACTTTAATTTTTCAAATAGTATGTATCCAAGTTGTTTTGGAGAATTTAGATTGAATGCCTCGCCTGTGATTTCAAAGATTCGATTCGAAAGTGCTAAAAGTTTTTTGTCCATTTCTTGTGATAAATTGTTTAGATACTGTATATCAAAATAGACACCATTTAGTTCCAAATTTGCAAGGACTAAAATCATAGGTAATTCTATCTTTTCATATAATTCATTCATTTCATTTGAATAAATCAAAGGATGGAGCAAATTATGTATCCTAAGAGACATATCTGCATCTTCACAAGAATATTTAGCCGCTGTGTCTACAGGAATATAAGAAAAGTCTCCTGCGAAAAGTGGGATTGTGTCTTTGACCAGATCTTCATATGAAATCATTTTATGTCCAAGCAATTTTAACGATAATTCATCAAGGTTAAATTTTTTCTCATTTGGATTAAGTAGATATGCTTCAATCATACTGTCAAAAGATGGTATTTGTGGCTCAATTCCCAATCTTGAGATGAACTTAAGATCAAATTTTATGTTGTGACCGCCAACAGTTTTACCACTGTTAAATAAATCTCTTAGAAATTTTTTAACAGATTCTATAGGTATATTCTTAGCTCCAACGTGCGCAATTGGTATGTAGAAAGCTTTGCCCTCATCAACGGCTATAGAAATACCTACAATTTTTCCTTCGAATGGATCAAGTGATGTAGTTTCCAAATCTAATGCAATTTTTTTTGATTTCATTATTGTTTCAAGTAAGTCACTAAGCGCTCGTTCGTTTTCAATAACTTTATATTCAACCTTATTAGTAAGCTCTGCTGAAAGATTAAGTTCCTTTATTACACTTGAAAATTCAAATTTTTTGAGCACATTCAAAAGCTTTTTTTGATCGTAACCTTTATAAAGTAACTCTTCGATATCTATTTTTATTTCGACGTTTGTATTTAATTCTACCAACTTTCTGCTCAATTCAAAGTCTTCTATGTTATTTTCGATAGCATTCCTTATTTTTTCAGGTAATTTTGAGATATTCTTCAATGCATTTTCAACGCTTCCAAATTCGTTAAGGATTTTTGCAGCCGTTTTCTCACCTATGCCACTAACGCCAGGTATATTATCTGATACATCACCAACTAAAGCCAAATAATCTTTTATTTGTTCAGAAGTTATGCCATACTTTTCTATAATTTCATTGTTTGTGTACTTCTTTAAGTCTGTAACACCTTTTTCAACACGCCATACGAATATGTTTTCGTTAACTAGCTGGAGCATATCTTTGTCGCTTGTGATTATATTGATTTCTGAAATATTATACTTTTGCTTTTCTTTCTCAAATTTCTTTGCGAGAGTTGCTATGACATCGTCAGCTTCATAACCAGGGACTTTTATTAGCTTTATTCCAAAGCCTTCGATTAGTTCATCAGCTAAAGATATTTGTTTTAACAATGGCTCTGGGGTTTCTGGTCTATGCGCTTTGTAATCAGCATAAAGTTCTTTACGATATGTGCTTCCACCTTTAACATCTAACATGAAAGCACAATAATCTTCATTTATAATCACATGTTCTTTCAAAAATTTTACAAGCATTCTTGAAAGACCATAGAGGGCGTTTGTAGGAACGCCAGATGTAGTTGTTAATGATTGGTCTATTGCAAAATATGCTCTGTACAATAATCCTGTACCATCAAATAGAAATACTCTCGCCATTCAATTGCATCCTCCGGATTTCTAACAATGTGTTTACAGCCCTTCTTAAGTGTGGTATAACTATTGACCCACCGACTATAAGTGCCACATCAAATACTTCGAAAAATTCTTCATCACTTGTGCCAAGTTCTGCGCATCTTATCATATGGTAAGTTATACAATCGTCACATCTTAATACCATAGAAGCAACAAGTCCCATTAATTCTTTTGTTTTGCTATCAATTGCACCCTCTTTGTATACTGCGCTATCAAGTGCCCAAAAGCGTTTTGTGTTAGTTGTTCCTCTTTTAAGTATTTCTTCATTCATTTTTTCGCGGAATTTTTTGAACTCTTCAAGGGTATTGAATTGATTATCAGACACAGAAATCCCTCCCAAAGCACTATATAAAAGCACTATACAATCGAAATAATCAGAAAAATGATTAATACTTTTCAATCCCAAATCCGGCTTGTCCAGGTCCCACGTGTGTTGAAATAACTTTTCCAGTAGGTGTATAGTACACATTGTTGACTCTATAATGTTCTCTAAGAATCTTTTCTATTTCTTTCAATTCTTCCATATTATCGCAACTTACCATGTAAAGGTCAACAACACTATCTTTTGTAAAACCTTCACTCTCCGCTTTTTTGATTAATTCATCAACGATAGCTTTGAAACCTCGTGTCTTTGTAAATGGAACCATGTTCCCTTCTTCATTTATGTATATCCCAACCCTGATTTTTAGTAATGAGCCAACAAATCCTGCAAATTTGCTTACTCTTCCACCCTTGACAAGGAAATTGAAATCTTGAACATAGAAAAATGCGCCGAAACCTTTTGCAGCAATCTTTTTTTCTAATTCTTGTGCTACTGTTTCTAAGTCGACACCTAAATTAATTAATTCTCTTGCATATCTTGCCATTGGTGATATAGCTGTGGAAGCCATTTTTGAGTCTACTACTCTCACAGGTATATCAACTTCTTTTGCCGCAAGAGATGCGCTGTTAAACGTTCCAGACATAGCTGTTGAAATCGTTATTACCAAAACACCATCGTAACCTTGTTCTTTTAACTCGTTATACTTTTGTTTCCAGTCTTCTACCGATGGTTGTGAACTTTTAGGAAGTTCCGGAGCGGACTTCAGTTTCTCGTAAAATCTTTTCAGCTCTTCAAAATCTCTCGTATCGTCTTTTTCACTTGTACCATCAGGCCAATTAACATACAAAGGCACAATATCAACATTCCATTCTTTCATTTGCTCTTTAGGGAAATCGGAAGTACTATCTACCAATATTTTTATCTTTTCCATGCTTTAATCCCCTTTCTTAAGATCTAATATTAAATTAAACAATTGCCTTATATTATCAACTGTTTCAATCTTTATATTTTGTGTAGATTTAACGTTTGTGTTTTTTATACTCGCTTTTGGTATTACAATTAAATCTATAGGGAGTTTTTTAGCGTTTTCAACTCTTTTTTGTATATTTACGGCAGGTCTAATACTTCCATCAAGTCCTATCTCACCTGCCATAAATACGTTTCCTATGTAAGCATCCAAGAATGAGGATAATATTGCTCCAGCGATAGAAAGTTCGCAACCTGGATCTGTTATGTTTACGCCACCAGAAACGTTCATGTATATATCATGAAAATCTAATGGTAAATTCAGATGTTTTGACAATACGGCTGAAATTATTATGACTTTCCTGACATCCACTCCGTGGGATATTCTTCTACCAGACGTCGTTTTTACTCTTGAAACCAAAGCTTGAATCTGTACATTAAAAGGTCTGGTACCCTCGTATATGCTTGTAAAAATATTGCCAGGTGTGTTGGAGTAGGTTAAAAACGTATCTTCAGAGAGACCTTGCAAGCCATTACTTGTCATTTGAAAAACGGTTATTTCTCCGCTTGGACCATATCTGTTTTTCTGAACCCTTAGTATTCTATAATCCGTTGTTCTTTCGCCTTCAAAATAAATTACAGTGTCTACGACGTGTTCAACTAGTTTAGGACCCGCAATCGTACCTTCTTTTGTCACATGCGCTATCAAAATAGAAGGTATACCATATTTCTTAGAGAAAATTCTAACTTTCTCAACTACAGCTTTTATTTGTACGATACCACCTACTGGGGAATCAATATCAACACTGCACAGTGTTTGTATTGAATCTACAACGATGAGTTGAGCTTTGTTTGGATCGATCTCGTTTAAAATATCTTCGATTTGCGTTTCCGAAGAAATTAACAATTTTTCATTATTTATTCCCAAACGTTTTGCACGTAATCCAACTTGTCCAACACTTTCTTCACCAGATATGTAATAAATTCTCTTGTCATTATTAGAATTTCGAGCTATCGAATCACATATTTGAAGTGCGATAGTGCTTTTTCCAACCCCAGGCTCTCCACCAAGTAATATTACTTGCCCCTTTACAAGCCCTCCAGACAAAAGTTCATCAATAGAATTTATACCGGTTTTTATACGTTCTTCTTCTTCTAAAAGTTTTGTTGCAGAATTTATATCAAAAAAGCGAGGATGAGGTGCTTCCATCCCCGCTTCGTTTGCCCTTATTGATTTTGTTTCAGAATGGTCTTTTAAACTGAATTCCTTGGCACTATTCCATTCACCACAAACTGGGCACTTTCCGAACCATTTTGGAGATTCGTAACCGCATTTGTCACAGACGTATATTGTTTTTGCCTTTGCCATGGTTTACTCCTTATATGAGTTAAACTTTTTGCACCTCATTTTTTTGTTTGATGAAAACTAATTTGTTATCTTCTGGTACTATATAGACTTCGCTATCGTCATTTATTTCGCCACGCAACAACTCTTCTGAAAGTGGGTCTTCTATGTATTTTTGAATTGTTCTTTTTAAAGGTCTCGCGCCATAAACGGAATCGTAGCCCATACTTACTAAGAAATCCTTTGCTTCTTGAGAAAGTGTAAGCGTAATTTTTCTTTCAGCAAGCCTTGCTCTTATATCTTTAAGTAATATGTCGATTATCTGCTCAATGTGTTCTTTTGTGAGTTTATGGAATACTATTAATTCATCGATACGGTTAATAAATTCTGGTTTGAATACTCTTTTAACTTCTTCTATGACTTTGTTTTTCATCTCGTTAAATTCTCTTTCGTGAGATTCATTATCAACGAATCCAAGATTCTTTCTAGAAGTAACGATCTCTGCGCCGCCAATATTACTTGTCATGATTATTATCGTGTTTCTGAAATCAACCACATGACCTTGTGAGTCTGTAAGTCTACCATCATCCATAATCTGTAATAGCAGGTTAAAAACATCTGGATGTGCTTTCTCAATTTCGTCAAATAATATGACAGAGAATGGTCTTCTTCTCACTTTTTCCGTTAAAGTTCCACCTTCTTCGTATCCGACGTATCCAGGAGGTGCACCGATAAGCCTTGAGACAGAGAATTTTTCCATATACTCGCTCATATCAAATCTTATCAAAGCCTTTTCATCGCCGAATAAGTATTCAGCTAATGCTTTTGCAAGCTCAGTTTTACCAACTCCGGTTGGTCCGAGGAATAAAAATACGCCAACAGGTCTTCTTGGATCTTTTAAGCCACTCCGCGCCCTTCTTATTGCTCTTGATATAGCGTTAATTGCTTCATCTTGCCCAACAACCCTTTCATGTAACGCTTCTTCAAGTTTAAGTAGTTTTTCTCTTTCAGTTTCTTCGAGTTTTTGCAGCGGTATACCTGTCCATCCGGCAACAACTTCTTCGATGTCTGGTGTATCAACAATGGCTATCACAGATTCTATTTCTCTTTTCCATTTGTTATAATCTTCATTGAATTTTTCTCTTAATTCCTGTTCTTTCTCTTTTAACCCAGCGGCTTTTTCGTAATCTTGGTTATTTACAGCTTCTTCTTTTTCATTTTTTACAGCTTCAATTTGGAGTTTAAGCAACTGCAATTCACTTGGCATAACAAACAATTTTAGTCTTGCCCTTGAACCAGCCTCATCTATTACGTCTATAGCTTTATCTGGTAAGAAATGATCTGTTATGTATCTTTGTGAAAGGTAAACAGCTGCCTCAAGTGCTTTGTCTGTATATTTTACTTTGTGATGAGATTCATATTTAGCTTTAAGACCTTTAAGTATGTCGAGAGCCATTTGTGGTGTTGGTTCCTGAACGTATATTTTTTGGAATCTTCTCTCGAGTGCAGCGTCTTTTTCTATGTATTTTCTGTACTCATCTGGTGTGGTTGCACCAATACAATGTAATTCGCCACGTGCGAGTGCAGGTTTAAGGATATTGGCAGCATCTACAGCTCCTTCGGCCGAGCCAGCACCAACAATCATATGAAGTTCGTCTATGAATAGTATTATGTCCTTATTGCCTTTAACAACTTGGAGTAGCTTTTTCATTCTTTTTTCAAATTCACCACGATATTTTGTACCTGCAACTATCGCTGCGACATCCAATGAAAAGATAGTCTTTCCTTTCAATGGTTCAGGTACTTCGCCTGATACGATTTTTTGTGCAAGTCCTTCAACTATAGCACTTTTTCCAACACCAGGTTCGCCTATCAACACTGGGTTATTTTTCTTTCTTCTTACAAGTATTTGCATTAACCTTTCTATTTCATTTTCCCTACCAATTACAGGATCAAGTTCACCCTTCATTGCTTGTGCGGTGAGATCAACACCAAATCCTTCCAATTGTCTAACTGCAGGTGAAGAAACAGGCTCTTCGATCGAAGGTAAAGGCTGTGTTTCTTCGTAATAATCCTCTTCCGAATTTATGTTGTCTGCAATTTCTTTTCTAAGTGCTTGTACATTTACATTCAATTTCTTTAGTATGTGTATCGCTATGCCCTCTCCTTCGCGTAAAATTCCCAAAAGCAAATGTTCCGGATCTATTTTATCACTCCCTGAGATCCGAGCTTCTTCAAAAGCTATTTCTGTAACCTTCCTTGCCCTTGGTGTCATTTGAGGAGACATTATAAAACCGCGCATTCCAAGTCCAACAATAGATATTACCTCATTTTTAACACGCGCGTATGTTAAACCATATCTTTCAAGAATAGTTGATAATGGTTTATCATTCAATTTCAAAATTGCAAGCAACAAGTGCTCGGTTCCAACGTAAGAATGACCTAAATCTTTCGCTTCTTCTTGCGCGGTTACAAATACCTTTGCAGATCGTTCAGAAAACCTATCAAACATATGCTCACCTCCAAAATTTCAATTCAATTATACCATATCTAATAAAAAAAATAAAGCGGGGCATTTATTCCCCGCATGAATACGTGAATGTAAAGCTAACATAATTATGTAAATGCATAGTTGTGCAATTATTTAAATAAACAACTCTTTATAAAATCTACGTTTAATGTGAAATCATAGTCAGAGAATATAGCCTTTCCCAAAAGAATTACCTTACCATTGACAAAATTAAATGAAGCAGCGAGAATTACCTTATCAACAGTTTCGGCATCGTTTTTCCCATCAGAATCTATACTTTTTGCAGTATCAGATGATATTAATATATCAGCTTTACCGTACAAAATTAATGAACAAGCTGAATAAAACCTAATGTTATTAGCGATTACTTTGAAATTTGCGCCGTAATTGTTGATTTCATCTATTACTTGATCGTCGTTAAATCTAACAGGTGAATTGATATAATCTAAAAGCGTATTCAAATCTTCCGTATTTCCACCATTTTGGTAATCGCTTTTTGAAGTAATTATAAGAGTTCCGCCCATTTTTAAAAAATCGGCGATATTTTTAATTTCTTCATCGGTGTAACCTTTGCCGTTCATGATGACAAGATAACTTCCATCTAATTTTTCAATTTTGTTTATGTACTCAACTTTGTAATCTATACTTCTTAAATATTTTTCAAGAAGCGTAAGCTTATCTTTGTAATAATCGTTTGAATGACCTTGATCGATGAAAACTGTTTTACTTAAACTTTTCTTTTCAGCCTCACTTGATTTGTTTATATTGAAAATTTTGTATAACTCATCTATACTTTCAATCACTATGGCGTTTTTCAGGAGAGATTTGTACATTTCAAAGTATTCATCATCGCTACCACGTATAAGGTACACATCACCTTTGAATTCGTTAAGCCATTCTACTTCTTCTGGTGTTAAATCCTTGAAGAAACTTAATCCATCCAGCTTTGGAGTAGAAATTAAAACTGCGTTTACGTTCTCGTATCCAGCAAGTACAGTTTCAGAATAGGTAACTTGATTACCTTCATTCTCTAAATCTTTCAGAAATTTTTTAAAATTCTCACTTATATCATTTTCGTGTAATCTATCAATTAGGACTGTTACTCCTGAGTCTTCAAGTACTTCAAAGTAGGAAGATTGTATATTCTTGTTATTAAAGTAAAATTCTATTTTGTTATTACCTATAGGAATATTGTTTAGAGATATTGATTTATCGTAAATGATCTCGTAAGGTTTGAGATTTACTTTTTCGGATGAAATTAAATTGCCATTTAAATATATATTCAATTCCCCAGAAGCATCTGATTCACTTTGATTGTATAAATCAAAGTTAACTATAACTTGCTGACCGTATCTTGGTTTTTCGGGTCCAATTCTTACGTAGTTAGCTTTAACAGGTTCAGATGACTCAACCCAAATTGGTGCTGAAACAATTTCGTTTCCATCTTTTTGACGTATATAAACAAAATACCATTCGTAACCATCTGATACATCAAAAGTTTTTGTGATTTCAAATGAATCCTTGCCAACTACTTCCTTAAATTCAAAAACTTTTGATTGTGTCACTATAGAAAATTGCTCAACAGGGTCATTCTTATCTTCATATTTTACAGCTAACGTAATCTGTGTTGAATCATACAATATACTTCCCATAATTCTATTATTTCCAAAAACGTATAACTTAACGTTTTTATCTTCACTTGCGAAAGTTCTTCTATTCCAAAGCGCATCCATTATATCATCGTATGTCAAGGATTTAGCTAATACACCTGTTCGTGAATCGTTAGCTCCTATCCAATTTTGCTTGTGATTGTCCTGATTTGCCGTTGGGCTTACATGCCAACCTCGGTTTAGTGCAAGTATAAAGTTACTGTACATTTCTTCGGATATTGTATCATTGCTCGTACTGTTTCCATTTCCAATTTCTACTAAATTTACATATTTATCAGCTTCTGGAACAAACCAAAAATTCTGAAAGTTTCCAAAAGTCATACCCGGATGATTAAACTGAGCAAGTTTTTTGGACTTTACAATCCATTCGTAAAAATCTTTTAAATCGCCTTTCTCATCCCTGCTTATAAAATCGATAGTTTCAAAAACGTTGATGTGACCAGAACCTGCTGTCCATTCAAATCCTTGAAGACCAACGAATTTTCCTGGTTCTGTTGCATTTCGTGCGGCCTGTTGAGTGATTACTGTCTTCTTCTGACCGTCAACCGGTATTTTCAAAAAATAACAGTGATCAGTTACGGCTAGAAAATCACCATATTTTTTTGCATAATCATAAGCTTCTTCTGGAGTACCTCTTCCGTCTGAAAATGAAGTATGTGAGTGTAAATTACCATAAAATATCTTGAGTTCTTCAGCAAAACCGACTGTTACTAATAAAGTAAGTATAAAAAAGGCTAAAAAAATAGTAAAGGAAAACCTTTTAAAACTCATAACTTTTGACCTCCCTCTAATTTTTTGATTTTGTTAGAGCTTATTATTATATCACAAAAAATGTGTAAAAGTATATACAAAATTTAGGAAAATTTAATTCTTGACAGTTCAAAACAAGTATGATAAAATCATTATCGCGTTTAGGAGTGGCGGCGTAGCTCAGTGGCTAGAGCAGATGATTCATAATCATCGTGTCAAGGGTTCGAGTCCCTTCGCCGCCACCAGTTTTTTTAAATATACCTTGTATTATTTTTTTCCTTATGCCAGCGTAGCTCAATCGGTAGAGCGACGCATTCGTAATGCGCAGGTTGAGGGTTCGAGTCCCTCCGCTGGCTCCAAAGGTAGTAAAGTCTATGAAAAAGAAGGTGCAGGGGACCCTAAGTTTGAGGGTCCCCGTATTTTTGAAAAAAGGAGTTGGAATTATGGAAAGGATAGAATTTATAGATGTGGTGGATATATACGTTAAAGCAGGTGACGGTGGCAATGGAGCAGTTACATTTAGAAGAGAAAAGTACATACCATTTGGTGGTCCAGATGGTGGAGATGGTGGGGATGGTGGTTACGTTTTCTTAGTTGCTGACCCAACATTATCTACTTTGTATCACTTAACTGAAAAGAAAAAATACTTTGCCGAAAACGCTCAAAATGGTAGAAGTAGAAAGCAAAATGGTAAAAACGGTGCAGATCTAGTTTTGAGAGTACCAGTTGGAACAATCGTTAAAGATTATGATACAGGGGAGATAATTGCAGATCTTGATGAACCTGGAAAGTACTGTTGTGTTGCACGTGGTGGAAAAGGTGGACGTGGAAATACACATTTTAAATCTTCAACAAACCAAGCGCCAAAATTTGCTGAACAAGGTGCAAAAGGTGAAGAGAAGCATATTCAGTTGGAATTGAAGTTACTAGCAGATGTAGGATTAATAGGATACCCGAATGTGGGTAAAAGTTCTATTATATCTAAAATAAGCAATGCTAGACCGAAAATTGCAAATTATCCATTTACCACACTTGTTCCAAACTTAGGAGTTGTTTCTATAAATGGTACACCGGAAACTTCTTTTGTAGTTGCAGATATACCTGGATTAATAAAAGGTGCCAGTGAAGGTAAAGGTCTGGGAAATGTATTTTTAAAACATGTTGAAAGGTGTAGTGTTATCGTACATGTAATCGACGTATCTGGAAGTGAAGGAAGAGATCCTATTCAAGATTATTTTGATATAAGAAAAGAGTTAGAATTCTTCAGTAAAGATTTGGCAAAAAAGAGAGAATTAATCGTGGGAAATAAATCAGATTTACTCACACCAGAGGAAATAAATGCTGTGAAAGATAGGTTTTTAAAAGAAATTGGTGAAGGTATATTGTTAATTTCTGCAGTGACTGGTCAAGGAATAAATGAGTTAAAATACGCAATGTGGGATATAATAAAAGAGAGTAAGAAGATGTACGTTGGAACTATAGATATAACGAAAATCGAATTTGAAAAACCAAGTCCTGTAAGACTTGTTCTTCCGGATAGAGTTGACATTAAAATATTAAAGAACGACAAAGGCGAATTTATAGTGGAAAGTGAATATATAAAGAGTTACTTGGAAAAGTACAAAATGGAAGCCAAGTTTATGTTGGAGGATGTGCTTGACATTCTTCAGAAAAACGGACTTGATGAAAAGTTGAAGAAAGCTGGTGCGAAAGATGGAGATACTGTATGGGTTGAAGGAGTTGACTTCATTTTCAAAGAGTGACACATGTGTCATTTTTGGTGGATCTTTTAATCCCCCACATATAGGACATACAGTGATACTTTCTTACGCTCTTGACTATTTCAATGCAGATTTTTACATAATTCCGACAAAGACCCCACCACATAAAGTGGTGGATATTGATTTTGACAAAAGATTTGAGTGGGTGATGAAATCGTTTAAATGTTTTGATACTTATAAGAAAAATCAAATATTTTTGTGGGACCTTGAAAAACATATTTTTGGTGTAAATTACGCTATTAAAAATGTTGAGTACTTCAGAAAATATTACTCAAATACAATAATCTTAGTCGGAGAAGATGCTCTTGGAAACATAGAAAAGTGGTACAAATACGAAGAATTGCTGAATATCACCACTTTTGCTATTTATCCGCGAACACGAGATGGGAGCTTATATAAAAGAGGGCAACAAATTCTCGGAAATCTTTATTCAAATGTTATTGAGCTTAGAGATTTTCCACTTATCGAAATTTCATCGTCGGATATAAGAAAACGCATTGTTGAAGGGAAAAGTATAATAGGATTTGTGGACGGCGAAATATTAGAAGATGTGACAAACACATATCTAATGCATCATAAAAGTCATGGAGGAAATTGGAATGAGTAAGGCTAATTTTTTACCTGGTAATATAGGCTTAGCGCCGATGGCTGGTGTAACAGATTATCCGTTTAGAAAATTGTGCTTACAACATGGCGCGTACTTTGCCTTCACTGAGATGATAAGTGCTAAGAGTGTAATTATCAATGTTAAAATAAATGAAATTTACTTTCCAAGACAAGACGAAAAAGATAGAGTTGGTGTACAGTTATTTGGTTCAGATTACGCAGAATTATCTGAAGCGGCGGCTATAGTTCAAGAGAAAGGGCTATGGGTAGATTTGAATGCCGGATGTCCTGTTAGTAAAGTGATAAAAAAAGGTGCAGGAAGCGCACTGTTAAAAGATCTTGGAGAATTTAGAAAAGTTGTCAGGGCTATGCGTTCGGTCCTAAAAAGATTTACCGTGAAAACCCGTATAGGTTGGGAAAAAGACGAATTTGAGAAGATATACAATATCTTACTTGAAGAAAATGTGGATGCAGTATTTGTTCACGGAAGAACGGCAAAACAAATGTACTCAGGAAAGGCAACTTGGAAAATTTATAATCCTGGCTTTGTACCTTTGTATATAAGTGGTGATATTTATACGAAAGAAGATATAAAAAATGCAATGGAACAAAGCGGGGCAACAGGTGTTATAGTTGCAAGAGGAAGTATCGGTAACCCTTGGATATTCAGTGAAATAGGCGAACCAAATTGTGAGCAAAGATTATGTACTATTCTAAAACATTTGGAATATTTATACGATGAATACAAAGACTACGGTGCAGTTGTATTTAGAAAATTTGTTGCAGGATACACAAAAAATATGCTAGGAGCCCGTGATTTTAGAGATAAGGTTATGAAAATAAGGAAATTGGAAGAATTATCATCAGAATTTCAAAAATTTTTCTATGAAAATTGTTATAAACAAGGATTTAGAAAGGAGCAAAAAATAAGTGATATACTTAATCAGACATGCGGTAACTGAATGGAATGAGAAGCAACTTTGGCAAGGTGTAGTTGATACTGACCTTTCAAAGAAAGGTATTGAGCAGGCGAGAAAAATAGGTCATTTTTTTAAAATGAACGATATTAAAATAGACATTATTTATTCTAGTCCCATGAAAAGAGCCATTCAAACTGCCCAAGAGATAGCGTTGAAGATAGGTTACGATACTGAGAATATACTTGTTGATGAAAGGCTGAGAGAGTGCGAAATCGTTCTTTGGAACGGGAAAAATATAAAAGATGTTTTGAAAATTCATTATAAAGAATTTATCGAATGGCAAAATAATTTAGATTCTAAAATAGATAACGTGGAATCTCTTAAAAGTGTGCAGAAAAGAATGTATGAATTTTTGGAAGAAAAAAAGATTCAATTTCATGATAAAAATGTTATAATTGTTTCGCACGCAATTGCCTTAAGAATGTTAATAAGTAAGGTTTTAAACGTTTTTCCTCCGCACCATTTGAATTTTTCTTTAGATAATGCTTCTATATCTGGTTTAGAAGTTATGCCAAACAAAATTAGATTAAAGTTTTTAAATATAGTTCTATGATTATTTTTGTGATTAGTATAAATTTACAATCACGGAGGTGTTTACCCTGAAGGCATTACTCATAATCGTTGGTTTTTTGCTTCTTGTGTACATAGGAATTAAAATACTTCCATTGAAAATGAGATATTCTAATATTTTCTTTGTCCTTTCATTGGTTTTTCATTTGCTTGCATCTTTTTCCTTATCTTACGCTTTTTTAACTACTTCAATAGTTTTTATTGTAATATTCTTTTTAGTTATGCTCTACATGTTTGGATTGTAAGTTTTTATTGAGGCATTGATTTAAATTCTTTTAGGGAGTGACTAAAATTGCCTGGAAGTAGTGTTACCATATCTGGAGTTGAGAAGTTTTACGATGATTTTCACGTTTTAAAGAATATAAATCTTGAGATAAAGGAGAACGAATTCTTTTCCCTCCTTGGTCCATCAGGATGTGGTAAAACGACGCTTTTGAGAATAATCGCCGGTTTTGAGGATGTTGATAGTGGTGATGTACTTCTCGATGGTAAGAGTATAGTCGATATTCCACCAAATTTAAGACCTGTGAACACAATATTCCAGAGTTATGCATTATTTCCCCATTTGAATGTATATGAAAACATAGCCTTTCCTTTAAGATTAAAAAAATTAGGTGAAAATGAGATAAAGCAAAGAGTAGAATGGCTTTTAAACCTTGTAAGACTTGAAGAACATGCCAGAAAGAAACCATCCCAACTTTCTGGAGGGCAGAAGCAAAGAGTTTCGTTGGCAAGAGCGTTAGCTAACGAACCAAAAGTTTTGCTGTTAGATGAACCAGTTAGTGCACTTGATGCCAAATTAAGGCAAGAATTACTCATCGAACTTGATAATTTGCATGACAAAGTTGGCATCACTTTTATATATGTAACTCACGATCAATCAGAAGCAATAAGTGTTTCAGATCATGTGGCTGTAATGAATAACGGTATCATTGTTCAATACGGTACACCATACGAAATTTATGAAAGCCCAGCCGACCCATTTGTAGCGATGTTTATAGGTGAAAGTAATCTTATGAAAGGTATTGTAAAAAATATAATCTCAGAGAATTACGTGCTAATAGAATTTCCATCACTTGGTGAAATAATTTGCTATAGAGATAAACCGGTAAAAGAAGGAGATTCCGTACTCGTTACTTTAAGACCAGAAAAGATAAGGATAACCCACACTAAACCAACGTTGTCGGAAGATTCCTTTACGAATGTTATCCACGGAATTGTAGATGAAACGATATACATGGGATACCAAACAAAATACTTTGTTAAAACTGACAATGGCTTTATACTAAGAGTTTACAAACAACATGTAAGCTACCTTTTAGATGAAAAGATAATTCAATGGAAAGATGAAGTGTTTTTATATTGGAATCCGGATGACAGTTTCATAGTGGAGGTAGAAGAAGATTGAAAACAAGCAGGACTTTAAAAAAATTTCAGCAATATGGATATTTTTATTTTATGTGGCTTGTTTTGTTTTTTGTAATACCTGTCTTTGTAATACTCGCTTACAGTTTTTACACAAGGGATTTTCAAGGTGGAATTGTTCACAGATTCTCACTTCAAGGTTATAAAGATATATTGAACGTTAATTATTTAACTGTATTCTTTAGAACTGTTTGGATTTCTTTTGCATCTTCTGTTGTTTCAATTATCCTTGCTGTGCCTGTTGCTTATTACATAGCTTACAGCAAATTGAAAAATTTTCTATTACTTTTGGTTATAATACCATTTTGGACAAATTCACTTATAAGGATATACGCATGGATATTTATATTAGGAAATAACGGATTGATTAACCAAACCCTTTTAAAAATTGGCTTTATTTCAACGCCTATAAAATTCATGTACAATAATTTCGCAGTAATACTTGTTCTTGTTTACACTTATCTTCCTTTTGCTATACTTCCACTTTACTCTTCAATAGAAAGGCTCGACAAACAGATTTTTGAAGCGGCTATGGATCTTGGCTGTACAAAAAGACAAGTGTTTTTCAAAGTTTTATTGCCTAATATAAAGCAAGGTACAGTATCTGCTTTTGTTTTTGTTTTTATACCCTCACTTGGGACTTACGCTGTACCAGAATTGGTTGGAGGCAAAGATTCCAGAATGATTGGTAATGAAATTGCAAGGCAATTAACAACTGCCAAAAATTGGCCAGCCGCTGCGGCGATATCCTCTATACTTTTAGTAATAACTATAATTGCTGTGCTTTTCTTCATGTATGGAGGCGAAAAACGTGAAACCAGGTAGTTTTGCTAGGTTAGTTCTTATTTTAATATTGCTTTTCTTCTATATTCCGATATTTATATTAGTTATTTTCTCATTCAACTCTTCCAAATCTCCAGAATGGACTGGATTTAGTTTAAAATGGTACTACCAATTATTCACATCTTCTAGACATATTTGGAGGACTTTTTTCAATTCGCTAATAGTAGGAATTTCAGCGAGTTTAATTTCTTCCATCATCGGTACGCTTGGAGCTATATCGATGTATCTCGGTTCGAAAAAATTCAAAAAAATTCTTTGGACAACCACTTATATACCATTTGTCATACCTGATATTATAATTGGTGTCTCACTTTTAGTATTTTTCAGCGCAATAAAGCTTCAGCTTAGTTTATTCACAATATTTTTAGCTCACGTGACGTTTTCGATTCCTTACACTATGATGATTATTTTGACAAGATTAGAAGATTTTGATAAAAGCGTTATAGAAGCTGCCTACGATCTTGGTGCAACAAGTTTTGTCGCGCTCAGAAAAGTTATAATACCCATAGCACTACCTGGTATTGTAGCTGCATTCTTTATGGCTTTTACTTTATCTATAGATGATTTCGTCATAACATTCTTTGTCGCCGGGCCAGGTTCAACGACATTACCATTACAAATCTTTTCCATGGTTAGATTTGGTATTTCCCCTGTTATAAATGCTATATCTACGTTACTTCTTGTTGGAACAATTTTTATAAGTATATTCTTAAGAAAATATGTAAGGTATATCATATAATTGATACGCAATAAGAACTTTTCATCAAATCTTAAAACAAACAAAGGAGGCAGGATGTATGGTTAATGAAGATGTCAAGCTTTACGTTGAAAGAGTAAAAAAAGCAGCTGATTACATTAAAAACAAGATTTCAGAATTGCCAGAGATTTGTATTGTTCTTGGTTCAGGCTTACATGTTATCGCTGAAAGTGTTGAAAACCCTGTTAGAGTCTCTTATAAAGACATACCAGAATTTCCTATTTCAACAGCACCTGGTCATAAAGGAGAGTTAATTTTTGGAAAGTTGAATGGTAAAAACGTAGTTCTAATGAATGGAAGATTTCATTATTACGAAGGTTATCATATGAGAGATGTAACGTTCGGGGTTCGAGTCATGCAACAATTGGGAGTTAAATACCTTTTCCTTACAAACGCTGCGGGTGGTTTGAATCCAGACTTTGAAGTTGGAAGACCTATGATTATTTCTGACCATATAAATATGATGGGAGATAATCCTCTTATTGGTCCAAATATCGAAGAATGGGGACCAAGATTCCCAGATATGTCAAACGCTTACGATAAATCACTCAGAGAAATTGCAAAGCAAGTTGCGAAAGAACTTGATATACCTGTTTATGAGGGAGTTTACGTTGCAGTTGCTGGACCTAACTTTGAAACTCCAGCAGAATTAAGAATGCTTAGATGGATGGGCGCAGATGCAGTTGGAATGTCAACAGTTCCTGAAGTTATCGCAGCAGCCCACTCTGGCACAAAAGTTTTAGCAATTTCGGCAATTACAGATAGAGCTGTGCCTGATGATTTAAAACCATTAACAGCTGAAGAAGTTCTTGAAGTAGCTAATAGAACCGGGAAAATGATAGCAAAGATACTTTCGGAAGTTGTTAAACGAATATAAGTAAAAGCAAGAATAAAAAGGGTGACGGGAAATGTCAATTAGAACTCGTCTCATTGTTTTGTAAATATTATTGGTAACGATTCCACTAACGCTTTCTCTTATATTCATAATATTCAACCTTTCTGGTGAGACAAAACGAGTTGAAGAAGACATTAAAAAACAAATAGGTGATCCAAAAGTTATATTTAAGGATTTTTTGATTCTTTTTCGAATGAATTAACTAAACATATTGAAAGTTACAACGAAAAATTGAAGTCTTCCGTTGAGAAACAAAAAGAGTCTGTTGACAAGGCCTTTGAAAATGTATACCTTTCCACACTTGAAAAAGAAACGGAATCTATAAAAAATATAGTGGAAAATCTTGTTAAAGATAGGTTATCTTTTATTGAGAATATAGTTAAAGTTAGTGCCTCTTCAAAAGATGTCGTGAATGCAGCCAACAACAAAAATCTCGATGTTGCAGGGAAAAGAGGGCTTCTAAACAGCTATGTTGAAAGAGGAATCTTTGATTACATTGGTCTTTGGACGATTGATAAAAGTGAGCCAAAATTGAAAATAAGGCCATTTTATAAAGTAAACCAAGGATACTTAGTTGAGTATGCCTATTCGTTAGCCCCTGGTCTTTCTGGAAATGAATACAAAAATTTTGAATTTGCTGACGAACTTAAAAATAGGATGGAAAAAATATTATCGTCTTCGAATCCGTACACAGATACTTTCGTATACATTGGTGAAAAAAATATGTATTCGATATCTATTCAACCGGTTATGCATCCGCAACTTGGTAACACAATTAACGGATTCATAGTTGCGTTTGGTAAATTAGGAGAAAATTTTTTAGATGAAGTAAAAAGACTCACAAATGCAGAATTAACTTTGTATACTAAACAAAAGGCATTTGCAACAACAAGGGTTAATGAGAACGGTGAAAGAACAATCGGGATAGAAGAACCAAGTGAGGAGAAATATTCATTTAGTATAGGAAACGAAGATTACTTTGCTAAAAATACGATTTTTCAGTTATGGGCAATTCAGTAGGAAATTTAGAAATAGGTGTAAAGAAAGAGAGTGTAAAAGCAGAAATTGAAATACCTGAACCTGAAAAATTCACTTTACCAGAGATTAAATTGCCCGAAATTGATGTAAAAGTAGACTTAAAGCTAGGAAGAGTTATAATTACAAATATAATTATAGGCATTGTTATACTAATAATAGCTATTGTTATCACAATTCCACTTGTTAACTCTATTTCAAAAGAGATACTCAACTCTGCTCAGATAATTGAAAAGTTTTCAAATGGTGAGCTTATAAATGTGGACATAAAAGCATCCGGAGAGTTTCAAAGAATTATTTCCTCATTGAGAAGATTATCAGAAAATTTGAAAAATTACGCAGATGATATGAAAAAGAGTTCCATAGAGCTTAATTACGAAGTGGAACAAATCACTGAAATTAATGAGACTCTAAGCGATGCAGTAGCAAGATTCCAGGCATTTTCTCAAAGTTACACAGAAAGTGTAGACGAAATAAAAAATAAAATAATAATGTTGGGAAATACTGTCGAAGAATCTGTCGAGAATATGAACAGTATGTCGTTACAACTAACCGATTTACTTAAAGATATAGAAAATACCCAGGCGGAAATACTCAAAAACGTTGTTTTGATAGAAGAAATGAACGATTCAGTAAATGCGAATTCTGAAATATTTGAAAAATTCAGTTCAACGGTTAAAAGGACAATCGATAAATTTTCTTCTATAAAAGATGCAATAACAAAAATCCAGAATGTGGCTTCACAAACGAATTTGTTAGCGTTAAATGCTGCAATTGAGGCTGCAAGAGCTGGTGAGGTAGGAAGAGGTTTTGCAGTAGTTGCCGATGAGGTAATGAAACTTTCTGTGGAAATAAATAGCTTATCGAAAAATCTTGTAAAAGAAGTGGATATGTATACAAATGATTTGAAAGAATTAGATGAACTTTATGTGAGCTCTCAGGATAAATTTAAAAAGCTCAATGAAGCAAAGAACGAATTTTCGACAAATTATTACACTGTTATAGAAAAAATTCAAAATATTGGTTCTTTGAGTGCTCAATTAAGCAGTCAGATTAGTCAAAACACAGAAGCTTTTAGAAGTATAGAAGAAATTATGGATGAAATATCGCAATCTGTGGTAAAATCTTCTCAAGAACTTATAACTTTCAATAATGAATTTGAAAGTTTAACAAAACTATTTAGCGATTTATCTAGTAGTTTTACTAAACTCAAGGAAATTTCGTTGAAAATGCAACAAATTGCGCAATGGTTTAAATAATTTTTATGGATTTAATGATGGTCCTGGGAAAATAATCTTAACCTAGGACCATCTTTTTTATCGTGGAAAATTATGATATAATCTAAAATGAGAATTGTTTAATGAATATTTTGAGAGGTGATAATTTGAACAGAGATACTAGAGATACTATAGTTGCACTTTCAACACCACCAGGAATCGGAGCTATAGCAATAATTAGAATAAGCGGTAATAAAAGTCTGGAATTAACTGAAAAAACAATAAAAAATAAAAAAATAAACATAAAAACATTGGAAGAAAGAAGAATTAATCATGGATATTTTTACGATGAAAATGGTGAAATTATAGATGAGATAATGTTCGTTTATTTTAAATCTCCAAGAAGTTACACAGGAGAAGACATGGTAGAGATATACTGTCACGGTGGGATACTTGTAACAAATAAAATTATAGATACACTATTAAAACTTGGCGCAAGACTTGCAGAAAACGGTGAATTTACTAGAAGAGCATTTCTTAATGGTAAAATTGATTTAATCAAAGCAGAATCTATACTCCAAATAATTGAAGCAAAGAGCGAAAAGAGTCTTAAACTCGCTCTTGATAATCTGAAAGGTAAACTTTCAAATGAAATTGAGTATTTACGCTCCAGCTTAATAAACGTTTTGTCAAAGATTGAAGTTTCAATTGATTATGGTGATGACATAGACGTTCCCAAAGAAGAGATACTTAACGATCTTATAAATGTTCAATCTTTTTTGAAAGAAAAGATTAAGCATGCCGATAAAGGTTTACATATTTCAACTGGTGTAACTATGGCAATAGTCGGAAAACCTAACGTCGGTAAAAGTACTTTATTAAACAGATTGTTAGTTGAAGATCGTGCCATAGTAACGGATATGCCAGGTACAACACGTGATGTTATAAAAGGTGAATTGAAGATAAAAGGCGTCCATTTTATCATATCAGATACCGCTGGTATAAGAATGACCGAAGATAAAGTGGAAAAAATAGGTATTGAAAAAGCTCTAAATGAAGCAAAAAAATCAGATGTCGTTCTGTTTTTGTTAGATGCAACAACCGGTTTTACTAAGGAAGATGAATATATATATAATTTAATCAAAGATTGTAATTTCATACCTGTCTGGAATAAAATTGATATAGCTGAGAAAGTAGACAAAGACATAGTATTCTTGAGAAATAGTGTAGTGATAAGTGCTGAAACTGGTAGAGGAATGAGAGAGCTTGAAGAAAAGATACTTGAATCTGTTAAAGTTTTAGTAGAAGATGGCGAATTGTCTCATGTCACGTCAAAAAGACAATTAGAATATCTTAAACGCGTCGAATACAATATTATAAAAGCCATAAATGCTCTGAAAAAAAATATGCCACTAGATATAATATCAATAGATATAAGAAATGGTTTAGAACAATTAGATGAACTAATGGGTAGAAATTTTACAGAGGACTTGCTGGACAATATCTTTTCAAATTTTTGTGTTGGAAAGTAATAAAAAAAGCGGGCTTTTTCTGCCCGCATAAAGCCGTGGGGGGTGTATCTCAAGGGGGATAGGGGGTTCTCTGGAATAATTTTATCACTTTTTTGTTAAATTATTAGCTCTTTAATTTATAATATCCAAATACAATTGTGTTAAGTTATTTTTAATGTAGTAAAAATTAGGTTTTTGTACATATTTTTAGTTTTTTCCCATCTTTCTATACATTTAGACAACGTATACATAAAAATCGTTCAAAAATTTTTTAGGTTTTTTAAGAGGTGATTTGATGAAGGCGGATATAGCTGTTGCGCTGTTAATAGTTTCAATTATATTTTTAATGATTATTCCTATTCCAAATTTCTTACTCGATTTTTTTCAGCTTCTCAATATTTCAATATCTCTTGTGTTGCTTTTTTCTACAATGTATATTAAGAATACTCTTGAACTTGCTTCTTTTCCAACGTTACTTTTAATAATAACAATTTTTAGATTGGCATTGAACGTCGCATCGACAAGGGCAATACTTCTTCAGGGACCAAAATTCGGTGGAAAAGTAATTCTCACATTTGGAAACTTTGTTGTCGGTGGTAATTATGTTGTAGGTATAGTAGTATTCTTGATTCTTGTAATTATCCAATTTATAGTCATAACAAGAGGTTCAGAACGTATTGCGGAAGTTGCAGCACGTTTTACATTAGATGCAATGCCTGGTAAACAGATGAGTGTTGACGCAGATTTGAATGCAGGACTTATTACAGAAGAAGAGGCACGAAGAAGAAGAGAACAAATAAGAAGGGAAGCAGACTTTTACGGTGCAATGGATGGTGCTTCAAAATTTGTTCGTGGAGATGCTATAGCAAGTATAATAATAACAATTGTCAACAGCCTTGGTGGTATAATAATAGGTATACTTATGCACAAAATGGGAATAGGAGATGCTGCTCAAAAGTTTTTACTTTACACCGTAGGTGATGGGCTTGTAAGTCAGTTGCCAGCTCTTATGGTCTCTACAGCAACTGGAATAATTGTTTCCAGAAGTGCAGCAGAAGACAACCTTGGAATGGAACTAATTAAAGAATTAGCAGGTGAAAAGAAGGTTATAATACTTACTGGAAGCGTTATAATGTTCCTTGGAGTAGTAACTCCGCTCCCAACATTAACAAGTTTACTAATCGGAGGTCTTTTTTTAGCCGTTGGTTTATTAATCAGAGGAAAAGAGTTAGAGCAGCCACAGATAGTTGGCGCTGGTACTGCTCCTGGTATGGTTCAGGGGCCTGCTCCTTCGGTACCAGCGGGACCTATTCTTTCAACACCAGAAGAAGTATCCGAAGTGATACAGTCAGATACTGTTGAAATAAATATTGGATACGGATTATTACCACTTGCTGATTTATCTCAAGGCGGCGATATGTTAGAAAGGCTTACAATGATACGAAGACAATTAGCTCAGGAACTTGGACTTGTTCTTTCACCTATAAGAGTCAGAGATAGCGTTATTTTAAAGCCTAATGAATATGCAATCTTTATAAGAGGAGCGGAAGTTTCAAGATACGAATTGGTGCCAAATCGTCTTCTTGCAATAAACCCGGGTTTTGTTACCGAAAGGATTGCTGGTATAGAGGTTAAAGAACCTGCATTTGGTTTGCAAGCTTTTTGGATAGACGAGAGTAAAAAAGATGAGGCAATACAAAAAGGCTTTACAGTAGTTGACGCTCCAACGGTTTTTGCAACACACGTAACAGAAATACTTAGAAAATACGCTCCTGAACTCCTTGGGAATAGAGAATTCCAATTACTTGTTGATGGATTAAGAAACAAGTTCGATAAACTTGTTGATGATGTTTTCAATGTTATAAAACCGTCAGCTGTGAAAAGAGTGCTTCAAGAATTGCTTAGAGAAGGGGTTTCCATAAGAAATTTACCTTACATATTTGAATTAATACTTGATAATGCTGACAAAGCAAGAGATGTTGAAACATTGGTTGAGTATGTTAGAAGGGGTTTAAAAAGGCAAATTGCTTCGAAGCTTCTTGCTATGGATAAACAAATTCACGCGATAGCTTTAGACAGTGAGTTAGAACAAACTCTAACAGAATCAATTTCGGAGAGTGAAGAAGGAAAATACATAAGCATAAACCCTCAGATTATGAGAGAGTTAATTGAAAAGATATCAATAGAGTTGGAGGCACTTATGAGAAAGGGGTATATTCCAATACTTGTTGTATCTGGTACAATTAGACCTTACATTTCTAGAATGGTTGTTCGGTTTATTCCTGGAGTAACAATCATTTCTTTCGAAGAAATTCCGGAAGATATTAACCTTTCAATTGAAGGTGTGGTGAGGTTATGATTGTAAAAAAATACGTGGTTACTGATATTAAAGAGGCGTTTGAAAAAATCAGAGTTGAACTTGGAAAAGATGCTGTGATACTTAGTACAAGGAAAATTAAAAAAGGTGGTTTTTTAGGAATAGGTGCAAAAACCTATATAGAAGTTACTGCAGCTGCATCAGATAAAAAAGAACAACAATCTGAGGAAAAAGGTCAAATTTACAAACTCCAGGAGATACTATCGAAGAGTAAAGCAAATAACTCTCAAAATGTTGAAGAAATAAGTGAAATTAAGAAAATGATGGTAGAGTTAAAATCAATGATTTCATCGCAGAGAACAAACGAACCTCAATGGGTTGAAAGTTTCAGGAAAGCACTTAAAAAACAAGATATCGATGATGAAATCTCAGATAAGCTTATCGAGTACTCAAAGATGAAATATCAAGAATTAGACTTTTCTAATGAAAATACAAGATTGATATTATCTGAGATGTTTTTACCTTTCATAAACACGTCTGTTCCTGACTTAAAAGGAAGAGTGTTATTCGCTGGTCCAACAGGTGTTGGTAAAACAACAACGCTTGCCAAACTTGCTGCAAAATTGAAGCTTTCTGAAAAGAAAAGAGTAGCGGTTATAACATTAGATACTTACAGGATAGCAGCTGTTGATCAACTCAAGACTTATGCAATGCTTTTAGATGTTCCCATAAGAGTGGCATATACACCTAAAGAGGCAAAACTTGAAGTTGAAGCTCTTTCTGATTATGATGTTATTTTAATTGATACTGCTGGTAGGAGTCAAAAAAATGACCTACATATGTCAGAAATAAAGGCAATGTCTGAGATCGTAAGCCCCGATTTCACGTTTTTGGTAATTGGAATGCAGTATAGAAGTGAGGATGTTAAAGAAGTTCTTACAAAATTTTCGATGATTTCCCCAACGCATGTTATCCTTTCAAAAATGGACGAAACATCGGCATTGGGTCACTTTGTAAATGTTCCGAATTTTTTGAAAGCGCCTATTGCTTTTATTACGAATGGACAGAGAGTACCTGATGACATATTGGAAGCTAATAACAGAGAGCTTGCTGTCTTGCTTTCCCGAGAGGTGTTGAAATATGCAAAATCAAGCTAGCAGTTTGAAAAGTGGTCAAATTATAGCTGTCATAAGCGGAAAAGGTGGTGTAGGAAAGACAATTTTAGCCACGAACCTTTCCGCAGTTTTTTTAGAATATGGTAAAAAAACTCTTCTTCTTGATGCTGATGTTGGATTTACAAACGCTGACATACTTTTGGGTAGTCATCCGAAGTACACATTGAAAGATTTTGTAAATCATAAATGTTCAATTGATAATTTAATTACTCCAACAAAATATGGAATAGATTTTGTGTCATTAGGTGGAGATGTTGGGGATATAATAACAGCAAATGAGATAGTATTAAGAGACTTTGCTATAAATTTTCTTAAATTACTAGATAGCTATGATATTGTCATCATGGACATGCCACCGGGTTTTTCAGAATTTTACATGCCATTTTTATCACTTGTCCAAGATTTTGTAGTTTTAACAACTATCGAACCTACATCAGTTGTTAATACTTATACAATCATAAAGCTTTTAACTGTAAAAGGAGTTACAGGTGAAAATATACATGTTGTAGCAAACATGGTTCAGGATGTGAAAGATGCAACAAAACTTTTAGAAAGATTTATAGAAGTTACAGAAAAATTTATCAACAGTAAAATATCTTCGGTAACTATTGTAAAAGATCATCCGCTTGTTTTGAAGAGTGTATACGATAGAGAACTATTTGTAAAAAAGTACAGAAATATTCAACCAACTTTTTCTGTGATAAGAATAGCGTCGAATATATTAAAACTTTCACAAAGTACTAGACAACGCGAAAATCTATTTGATAAATTTATCAAATTGTTCAGAGGTGCTTGATATGACTATTGAAGAGTACGTGAACAATAATCTATCTGGTGCTGTGTTAAAAGGATTCACTAAAGATGGAGAAGTGGCATTAAAGTTAAAAAAGTTGAATGGTCGACAATTTTACGTTTCGTTTATAAAATTTACGAATATACCGGAAGTTTTGCGTGTGGATATTCCGGTTGAGGGATATGTAATCACATTTGTTGGAAAATTGTTAAATGTTGAGGAAAATACGTATGTGTATATTGCTATAGAAAAAGCTGGAATTTTGCAAAGAAGGACTAAACCAAGATATGCATCATTTGAAAATTGCTCAATATACAACAATTTTAAAGGTATAATAATAGATATATCTGAAAATGGATGCCAAATACTATCCGATTACAAACCAAATCTAAATGAGACTATTGAAATTATTATAAGTGACCACTCTGAGAATGGCAAAGTAATGTGGTTTGTCGAAGAAGAGGAAAATTATAGGTATGGTATTTGGATACCTGAACCTTCACTAAAGTGGAACGAATTATATCTAAGATACTTTAACATTGGGGAGCTGTTGTAATGCCTTACATTGAACTTGTTGAAGCTACAAAGGTATTAAAAATAGGTTTGCCTGCTAACGTAATAATTACTCTTGTAAAAGAGCTGGAAGGAACCTATAAAAGTAATATAATAGATATAGATATGGATAGGAAAATACTATTCCTTTCAATACCTTCTTTCAAAGGAAGGTTTGTTCCTATTCCAAAAGGAGTTAGGATCACTGTAAATGTGTTTGAGAGGTCTTCGGTTTATGAATTTCAGACAGTCTCATTAGGTGTAATTAAAAAAGATAATATATATGCACTCCCTGTTCCTTTTCCTGATGTTGTTAGAAAAACTGAGAAGAGAAAATTCGTCAGAATCCCTCTTTACTTAGATGGACGTTTTTATCTCTCAACAGAGCCCGAAGCGGAATCTTTTGTTTTCACAACGAGAAATGTGAGTGCTGGTGGATTACTGATGGTTACTAAAAAACATTTGAATGTAAATGACATAATTTTTATAGACATGAAATTTAATGATGAGCTTATTCTGAAAAGACAGAAATCAAAAATTGTTAGAGAAGATTCAAAAGTAGAAGATGGTTACGTCTTCGGGGTACAATTTTTAGATCTTCCGCAGAATTTAGAAAAGGCCCTTGTTAGATTTATATTCCAGCAAGAATTAAAATTAAAGAATGTTCAAGGTGCTGCTAAAGGCAGATGAAAATAAGAATTCACGAATATATAGACGCTATTGAGAGGAGGAAATGATATATGTTAGAAAAACTTACCGAAACCCAGCTTGATGCGATAAAAGAGGTTGGAAATATTGGTACTGGAAATGCAGCAACAGCTCTCTCAATGATGTTAGATAAAAAAGTTGATATATCGGTACCTCAGGTAAAAATTGTTCCAATTTCAAAAATACCATTTTTGTTTGACAATCCAGAAGAAACAGTATGTTCAATAAAAATGAAGCTTATGGAAGATATGACTGGAGAAATAGTTCTTATTTTCGAACCGAAGACTGTGAAAATCATTGCTCAAGTCCTTACCGGAATGGAAATAAATGATGTAACTGAACTTGATGAATTTACAAGCTCCATGCTCAAAGAAATAGGTAACATAATGTGCGGTTCATATGTTACGGCATTAGCTGGGTTTACAAATTTATTTATAAATCCAGAACCACCTGAACTTGTTGTTGATATGATAAGCGCTATTGTTTCTGAAATATCTCTTCCACTTGCTTTGGCAGGAGAAGAAAATATTCTGCTTATAGAAACATTAGTAAAAATAGAGGGAATTGAAAAAGAATTAACAGGTTACTTGTTACTCGTTCCTTCTGTAGAATCACTTGAAAAGTTATTGAAGGCATTGGGGATGTGAGATTAATGAAAAAAAAGGTTATAATTGGTATCGGAGAATGGGCAATAGAAAGTAATCCCGCTATCTTGGTAACACTTGGTCTTGGGTCTTGTGTAGGAGTTTGTGTTAGAGACCCTATTGCAAAGGTTGGAGCAATGGTACATGTCATGTTACCAGATAGTGGAGGTAAACCGACAAATACTCCAGGTAAATTCGCCGATACAGGTGTGGATATAATAGTTGAGGAATTACTGAAAATGGGAGCCCAGAGAAATAGATTAGAGGCAAAGATAGCGGGTGGAGCTTCCATGTTCCAATCTGCAATGGATATTGGTGCAAGAAACGTTGAGGCAGTAAAAAAATCTTTACAAAGAAATGGTATAAAGCTCATTGCTGAAGACACTGGTGGTAACAAAGCAAGAAGTATCGAATATGATATAGAAACAGGAAAACTTTTGGTTAGAAAAGTTAAAACAGGCGATGCTGTGGAGGTTTCTGAAATCTGATGTTGAATAAGGAAATGGTTATACAAGAGTACATTCCAATGGTAACAAAAATTGCTCGTGATTTAAAGATTAATTTACCGTACAACGTTGAGATAGATGATCTTATTCAAGAAGGTGTTATAGCACTTTTACAAGCAGCTGAAAAGTATGATCCAAGGTATGGCGCAACTTTTAAAACATTTGCTTACACAAGAGTGAAAGGTGCTATGATTGACTACCTTAGAAAGCTTGATTACTTGCCAAAGAATGTAAGACAGGATATCAAAAAATTTGATAGAGAACTTTTGAACTTTTATGAGCAAAATAAAAGATTACCAACTTACGAGGAAATGTCAGAAATTCTTGGAATAGATGTAGAAGAAGTTGAGGAGATTTACAGGGAACTTGCTTTAAAGCAAAGTCTGAATCTTGACCAATATCTCTTTGAATCAGATGAAAACTCATATGGAAGTATCGATATAAAAAGCGAAGAAAACGTTAAAGAAAATGCTTGGAAGTCCATACTTCATGAACAATTAGTTGAGGCGATAAATAAATTAGATGAAAAAGAAAAGATAATATTAAGTATGAGATTTGAACACGAACTATCTTTAAAGGAAATTGCGGAAGTTCTTGGAGTTACCGAATCTCGTGTATCCCAAATTCTTGGTGTCATACTTAGTAAGCTCCGCAAAATACTTAGAGGTGATGAGGATGGCTGAACCAATCAGTGGAGTTCAGAATCAAACAATAATTCTAAAAGCGGGACATGAAAGTTCTCATATCACAAGTTTGCAACAATACATGGCACAATCAGCTATAGCCAATAGTGCTCAAAATGTCCAAAGAAGGACTCAGCAGGAATTAAACGCGCCAAAAAATGTTGGAAGTACCGAGCAAAAACGCACTCAAAGTTCCACCGAAGGAAAAAGCCAAGGTGAATATCAACCGCGGCAAAATAAAAAAGAATCTGAAAGTTTTCACAAAGTAACAAAAGATAACTCACATATCTTGGATGTGAGAGTATGATTGGATATTTATTAGTTGAGAAGATAGAGAATAAACACATTGGAGGTATCTTAGTCATAAACGATCTTGGTATCCCAGTCGAATTTAAGTACTCTGAGCCTATAACTCCCACCAAATTACAGGAAATCATATACGGAAATTCCTTAGAGTATTTCCTCCATGTAGAGATAATTGCAAAAGGACTTGTACAAAAATTAGAAAATAGGCCAGAACTAATTCTTGTCAACGATCCTAATTTGATATTTGACAAAAGTATTGTTATGCTAACGATTCTCCCGCAAATTGTTCCTGAGAAGAAGGAAAATAACGAAGCTATAATTAACGTTAATAATTCAAGTATTAGAATGACGTTTCAAGAAAACTCAAAAATCGATGAAAACATCATTCAAAAAATAGCAGATACTGCGACTAAGATAGATATAATAGAGCCTTTCGATAGAATTGAAAGGGCGCTTGAATACGTATGCGAATCGCCAGAGAAATAATTGAAACTTTGAAGATGGAGCTTGGAATTATTAAATATAAATTTATTGATTTAAATTTAGATTCTAAGCAAAGCTCTTTAGATATAAATATTGTTCCTTACTTTAGCGGATTTTCATTTACTACGCCTGATATAAAAGAAATTGCTCTCTCAAAAAATAATTTGAAAATAGATTCGCTTTTCCAAAATGTTGATGCAATGATAAAAAATTTTTCTGTGAGTGATTTTAAGAAAAGTATCGAAACTCTTTACTTTCCAAACAAGGAAACTTTTGAAAGCAAAGGCATAGAAAGAATAGTTGTAAAGTTTTCTGATGTTATAGAGAAAATTAACTTTCAAAAAAAAGAAGTTAACATAGACTTGTTGGAGAAAAAATTAAGCATATCTAGTATAGAAACAAATATTATCTTGCAAATTAAAATCAAAAATACAAAACTCTTGTTGAAAAAATATATATCTTTCAAATCAAATTTCTTGGGAAATTTATCTTTTTGTTTTTATTTACCTTGTGAATATGTGGAGAAAGAAAAAATACTCAACGCTGTTAAAGCTTTGAGAGAGAAATATGATATATCTAAATTGAAATTCTATGCATATTACAAAGATATCCCTCTTGGAATAGCAAAAAATATAAGAATAGCTAATTCAAAAAAACTCTTTGTTTTGTACGATATAGAAAAAATAAGGAAAAGCAAAGGTGAATTAAAAAACATAATTGTTTTTAGATACGAAGACAAATATCTCTATTATTCTGTATAAATACTTTTGGATATAAATAATTCAACAAAATCATACTTTGAGTTTTTTAATTACATTGCTAACATATTAGTAGTACAATCACTCCTTAAAAAATTCATTTTTTGAGTTATATTTATATATTCTATGTCAAAGAAAATAATTTTAACCTTTATTTAACATCATTATGGTAGTTATAATTTAGCATTCGTGTGAAAATATGGATAGTTATTATCTATTTTTATTTCCAGCAAAAGTTAAATATGAGCTATTTTCTTAATTTTGGGAGGTGTGGTAGGTGAAATTGCTAACTTTTAAAGGTGGTGTACATCCACCTGAAAAGAAATATACAGAGCATGAAGAGATTCGAAAAGCACCACTTCCAGAAAAAGTTGTTGTCTTTATGGCTCAACATGCTGGCACTCCTGCAAAGCCTATAGTCGAAGTTGGTCAAGAGGTTAAGACAGGCCAAGTCATTGGTGAACCTCAAGGTGCTATTTCCGCATATGTTCATTCTCCCGTAACCGGAAAAGTGGTAAGCATAGCAAAAGTAAATAGTAACGTACATGGAATGGCTGTTGATGCCGTAACAATTGAACGAACTAGTGATGATGATTGGGAATTACTGCCAAAATTAGACTATCGATCTGCAACGAAAGAGGAATTACTAGATAATATCAAAAAAGCAGGTATTGTTGGACTCGGTGGAGCTATGTTCCCAACTCACGTTAAACTTAATCCACCAAAACCTGTTGACACACTTATTATTAATGGTGCCGAGTGTGAGCCATACTTAACAATTGACCACAGGGTTATGCTGGAAATGTCAGATGAAATTTTAATAGGTATTGAAATAGCAAAGAAAATTTTAGGGGTCAAAGAGGTTTACATTGGTATAGAAAATAACAAAAAAGATGCAATAGAATTATTGGAAAAAAAGTGGAATGGAAATGTCAAAGTTGCGGCATTAAAAACAAAGTATCCTCAAGGTGCTGAAAAACAGCTCATAAAAGCTATAACAGGAAGGGAAGTACCAAGTGGTGGTCTTCCTTCAGATGTTGGAGTAGTTGTTCAAAATGTTAGTACGATGTTAGCTATAAAAGAAGCAGTCGTTGATGGAAAACCTTTAATAGAAAGAGGGCTTACGCTAACTGGAGAGGGAGTAAAAGAAAAAGGCAATTGGTGGGTTAGAATAGGTACGCCAATTTCATGGATTATAGAAAAACTAGGTAACGGTTTTGTAGAAGGTTTACAGGAAGTTAAAGTACTTATGGGTGGACCTATGATGGGAATTCCAGCTTCGTCACTTGATACTCCTATATTAAAAGGAAATAATGGTTTAACGATCATAACAGAACAAAAAAGAGAATCAACAAACTGTATTAGGTGTTCTTACTGTGTACATGTCTGTCCAATGAATTTGCAACCGTACTTACTTGACTTACTATCAAGAAAGAAGAAATACGATGAAGCTGCTGCTATCGGGTTACTTGATTGTATTGAATGTGGTTCTTGTACTTACATCTGTCCAGCGAATGTTGAGCATGTTAAGTCAATAAAACTTGCTAAAAAAGTTTACCGCACATTGAGAGGTGGTAAAAAATGAAGCTTCTTACAACAAGCGCACCACATGTGAGAAATGAAGATTCAACAAGGAAGATAATGATAGATGTTTTGATAGCACTAGTACCTGCTGTTATTGGTGCAACTTACTTTTTCGGATTGTACGCGTTAGTACTATCTGTAATTGGTATGGTAAGTGCTGAACTGATTGAACTTTTTATAATGCGTGTTCTTAGGAAAGATAAATCTTTTGCTCCAAATGGGAGTGCTGCTGTCACTGGATTACTACTTGCTTTGAACGTTAGTGCCGCGACACCATGGTGGGTTTTACTTATTGGTGTAGTGTTTGCTATAGCAATCGTTAAGCATGCATTTGGTGGCTTAGGGCAAAATATATTCAACCCAGCTTTAGCTGCAAGAGTTTTCTTACTTATATCTTTCCCAACAGCAATGACTACATGGTATAAACCTATAACATCATTTACTGGATGGTATTCCGCAGATGTTCAAACGACTGCAACACCACTTGCTATTTTAAAATTACAAGGTTTCAGTAAAGTTATGGAATCAACATCCTATATAGATCTTATATTTGGAAATATAGGTGGTTGTATAGGTGAAACAAGTGCCATACTCCTACTCATTGGTTTTATTTACCTTGTACTTAGGGGAAGGATTAAAGTTGTTATTCCTGCTACTTATATTCTCACTGTTTTAGTGATGGCTTCTATTTTCTATGCAATTAACCCTGAAAAATTCGGTTCTCCAGTATTTCATCTCTTTGCTGGTGGTCTAATGCTTGGTGCTTTGTTCATGGCAACAGACATGGTTACAAGTCCTATGACGCTAAAAGGTCAAGCGATATTTGGTTTAGGATGCGGTTTACTTACAATGATAATTAGATACTTTGGTGGATATCCTGAGGGCGTATCTTTGTCCATACTTCTTATGAATGCTTTGGTACCTATGATTGATAGATACACCCAACCCAAAATCTTTGGGAGGCGAAAATCATGAAAAAAGAAACCTTAAAACTTAGCTTAACTCTCATGTTTTACACTTTAATAGCAGGAATAGCTCTTGCATTAGTTTACCAAATAACAGAACAAAGAATTGCAGAAGCCGAACTTGCGAATGTTATAAAATCTATGGAATTTTTGCTTACTGATGAAAATAACAATCAAATTGTTGATAGCGATACTATAAAAAAATTAGTTATTGAAAAACGTCAAGAAAGTGGTAAAGAACTTTACTCTGACGGTGTAGGAACAGTTATTTCACCAGTTTACGAATTTGAGTCAAACAATGTAAAATACTATGTTTTAACTGGAAACGCTGTAGGGTACGGTGGAAAAGTTTTAACAATGGCAGCTTTTAAATATGAAAATGGGGAACTTTCACTTTACAAAATAAAAGTCCTTGATTATTCGCAAGAGACACCAGGGCTTGGCGCAAAAATAGCAGATGGAAATATACAAGCAAGGTTTTATCCTATTCCTGAAGAAGGTTTGAAGAATGGTTTGAAAGTAGATAAAGACGCAGGTAAACAAACTATAGATCCTGAAACTGCAAAAACGGAAGGCGTTGCAAAAGTTTCCGATGTGATGACTGGTGCAACAATAACATCTCGAGCTGTTGCAAATTCTATAAATGCTATGTATAAATTCTTAAAAGAGAAATACACACAAGGAGGTGGCAATTAATGGCCTCTAAGATTTCTGAATTTACAAAGGGTATAATAAAAGATAATCCAACATATGTTCAGGTACTTGGTATGTGCCCTACTCTTGCCACAACAACAAGTGCGAAAAACGGATTTGGAATGGGACTTGCCGCAACAGCTGTTCTTGTTATGTCAAACGTTGTTATATCTTCAATAAGAAAAACTGTTCCAGAAAAAATAAGAATCCCTATATTTATAACAGTTATTGCAACATTCGTTACGATTGTTGATTTACTCATGCACGCATTTACTTACGATCTATGGAAAACACTTGGTCTCTTTATTCCACTCATAGTTGTCAACTGTATAATCATGGGTAGAGCCGAAGCTTATGCCTCGAAACATGGAGTTTTAGATTCTCTGCTAGATGGACTTGGAATGGGTGTTGGATTCACACTAAGTTTAACTCTTCTTGGAAGCATAAGAGAATTACTTGGTAATGGTTCCATATTTGATATAACAATTTGGGGTAAAGCATTTAATATGTTTGTCATGATTCTCCCACCAGGTGCTTACTTAACACTTGGGTTGCTTGCGGCACTTTTTGCAGCGATATCAATTAAAAAAGAAGAAAGAGCTAAAAAATCAGCACAACAAGCAGGTCAAGCACAGAAAGTTGGTGAGGCAAAATGAAATTATTCCTTATACTTTTATCAGCAATGCTTATAAATAACTATGTCTTTGTTAGGTTTCTTGGAATTTGTCCATTTTTAGGTGTTTCTAAAAGAGTTTCAACAGCTCTTGGTATGGGTATTGCGGTTATATTCGTTCTCGTTATGTCATCAGCGATTTCTTGGGCTTTAGATTTAGTTTTAATATCAATGCATTTGGAATTTTTACGTACAATTGTTTTCATACTTGTTATAGCTACGTTTGTTCAATTTGTTGAAGCGTTCTTAAAGAAAAATAATCCTACACTTTACGAAGCACTTGGAATATACTTGCCACTTATAACAACAAACTGTATCATTCTCGGTATTGCAATCGTTAACAGCCTTTCGAAATACAACCTCCTCGAGGCGGTTTTTAATGCTTTGGGAGCCGGACTTGGATTTTTGTTGGCATTGATAATCTTTGCAACTATAAGGGAACGTTTGGAACTTTACGACATTCCAAAACCTTTCCAAAATCTTCCTATATCCATGATTATAGCTTCCTTACTTTCACTTGCATTTATGGGCTTCCAAGGAATGATAAAATAGTTCTTTATAAAAAATTAGGTAAACTTAAACTAATTTTTGGCAGTCAGCATTAAGCTGGCTGCTTTCTTTTTAAATTCATATTCAAATATTTAGGAATATATGGTAAAATATCTTGATAAAGCTCTTAATATTAAAGTAAAACAGAATTTGGAGGTGTAGGTATGAAAGAGTGGAGGAAAAATTTATTTGGGAGAGAATGGCTATTTCAGCACGGTAAAGTAGCAAAACAATCTGCAGGCTCAATATGGGCGAGGTTTGGTGATAGTGTTGTTCTTGCAACGGTTAATGTTTCAGATAATGTTGTTGAAGGAATAGACTTTGTTCCTTTAACAGTCGAGTTTATGGAAAAATTTTACGCTGCTGGAAAAATACCTGGAGGCTTTGTAAAAAGAGAAGGCAAACCATCAGAAAGTGGAATACTTTCATCGAGACTTATTGATAGGCCTATTAGACCTCTTTTCCCAAAAAATTTAAGGAATGAAGTTCAAGTTATAGTAACTGTCCTTTCCGTTGACCCCAATTGTCCAACTGATGTGCTTGGAATTACCGCCGCTTCGCTTGCTTTGAATATTTCAAGAGTCCCTTTTGATGGTATCGTAGCCGGTGTTCAAATAGGATACGTTGACGGTCAATTTATCGTTTTTCCAACTGCAGAACAATTGGAAAGAAGTAAGATAGATATAGTAGTTGCTGGTACAAAAGATGCTATAACGATGGTCGAAGGTGAAGCAAAGGAAGTTACTGAAGAAGAAATGCTTCAAGCACTTATGACAGCGCATGAAGCAATTAAACAAATTGTTGCTTTCCAGGAAGAGGTAATTAAAGAATTTAATGTTGAAAAAATGCCTCTCCCAGAACCAAAGTACAATGTTGAATTAGTCGAAAAATTCGTAGAATATATAGATATGACGGAACTTGAAAAGAGAATATTCGCTAGAGGTAAACAAGAAAGAGCGGAAATGGCTGATGAGTATTACGAAAGTATTGTTCAAAAATTCTTTGAAGATAACAATATACCTGAAGAAGAACAAGAAGAATACGCAATACCTCTGAAGGAAAAATACGATGAAATATCAAAAAAATTGATGCGAAAGATAATTATAGAAAGAGGGCTAAGGGCTGACGGAAGAGGTCCAAAAGATATAAGACCAATTACTTGTGAAGTCGGGCTTTTACCACGAACTCATGGTTCTTCGCTTTTCACACGTGGTGAAACTCAAAGCTTAGGAATAGTTACATTGGGATCACCTGCGGAAGAACAAATAATCGATACTTTAATTGAAGAAGGTACAAAGAGATTTATATTGCACTATAATTTCCCGCCGTTTTCAACTGGTGAAGTCAAACCGCTGAGAGGACCAAGTAGAAGGGAAATCGGTCATGGTCATCTTGCTGAAAGAGCGGTTAAGGCGATAATTCCACCAGAGGACGAATTTCCATATGTCATTCGTGTTGTTTCAGAAATTCTTGAATCAAACGGTTCTTCCTCAATGGCAACGGTCTGTTCAGCCTCGCTCGCGCTTATGGATGCTGGTGTACCTACTAAAAAACATGTTGCAGGTGTTGCGATGGGACTAATCTTAGAAGAAGGCAAAGGAGTTATATTAACAGATATAATAGGTCTTGAAGACCACTGGGGAGATATGGATTTCAAAGTTGCAGGTACGAAAGATGGTATTACCGCATTCCAAATGGACTGTAAAGTTTCTGGGGTTAGTGAAGAACTTTTAAGACAAGCATTGTACCAAGCTAATGAAGCCAGAATGTTTATACTAGATAAACTTTATGAAACTATTTCTGAACCCAGGAAAGAACTTTCTCCTTATGCACCAAGAATTAGTTGGTTCTTCATAGATCCAACAAGATCTGGAGAACTCATTGGACCTGGTGGAAAAACTATAAAATCGATAATTAAAATGTTCGATGTTGAAATTTCGTTAGATGATTCCACTGGTAAAGTAACTGTTAGTGGTGTTGATGCCGAAAAAGTACAGGAAGCCGTTGAATATATTCAAAATATGTTTAGAGACATATCAATTGGCGATTTGTACACAGGAAAAGTTACGAGAGTTGAAAACTACGGTATATTTGTTGAAATCATGCCCGGAAAAATAGGTTTAGTTCATTCAAGCAAACTTGGGAATGTAAAACCCACATCGTTTAAAGTTGGAGATAAAATAAAAGTTGAAGTTATAAACATCGACGATGCGGGAAGGTTGCAATTTAGGAGGTTGGAAGAGTAATATGATAAAAAGATTAGCAGAAAACATATTTTACTACGAAATACCAGGGGTTCGCTCAGTGACAATTGCATTTATCATTGGAACTGGTCCGGTCTATGAACCGGACAATTTACTCGGTATATCTCACTTTATAGAGCACACAGTGTTCAGAAAAACAAAAAAGAGAAGCCTAAAAAAAATAAAGCTTCCAATCGAGCAAGTTGGCGGAATATTAAATGCATGGACAGACAAAGAATCAACTGTTTACTATGCGAAAGTGCCTTCTACATTCTTTAAAACAGCTTTCCAAATACTTAAAGAGCTTGTTTTTGAACCAGATTTTATAGAGAAAAACGTTGAATTGGAAAGAAAAATTATACTCCAAGAATACTATTCCGATCAGGAAATTCCTGAACAAAGGCTTTTCAACAAATTTTTTGAAAATTTAATAGAAGGGCCACACTCTAAATCTATAATTGGCACGGAAGAGACAATAAAAAATATCACGTTAAACGATATTATAAATTTTCACAATGAAATGTACACACCTTATAATGTAAAATTAATATTAGCTGGATACATTGAACCACAAGACTTAAAAATGGTAGAAGAGCTGAGTTTAGAAGACGGTTTTAAAACAGCAAAACATAAGTCAAAGCTAAAAACAGGAATTGTTTGTGACAAATTTAATGAGACACAACAGATGCACTTTTTATTTTCTCATGAAGGAATCCCTTTAACAGATGAAGAATATGCTTATCCCGCGATGGTTTTAAACACTTTACTTAGTAGTGGCATGAGTTCTTTATTATTTGAGTACATCCGTGAGAAGAAAGGGCTTGTTTACGACATATCCACAACAAACATCCAATCAAAAGAATGGGGGGTATTTTCAATATACGCTGCAACATCTGTTGAAAATTCAGAAAAGTTATTTAAAGAGCTCTTTTCTCTGCTTAAAAACTTTAATTTGACGAAGAAGCTATTTGAATATGGTAAAAAAAGGCTATTAGGCTCTTTAGAACTTCTAACCGAAAGTACATCAGCTCTCACTTCACTCTATATCCAATACTTGGTAAACGATTTGGAGGTCAAAACAATTGACAAAATAATTGAAAGAATTAAACAGGTTACAGAAAAAGATGTAGAAAATGCATATGAGAAATTAATAAAAGGACAGTGGTCATTAACATATGTTACACCAGAAAAGGAACTTGATATTGCAACCGAAGAGTTGATAATCTAAACACGGAGGTGTTAAAATGCTTACAAATTTTGACGAGTTAACTCCGAGACAAATAGTAGAAGAGCTCAATAAATATATTATTGGTCAAGATAAAGCGAAAAAAGCTGTTGCAATAGCTATTAGAAATAGAATAAGAAGGCAAAGACTCTCTGAAGAATGGAGGAAGGAAGTTGTACCCAAGAATATTCTTCTGATAGGTCCAACGGGAGTTGGAAAAACGGAAATTGCAAGAAGGCTTGCGCAAATTTCCGGTTCACCATTTTTGAAGGTTGAAGCTACAAAATTTACAGAAGTTGGTTACGTTGGGAAAAACGTTGACTCTATGATTAGAGACCTTGTGGAAATTGCCGTTAATATGGTTAAGCAAGAAAAGATAAAGGAAGTTGAACCGAAGGTTAAGAACCTTGTTGAAGAAAGAATTTTAGACGCGTTAGTTCCAGTGAAAAAGCAAAGTGTGCCATTTGCAAATATTTTTGGTTTTCAACCAGCACAGGAACAATCAGATGACCAAGATGTACGTAGAAAAAGAGCAGAACTAAGGGAAAAGCTTGCAAAAGGAGAAATTGAAGATTTAGAGATAGAAATAGATGTGGAAATAAATCAGCCAGGTATAGGCTTTATAGGAATGCCAGACATGGAAGATATGGGTATAGATTTTTCCCAATTTCTTGGTAATCTACTTCCCAAGCAAAAAAAGAAAAGAAGAATGAAAATTTCTGAAGCAAGAAGGGTACTAACACCAATTGAATCAGAAAAAATAATCGATATGGATGAAGTTATTCAAAAAGCTTTAGTTCTTGCTCAAGAACGTGGAATAATTTTTATTGATGAGCTTGATAAAATCGCTGGAGGAAGTCAAGCGCACGGACCAGATGTCTCAAGGCAAGGTGTTCAAAGAGATCTGCTACCAATAGTAGAAGGTACAACAGTATCGACAAAGTATGGACCAGTTAAAACCGACTATATACTTTTTATAGGTGCTGGAGCATTTCACATGACAAAACCAACAGATTTAATTCCTGAACTTCAAGGAAGATTTCCAATAAGAGTTGAACTTGAACCACTTAGACAAGAAGACTTTGTAAGGATATTAACAGAACCGGAAAACGCGCTATTGAAACAATACAAGGCTTTACTTTACACTGAAGGGATTGAATTAGAATTTACACAAGATGCAATAGATGAAATTTCAAAGATCGCATATTATTTGAACGAAAAGATGGAAAATATTGGAGCAAGAAGATTGTATACGGTTGTTGAAAAATTACTCGAAGACATAATGTTCCAGGCACCAGAAGTTGATACAAACAAAATTATTATAGACAAAAATTATGTGACTATGAAACTTGGAGAAATAGTTAAAGACGAAAATCTTTCTGCATATATACTATAATTTAAATTTTTAAAATATCATTGGGGGTGAAAAAGTGACCAGTGCCAATGTTAAAAAGATCAAAGAAGGATTTTTAGCTTACCTGTTTTTACTTCCTGCAATGATAGTTCTGTCTATATTTACATTCTGGCCCGTTGGTTTTTCTTTTGTACTTAGCTTTTTTAAGTGGGATTTCAGGAATATGAAAAATCCTTATTTTTATGGTCTTGGAAATTACAAAGAAATCCTAAAATTTGATTATCCTGTAAAATTTCCATTTTACATGGGTCTTATTTACAGCCTTATGTATATAGCCATCTCATTAATACTCGTCTTCGCAATCTTTGGAGTAATTAATGTATTTAAAAAGAAAAAAATAGAAATTGGAACTGTATTGTCAATCATCTCTTTATTTGTTTATTTTATAGTGAGGAACAACGTTATTTTAACTTTAGCTATAATATTAGATTTAATTTTTTGGGGAGTAATTATAGCGAACTTTAAGACAAAAATTATTGATAAACAAATCATGAAAGATCATGCCTGGCTTGCTTCTGTAATAGGTGTCGTTTTTTACATAATAACAGAGTTCAAATTTTCAGCATTTTTTAAAGGACAAAGTTACGGAATTATTGATTATTTACTTGATGCTTCCAATAAAAATCTGTTTTTCAAAGCTCTTGTTAACACGACTTATTATGTTATTCTTACCGTTCCTATAGGACTAACTCTGGCTCTTTTGATAGCCTTACTGTTAAATAATGAAATTAAATTTAAGGCATTCTTCAGAACAGCATTTTTTATTCCTTTTGTCACATCATCTGTTGCTGTTGGACTCATTTGGAAGTGGATTTACAACGATGACGTTGGCCTTTTGAATTATCTTTTAACAACATTGGGAATGCAACCTGTGAAATGGTTGAAGGATGCAAAATGGACGATTCCAACGGTAAGTATAGTTTCAATATGGAAGAGTGTGGGATATAACGCAATGATTTTCTTAGCAGGTTTGCAAAACATAGATACTTTTTATTACGAAGCAGCTGAAGTTGATGGAGCGAATAGTGTGCAGAAATTTTTCAAAATTACTTGGCCACTTTTATCACCAACTACGTTTTTCTTGCTTATAGTCTCTGTTATCGGTGCATTTAAGGTTTTCCAGGAAGTTTTTATATTATACGATGGCCTACCAGGTCCTTACGGAAACAGTGGAATGACGATGGTTTACTACGTGTTTGACTTATTTTATAGACAACAAAGAATGGGAATTGCCAGCGCAGCAGCTTATCTTTTGTTCATGGTTATACTTGTTTTCACGTTCATCCAATACCGCGTTGGCGATAAAGTTGTAGAATACGTAAGTTAAGGGGGGCTACAAATGAAAGAGTTGAGAAAATTGTTCATTTACATACTACTTATCTTTGGTACAGTTGTGATGATAGCCCCATTTGCTTGGATGCTTGTAACATCTTTTAAATTACCATCCGAAGTAAATTCATGGCCACCAAGGTGGTCAACGAAATCTTTCTCCACACAACGTGATGTTAAAGTCGTTCCATCAACAGGGACAACATCATCTGTAAAAGGTCTCAGTTTAAGAGAAGCTTTAACATTTGTTGCTAAAAAGACTCAAGGACTTGTACTCGTCGTCAATGATGATCCATTTTACAGAGGTACATTAACAATTCCTTTCAAAGGTAGTACATACACTTTAAGTCTTAATCAAGAAGAATACAAACAATTTTTACAATCTTTAAAAATACCTTCTGATTTTTCAATCGATGATGAAATTGAAAACAATCCTGAAGGCTTTTTTGAAAAAGTGCTTCTCAACTACATCTACGGCGCGACACCTGTTTTTAAAAGAACGGATTTTATAGAGAGGCTTTCTGGCAACGTAGAAACATTGCTAAATGGTATAGATACAATGCTTACTTTTGGTATTGATAGAATCCAAGATGAAAACGAAAAAGAAAAATTTGCCAACTTCTTGGAAAAGAAAATGAAAGAATTACAAGAATTAAGTACAAAAATACAAAAGTACAAAGCTGGAAATGAGGTTATTTTGACAATTGATGAATTAAAAGAAATTAGAAATATCATATCCAATTATAACTTAGTTTACGAAAATTCAAACGAATTATCTGAAAACTACAATAACGCTCTTCAGAATTCTCTATTGAATTACTTAGACAATATAAATTTCTTCTTAAGCACATACGATTATTTTGTGAAAATCCAAGACAAAAAAGTTGATGAAAATATCGTTGCTCAACCAATGACAGAAGAAGAACGAAAAGCTTTACTCCTTGAAAAAATAAAAGACTTAGAAGATTTTGAGGATATTAAATCTTTCGTAGATAAACATGGTATGAATAATCTTATAGATGAATTTGCCAAATCAATAGACTTAGAAATAGAAAGAAAATACGGTGTAAATAGTGTTGATTTAGCTAATATAAAATCTCTTGTTAATTCTATAGTAAATATTGCTACAGAAAGACAGATAAATATAAAAGAAGAGTTAAAAAATTCATTTGAAGACTTTTTAAACAAAGTCTCAAGTGTTGTAGGATTCGATTTGACCTTTAGTTCTGCGAAAGCCAAGTTAGATGCATTTTCTGAAGAACTAAACAACGCGGATAATTTATTAAAAGAAGTAGCATTGAATATCATAAAACTCCAAAATCTCAGAATGGCTTATGAAGGTTCTATCAATGCTTGGAAAATTATTAGAGCTCCTGAATTTGTTGAATCTGTGCTCGTAAAAGATGGAAAAAGCATTGAAATTGTGATGAAGAATGTTTCGCCAGTGTATTTTATGGATGACAATATAAAAAATATACACCTTAAATTTTCATTCTCGGACGTAGTCAAAAACGTTTTCCAAAATTACGTATTGGCTTGGAAATCCGCTCCATTTGGAAGATACTACATAAACACAATTTTCATAGCAACTGTAACTACGATTCTTGAAGTTATAATTTCTGCAATGGCGGCGTATGCATTTTCTTGGATGAACTTTCCAGGGAAGAATATATTATTTAGTATATTCCTTGCAACGATGATGGTACCAGGAGAAGTTTTACTTGTTCCAAACTTTATAACAGTTACAAAATTCGGATGGATTGATACATATTACGCGCTTATTATTCCGTGGATCGTGAGTGTTTTCTCCATATTCCTTATGAGACAACATTTTCTGAGCTTACCAAGTGAATTGTTTGACGCTGCCAAAATCGATGGATGCTCACATTGGAGATACCTATGGCAAATTGTTGTTCCATTAAGCAAGCCTGTGGTTGTAACAAGCGCACTTTTAAAGTTTGTTGGAAGTTGGAATTCGTTCCTATGGGTATTGATAGTAACTAACAGTCCAAAATATAGGACACTTACTGTCGGATTGCAAACATTCAGCTCAGAAGTAGGTACGCTCTATAACATGCTAATGGCTGCAGCAACATTTAGTATACTCCCAGTAGTTATAATATTCTTGTTTACACAAAAATACTTTGTCAGAGGTATTGCAAGAACAGGACTCAAATGATTTTGATTTTTGTAATGCAAATAGAATTTAAAGCGAAAAAGCCTACTACGAAGCGTAGTAGGCTTTTTCAATACAACCTAACTATTGATACTTCACTAAAAACAAGAATAGTGATAGTATTATAATATATAGAATGTTTGAAAAAAACAAGGAGTTGGGCAAATTGACAGATAAGTACGAAAAAACAATGAAATTATCCATCTTCGAAGGCGCACTTTATACATTTTCATTTAATGCAACTCAGGGCTTTGTATATTCTACGTTAGCTATGGAATACGGATTTAGTCCCGTTGTCTTATCTGTAATTGCTGTCTTGCCATCAACAGCGCAAATAATTCAATTATTCACACCTATGATATACAAGTTGATACCATCTAAAAGAAAGGCTATATTTTGGACATCATTAATCGCAAGATCAAGTTTTATAATAATTCCAATTTCAATGTTACTTGAAATAAAAAGTTACAAAATAATAGTATTGCCTTTCATAGTATTCAATATACTAAATAGCATAGTTGGAAATCTGTGGACTTCTGCAATGAAAAATATCGTACCGGAAGAAAAGAGAAACAGGTATTTTGGTTTCAGAAACACTGTAGCAACTTTCGCAGGTCTAACTGCTTGGGTTTTGTTTTCCGTCATTCTCCAGTTTCTAGATCGAAAGGTTGGACTATTAATTATATATTCACTATCGGCGGGAATATTCATTTATACATCTTATCTTCTCTACTTACATTCTATTCCAGAGACTAAAGTAGTTGATTTTGGTATTTCGGCAGTATTTTCAACATTAAAAAACAAAAAATTCGCCCGATTTCTTGGATTTGTCTTTGTTTGGAACTTCGCTATCCAATTTGCAGGACCATTCTTCAGTTATTTCGAAGTTTCGCAATTAAAAGTACCTTATTCTTACCTTGGATTTTTGAATGTTATAAACTCTGTACTAGCAATGTTTCTTTACACATTTTATGGAAAAATATCGACAAAAGTCGGAGAGAAAAATATGATACGTTACGGTATAACCCTGGCACTTGCTATACCACTGATATATTCCTTTATGACGCCTTCAAATTACAAATACCTACTTATTATAGATGTTATTGTTACTGCGCTTGGTTGGAGTGCTATTAACCTATCTTACTTTACACTTTTATTGAAAATAAGTGATGAACCAAGTGAAAACTTCATATCATTACATGCCTTTGTAGCTGGACTTGCTTCACTTATAGCGTCTTATTCCGGTGGTAAAGTACTCAGCGCTATAAAAGATATCGAATTTGGTTTTCTAACAGGTTACAATATATTGTTTATGATAGCTTTTATTTTAAGAATAATTGCTTTGATATACTTTATTAAACTCAATCTGGGTGAAGACAAGAGAAATCTTAGATTCACACAAATCGCATATATGATAGTGACAAGAAGATTTTGAAGAATTAATAACTTTAGTGTTTGAGGAGGGAGTTAATTGTTTATAACAATTGGGGTTTTTGATGGTGTCCATCGAGGTCACGTAAAGATACTATCAAAATTAAAAGAATGTGCAGAAAGAGAAAACAGTGATTCTAAAATATATACCATACTTTACCCAATGGAGTACTATACTGGTAATTTCGATGGACTTATAACTTCCGTAGAAGATAGGATCGAATTGCTTTCAATTTACGGTGAACCTGAAATTCTTGAATTACCAAAAATACAGCATTTATCACCTGAAGAATTTTTCGAAAAAATTTCCCAAGGTGTCAAAGGAATTGTGGTTGGTCATGACTTTAAATTTGGTAAAAATGGAAGTGGTGATATAAGACTTTTGGAAAAATTATGTAAAGACAAAGAAATTTGTTTAGAAGTAGTTGAGCCTGTAAAAGTTGACAATATAAGAGTCAGTAGTAGTTATATAAGGGAACTTTTAAAAAAAGGAGATGTATCAAAAGCAAAAGATTTTCTAGGAAGAAACTATTCTGTTCATGGGGTAGTGTATAAAGATAAACAAATAGGCAGAAAATTAGGGTTCCCAACCGCAAATGTAAAGCGCTCTGAGCACTTTTTAATTGATCCTCTTGCTGGTGTCTACCTGGTTAAAGTTTATGTTCCTGAACAATTCTATGGATTAATCAATGTTGGGTACAGACCAACAGTTGAAAAAACGAAAAAAATAAAGTACGAAGTTTATATTTTAGATTTTTCAGGTGATCTTTATGGTAAAGAAATCCGAGTAGAATTTTTGGAATTTTTAAGACCAGAATTGAAATTTTCAAATATAAGTGAGCTAGTAGCCCAAATGAATGAAGATGTTAAAATAGCAAGGAGGATAATCGAAAGGTATGAGAATAAATAATAAAAACATTAAAAAAATTGATTGTAAAAACATAGACACTCTTGCAAAAATTATCATCGAAAGATTTCCGAGAGATCATTGCGAAAAAGATGCTTACAAAGTGCTGATAACAACAATCCTAAGCCAAAGAAGTAGAGACGAAAATACAGAAGCAGCATCAAAACAACTCTTTGAAAAATATCCAAATGTTGAATCAATAGCAAATGCTAAGCCTGAAGAACTATACGAATTGATAAAGCCAGCCGGTTTGTACAGAGAAAAAGCAGAAAGAATTATAATTGTTTCAAAAATTCTACTTGAAAAGTACAACGGCGTTGTACCAAATAAACTAGAGGAATTATTGGAATTACCCGGTGTTGGTAGAAAAACTGCGAATATAGTTTTACATGTAAGTTTTGAGCAGGCAGCCTTAGCTGTGGATACACATGTTCATAGAATATCGAACAGACTCGGATGGGTAAAAACGAAAACACCTGAGCAAACAGAGGAAGAATTAAAAAAAATAATGTCCCCACAATTGTGGGGACCGATAAATGGTTCCATGGTAGAATTCGGGAAAAACATTTGCAAACCTATATCACCAAGATGCGAGCAATGTTTTCTAACTGAGTGTTGTGACTTTTTTAAGAACAAATATAATTCAAAGACCTGAAACTTATTTCTTCTGAGCAAATGCTTGGGCTAAAAAACCTCCTTGAGCTGACAGTTTTGCTAAAGCACTCTCAAGTGAAGAATACTTTGCCCATAGCATTTGTTCTTTCTTTTGCAAATATTCCATCATCGTAACCATTCTTTTAGAAAGTATCCTCTTTTCCCTTTCTAACCTTCCCTGGACGCCGGCAACAGTATCTATATCACCGTTGAACTTTGTAAGTTGATAAGAGTAATCTTTTATCCTAATTGCTAATCCTTTATCACCGTCAAGCTTACCAAAGAAATTCCAGACAGAATCTGTGCCATACTTATCTATGAATTCTCTTAATTTATCTTTATCCAAATTTATTTTACCTTTCATTGTGTTTGTGAAACTTTTTCCTTCATCACCCGATGTGATTCCAAGATCTGCTAAAGTTTTACCACCTACATTCTGGGTTAAGAACGATTTGAATTTATCGAATATCCTTCTTAAAAACGAATCATTTTTAAGTAAGCCTTGTAGTTTTTCATCTTCGGTCATATTGTCTTCACTCTTACCAGTTACTTTGTTTTCAGTAAGTTTTGTATATAAAAAGTCCGTTAATTCATTCCATTTGTCAACGAATTCTTGAACTCGGTCAACTATTTTCTCTTTATCTGTAGAAACTGTCACCGTTGTACTACCAGTTGCAGAAAGGTTCAATGTAATACCATTGTAAGTGATACTATTATTTTTCGATTCTACGGAATTAGTATAACCGTTAATTGTTATATCTAACTTAGCAATCTGGCCAAGGACAAACGTGCCTGTTGAAAAACCAAGTGTATTAAGCAAAGATGAATCACCTGATATATCTATTAAATTATCTCCTGTCATTTTGCTTGTTAAAACTATCTTACCATTTTTATCATCGTAAACGGTGTTTATATCCGATACTGAATCGTTTATTTTTTTAATCACATTTGCGATTGTATCTGTTTTTTGGAGTAAAATTGACTTTCCATTGATAACCAAATTAGTATCTGAAGCGATTCCAAGGTTTTCAAGTGTCTTGTACGAAGAGTAAGCGCCTATGTTTCCAGAACTTTCAAGTACGTAACTACCACTAACTTGTTTTAATGATGCATCGTTCAGCCTGAAAAGAAAAGTAAAGTTACCACTAACATTTGAAATCTGGAATGCTTTATCAGATTGTATATTCAACTTTCCACTCGAACTATCGAATGTGATTGTTGCAGTTGCACCAAGTGATGAAAAAGCTGATTGGAGAGAGTCCACAACATCTTGAATAGTGTTTGTTGTATCTATATTAACAGTTGTCTCATTTGTACCAACTTTTATTTTCACTGTAGAATTTGATGGTGTATACCTCGTGTCTATATCACTTATTAAACTTGTTAGATTATATTGCTTAGCAAACGATTCACCAGTAAAAGTACTGTTTGTGGCTAAAGAAAGAACATTAATGTTATAAACACCATCAGAAGCAACTGCGCTTGCTTGGGCTGTGAGGATATTTGAGGTACTTGTGGCAGTCTTTGGCATCAAATTGGATTGGAGAGAGAAATTTCCGAGATAATTGTAAAAATCTCTTATTTTATCGGAGACTTTCTGATATGCTTTCTGAAGATTTGTGTACTGAAGATATTTATCATTCAATCTATTCAAAGGTATCGCTTCAACTTCCAGAAGCTTTTCTATAATCGACTGTGTATCAAGTCCACTAACCGCACCGCCTATTTGCATGCGCGATGAAGATTGATAGCGGTAATTTATGTTATTGGCAATATTTGAAAGGTCCATAGCCTCACACCCTTTCGTCCATCAAAACCCCCAAAAGCTCTTGAATATTTTTCGCAAGCTTCACAGCAAGCTCAGGAGGTATCTGGCGTATGATTTCTCCTGTATCGGGATCTTTTATCTTGATAACCACCATGTTCGTGTCTTTGTCGATTTTAAATTCTGCTTCCCCTCTAAATATTTTCTTCAACTTCTCAAAATTTTCCTTGAAGAGATCAATTTCTTCTTGTTTATTAGCAATTTCTTTTTGAGTTGTTCTTACGTTTATTGGTAAATTTTCAACACTCTCTCTTTCGTTTTTTAAAAGTGGTATTCCTGAAATATCATTTGATGCAGCTCCTCCTATGCTTCTTATTTTATCCATAACAATCCCTCCATGGAATAGAATATCCCTTATTTATTATCGTCTCCTTTTTGGGATTCTTTAATTGAGTCTAACAATTGCCCTATTCTAACTGTTGCTTCGATTCCTTTATCTTCCTTGAATCTCAATTCAGGTGCCGTATACATCCTTATATTTTTTGCAACATAGGTCCTGAAGTACCCCTTTTTCTGTTCGAAATAGTTAACTACATCTTTTCTTTTCGCTTCATCTCCTAAAACGCTCACATACACATCTGCGTATCTTTTATCTTTAGACACTTCCACTCTCGAAATGGTTATCAAAGATTTCATCGGATCTATATTTGGATCTTTCATTTCCATTAAGGCTTCCGATAATACTTTTCTAATCTCAGATTCAAGCATCTTAAGTTTGTACTCCTGTTTCATCTTCAACACCTCCGAAGATTAAATCTTTAGATTTATTAAATACTATTTCCAACTCATGATACATAGTTTCTAATCGAGACGGTTTAATTCCTAAAACTTTGAAAACAACTTGATCTAAATACGGCTTACCATAAGATAAAGAATTTCCTGGCAGAAATATATTTGAAAAAACATTGGCAAGGTGTACAATACAAGACATTTCTATGTAAGGTGAGTCAGGATTTAAAGAAGGCTTTTCATGCAAAATGGCTATTGATACATATTCTTCCGGAAATTTCCAATGACGTAAAAGTTCTCCACCAATCTCCATATGTGTATCCACACCAATTTCATATTCTATTAAAAACATAGGCTTAGAAAGGTCCCTACTTACTTTGGAAAGTTCAAAAATATACATTGGAAATAATAAGTCTACAGCAAGTTTTCCAACATCGTGTATTAATCCAGCAAGGAAAACTTCTTCACGGTTCATATACCCGATACTTTTAGCGATTTGTTCTGAAAATATAGCGGTTGCCATAAAGTGTGACCAAAGCTTATCATGATCTACAAATGTGGTTTTCGAATGCAAAGCAGAGTATGTAAAAACGCTTAAAGCAAGATTTCTCACAGTCTTAAAGCCAATTATAACTATTGCCTCACTAAGCTTTGTTATTTTTCTTGGTAACGCGTAGTATGCTGAATTCACTAATTTAAGTATCTTTGTTGAAAGCCCAACATCCATAGAAATAACTTTTTCAAATTCTTTTGCGCTTACATTTGGATTAGAGGCCGTTGATATTATTTGTTGTACTATTACGTCAGGAGTTGGAATTTCTGTAACAGTAGATATCATTTCTTTTATCATCATCAACCATCCCAACAGGTTATTTTAATTTTTTGGAAGTGTCACGATAAATTTTGTATATTTACCAACTTCAGATTCAACCAATATATTTCCTTCATGAAGTTCGACAATTTCTTTAACAATAGCTAAACCAAGACCTGTACCAGGAACTGCGTACGTTAGTTCATTATCAACTCTATAAAACCTTTCAAATATTTTATCAAATGCGCTTTCCGGAATTCCAATTCCATTATCTTCAACAATAATCTTTACTATTTCTCCTTCATCTAACACGTCTATCCTAACAAACCTTTTTTCTTTTGCTTGATCAGAAAATTTTATAGCATTGCTTAAAAGATTGACTATTACCTGCTCAATACGCTTTCTATCACATTTAATCTCTAAGTTAGAGCAGTTATACTCGACTGTTACATCTTTTTCCTTTGCCATATTTTCTAAAGTTTCTATTGAGTGTTCAATTATTTCACATATATTGACGCTTTCTTTTAAAATTTTCATCGTATGAGATTCAAGTTGAGAAAAATCAAGTAAGTCACTAAGCAATTCTTCTAAACGGATTGATTGGCTGTAAACCACATCGAGGAATTCATGTATTTCTTCTTGGCTCATAGGCATATTCAACATCGTTTCAACATATGCTTTTATTGCTGCAAGCGGGGTTCTCAATTCGTGGGAGATATTGGCAATAAAATTAGTCTTTATTTTGTCTAATTCTTTTAATTTTTGGACTTCTTTTTCCGAAGTTATGTTTCTTATGTTAACAAGTACCTTTTTTTCTCCAAGAAGATTTACTTGTTTCACAGAAATACTGAAAAATGATTTGTGAGTTTCGACTTCGAAAAATTCCTCATTATTTTCTATACGATCAATTATTTCCCGTAAAAGTTCGGTATTATCTTTTAAATTATCTTTAGCTTTACTATTTGTAAACTCAATCTCTTTAAGTTCATTTAAAACAACAATACCATCGTTTGAAAGGTTAATGATGCTCTCAAAGTACTCCCTTGCCTTGTCAACGAAATCTATGAGTCTAAGGTTCTCAAGTGTAATTCCTGAAAGGTAAGAAAGAAGTTGAATATAATCAACAACTTCTGCAGTTGGCTCTTCGGTTGTTTCAATCACTATTGTCGAAAGTAGTTTGTTTGCTTTGAATACAGGAATTAATCCAATGTATCCATTTTCTAATGGTAAAAATGTAGGATAGAGTCTTTGCTCAATCCATGGCAGATAATCTGAAAAAATTTCTTTTTCAATATGTTGACCTTCTGGTTCTGAAAAAACAAGATTATTTTGATTAAAAACATTGAGAACACTAAAACTGACGATTTTTTTTAAGATTTCTGATACTGCAGTATACAACGATTTTTCGTCTCTTACTTTGGATATTTCCAACATATACTTGGAAAGAAGTTGTTGAATTTCCATTTCCTCACCTCTTTTAAACGTACCTAGTAAATTTTACATCTTTTCTGGTGTGCTCACTCCGAGTAATCTTAACCCCTCAGAGAGTATAATCTTAACCGCAAATACCAAATTCAGCCTTGCATTTGTCATTTCGGGATTATCTTGATCTACAATTTTGTATTCTGAATAGTATTTGTGGAACGCTGAAGCTAAGGTTTCAAGGTAATCTGTCAAATAGTGAGGCGAAAGTTTGTCTCTTACCCTTTCAAGTATATCATCAAAAGATGAAATTAATTTTATAATTCTCATTTCGCTTTCATTTTCAAGTAATTCTATATTATCAAATAAACTAAATTTTAGGCCTTTAACTGTTGCATTTTCAAACAGACTCGCGATTCTCGCGTGCGCATACTGAACATAGTAAACTGGATTTTCGTTTGTTTGAGATTTTGCAAGCTCAAGGTCAAAATTCAAATGTGTGTTAACATCTACCATTGCAAAGAAATACCTTGTAGCATCTCTACCAACTTCATCGATGAGCTCATCTACAGTCACGAATTCCCCAGCTCTTGTACTCATCTTAACAACTTCATTTCCGCGTTTGAGTGTCACAAATTGATGCAAAACAAAAACAAGAAAATCATCTGGGATATTCAAAGCCTTCATCGCAGCTTCCATACGTGGAAGATGTCCATGATGGTCACTCCCAAAAATATCTATCGCTAAGTCGTAACCTCTTTTGAATTTTTTATAGTGGTAAGCTATATCAGTTAAAAAGTAAGTATAACTCCCATCGCTTTTGATGAGAACTTTATCGTTGTCATTTGCAAAATCTGAAACTCTAAACCAGATAGCCCCTTCATTTTCGTAAATTAAACCCTTACTTTCTAGTATATCTAGTACTTCTTTTACTGTGCCATCGTCTATGAGACTCTTCTCACTATAAACATTATCGAACTTTGCATTGATTTTCTCAAGGGTTGTTTCAAACATCTTTGTTATATCTTCCAAAGCATATTTTCTAAATATTTCCTCAACTTCCTCATCCCAAATGCCGTCAAATTTTTCACCATAATCTTTTAAAACTTTTTTGGCAATGTCAATTACATAATTGCCTCTGTAACCGTCTTCCGGTATGGGTTCATCTTTACCTAAAAGCTGTTGATATCTTGCCCATACGGACTTTGCAAGTAACTTTATTTGTCTTCCAGCGTCGTTGAGATACATTTCTTTGGTTACATCATATCCTATATAACTTAAGATATTTCCAAGTACGTCACCGATGACAATCTGTCTTCCATGACCTACTGTTAAAGGCCCAGTTGGATTTGCGCTACCGTATTCTAAAATAATTTTCCCTTTGTTTTTGAACTTCCATATCTCTCTTGGATTTCTTAAAAAACCATCTAAAAAGTCTCTATAAAACGACTTTGAAACTTTAAAATTTATAAAACCGGGACCGGCTATTGTAATTTCATCAAACATAGGATGACCATTTAGTTTTTCGACAAAATACTTTGCAACGTCTCTGGGAGCTTTTTTGAAATACTTCGCCCCGACGAGAGCTATGTTGGTAGAAAAATCACCAAACTGTTCTTCTGGAATTTCAACAACAAAATCGTACTCAAATCCCGTTTCCATTAAAAAACTTTTCAAGATGCTTTCTATTTCTTTTTTTATCATTTGTTCTAAACCTCCAATCTTTCTTTCAATTATTAGTATTCTTAATCATGTCGATAAATATCATCAGTTTACACATTGAAGTAATTTTAATAATTTTGCGTTTCAAATATAACATTCCACACTTCATCTAGCCCTTCCTTAGTCAACGAGGAACATGGAATGATTCTCTCTATACCATAACTTTTTAATATATTTTCAAAGTACTTGATTTGTTTTAATCTCTCAGAACTATTCAATTTATCTATTTTTGTAAGCAAAACAACAGGCTTAACTCCAAGTATCTGAGTCCATTCAAGTAACTGTTCATCTGATTCCATCAGCTCATGTCGCGAGTCTATAAGCGAAAACATTACTTTCATATTCCAAGAACGTTCGGAAAAATATCTCTCTATAACTTTTCTCCAAAGTTCTCTGTCTTTTTTCGATGTTTTTGCATAACCGTAGCCAGGTAAATCTACAAAATAAAATCTGTTATCAATCAAAAAGTAATTTATTGTGCTTGTCTTACCCGGATTTTTACTTACAAACGCTACTTTTTTACCTACAAGTGCGTTAAGCAAACTCGATTTTCCGACATTTGACCTTCCAACAAAGGCATATTCACCGTTAAGAGGATGAGGAAATTTATCATTTAGTGTTGCTATTACCTTTACGAGTTCTACCTTTTCTACTTTCTTTGGAATTATCTTCATTAAGTGCCACCTCCAATACTTCTTCTATCGTTTCGACAAATGTAAATTTCATCTTTGTTCTAACCACTTCAGGAACTTTTTCAATATCAACTTCATTTTTCTTTGGGAGTATAACATGGTATATACCTTTTCTATATGCTGCCATAACTTTTTCTTTTATTCCGCCTACAGGTAGCACTCTTCCCCTAAGTGTTATTTCTCCAGTCATAGCTATATCATTTCTCACAGGTATATTTTTAACAACAGATACTAAAGCCGTTGTTATAGTTACACCAGCGCTAGGACCGTCTTTTGGTACAGCTCCTTCAGGTACGTGTACATGGATATCGTTCTTAGTGAACTTTTCAGCATATTCGTCGCCAACTATTTTGCGTGCAAGACTCAATGCAATACGCACGGATTCTTTCATCACATCGCCAAGTTGACCGGTTATTATAAGTCCGCCGTTACCGGGTATCAACGTGGATTCTATATAAAGTGTAGTACCTCCATTTGGTGTCCAAGCGAGCCCTGTTGTAACACCAATCATTGGTTTTTCCAATTTGTCTTCATCTTTAATTTTGCTTGGTCCTAAGTATTCAGTAACTTTTTCTGGGCTAATCACAATTTTTTTACCTGTTTTTATAGCATCTAACGTAGCTTTTCTAACAACACTCCTTATCTCCCTTTCGAGTTCTCTCACACCAGGTTCCAAAGTGTACTCGTTTATTATTTTCTTGATAGCTGTATCTTTAAATGAGAAAATTTCATCGGCTTTTTCAACGAATTCAGATTCAATTTTAGGAATTATGTAATTTTTCGCTATATAGAATTTCTCAACATCTGTATAACTCGATATTTCTATAACTTCCATTCTATCGCGCAACGCTGGTGGTATCGTATAGAGTACATTCGCCGTCGTAACGAATAAAACCTCGGAAAGGTCGTAAGGTAGTTCAATGTAATGGTCAACGAACTCTTTATTTTGTTCTGGATCTAGAACTTCCAAAAGCGCAGATGCCGGATCTCCTTGGAAGCTTATGCCCATCTTATCTATCTCGTCTAATAGTATCACTGGATTTTTAACACCGAGTTTTCTTATGAGTTGCATAATTCTACCAGGCATAGCTCCAACATAAGTACGTCTGTGTCCTCTTATCTCAGCTTCATCTCTCAGTCCGCCCAATGACATTCGGCCAAATTTTCTATTCATTGCTCTAGCAATAGATTTCGCAAGTGATGTTTTACCAACACCAGGAGGACCAACAAAACAAATAATTGGAGCTTTGGCTTTTTGAGACACTTTTCTAGTTGCAAGATACTCTAAAATTCTCCTTTTTGGTTCATCTAAACCGTAATGGTCTTCGTTTAATACTTTTTCCGCAAAATTTATATCATCGGTATCATCGGTTTTTTCGTGCCAAGGTAAGTTCAATATCCAATCTAAGTAAGTTCTTACAACAGTCGCTTCTGGCGCGTATGGTGACATTTTTTCAAGCCTGTTAATTTCAGCTCTCGCTTTTTCTTTAACAAATTCAGGATAATTATTATTTTCAATCTTCTCCTTTAATTCTTTTATCTCAATATCTTCTTCTCCACCAAGTTCATCTCGGATTACTCTCAACTTTTCTCTAAGATAATATTCACGTTGTGACTTTTCGATTCTTTCTTTTACTTTTTGATCAAGCTGCTGTTCAATCTCAAGTAATTCAGTTTCTCTTGCAAGTATGTCTAAAATCCTCTCAAGCCTATTAGCTGGGTGCACTATCTCAAGTAATTGCTGTTTTTCTTCTATATTTCCAGGGCATAAGGAAGCTGCTATATCAGCGAAGACATCTGGGTTATCAACATCTTCAAGTAACATTAGCGTTTCTGGAGGAATCTTTCTTGAATATTGCACGTACTTGTGGAGTTCTTCTTTTACCATTCTCATTAAAGCAATCAGTCTCTTTGATTTACCATAACGCGTGCGTAGAATCTCTATTTCGAATTTAAAGAATTTTTCTCCAACATTCTTTATCCATTTCGCACGTGCAATACCTTCCACAAGCACTTTAAATGTTTCATCTGGTAACTTTCCAACTTGTATTATTCTAACTATTGTACCTACTTTATACAAATCCTTTTCTGTGGGAGTTTCAACGGCAGGATCTTTTTGGTTAACGACAAAAACAATTTGATTAGTCTTTTCCATGGCTTCCTCTAAAGCCATTAAGGAAATTTCACGTCCAACGTAAAATGGTACAACTGTATTTGGAAAAATAACCATATTACTTCTCATTGCTATTGCTGGCAAAACGTTAGGGATAGAGATTTTTTCTTCCCTTGCTTTTTTTGCTTCTTTTTCAAGCCTTGAATATTTCCCTTTATTATCATTCTTATTTGGCAATTATAAACACCTCCTCAATCTTTGCAATATCTCTTGCGAGACACATAAACTAACTTTTCTGTGATTTTCATCAATATGTTCAAATCTTATATTGATAGTCTCTTCATTAAAGAATTGATTTAATGTCTCGCCCCATTCAATTATAAAAATACCATCATCTTCTTCAAGTTCAGCCTCTAATATATAAAAAGCTTCATCGATACTATTTAATCTGTATGCATCAATATGATAAACGGTTTTATGACAACTATACACATTCATCAGAGTAAAAGTTGGACTAGTAACCATTATTGGATTACAGCCCAATCCATGAACAATTCCTCGCACAAAAGTAGTTTTCCCACTTCCGATTTCACCGGAAAGAATTAATATATCACCATTTTCCAAACAACTTGCAAATCTTTTACCTAAATTTATAAGTTCTTCTTCGTTTAAGATTCCCAGTTCAACGCACGATTTACCGCTTGTTTCCACTTATTGAATTCCTCCTCACGATTTTCTTTTGGTGTGAATATTCTGTCTATTTTCCTGATTTCTTTTAATTTATTTTTGTCAACCCAACCCATAGCTATCGCTGCAAGTGTTGCTGCACCAAGCGCGGTTGTTTCTCTATTTACAGGTCTTTCAACAACTGTATTAACCGTATTGGACAAAATTTGCATTATAAGATTATTCTTAGAAACTCCTCCGTCGACTTTTAAAGTTTTTATGTATATCTCACTTTCTTTTTCCATTAAAGCAACGAGTTGACCTACCGAGAATGCAATACCTTCAAATGCGGCGTATATTATATGTCTTTTGTCTGTTCCAGGTGTTAATCCAATAATCAATCCCCTTGCGTAAGGATCCCAATAAGGTGCACCCAAACCGGTGAATGCTGGAACAAAATAAATACCACCGTTATTTCCCACCTGGAGTGCAAGTTCCGTTAACTCTGCACTATCTTTGGCAAAACCAAGGTTCCTAATAAGATAATTTACCAAAGTTCCAGTTATGAAAACACTACCCTCTAATGCATAAACAATTTCATTACCTATTTTCCATCCAACTGTGCTAAGCAAATTATGTTGTGAATTTATTATCTGATCTCCAGTATTCATCAAAATGAAACTTCCTGTACCTAAAGTACATTTTACATCACCTTTTTCAAAAGCTGTTTGCCCAAATAGTGCGGATTGTTGATCTCCAACAAGTGATGAAACTGGTATACCATCTTTTGTATCACCAATGTATTGAGCTGTATCAACTAACTTAGGAAGAAACTCCCTTTTAACTCCAAAAAGTTCTAAAAGTTCATTATCCCAATCCAACGTATGTATATTAAAAAGCATTGTTCTCGAAGCATTTGAATAGTCTGTAACATGTTGACCAGTAAGTTTCCAAGCTAAATAAGAATCAATCGTACCAAATCTCAGTGTTCCTTTCGCCGCAGCTCTTTTAACCTCTTCAACATTATTCAAAAGCCATTCAATCTTTGTAGCTGAAAAGTATGGATCAACAACTAAACCTGTTTTATCTTTTATTACTTTCCCAAAATCCTTTCTTAATTCACTTGAACGTTCAGCTGTTCTTCTACATTGCCAAACAATAGCGTTGTATAAAGTTCTTTTTTCTTCTTCATCCCACGCAACAATTGTTTCCCTTTGATTTGTTATACCTATTGCTTTTATTTTTTCACCTTTCGATTCGGCAACTCTCTTACATTCTTCAAGAACTTCAACAACCGTTTGCCATATTTCTTCAGGATTATGTTCGACCCAACCTTCTTTTGGATAAATTTGTTTAAATTCTCTTCTTGCTTCGTGAAGCATGTTAAAATTTTCGTCAAAAAGAATAGCTCTTGTGCTGGTTGTTCCTTGATCTAAACCTATGTACATCGTATCTCCCCCTCTAAACGTTTGGGTAATTAAACAATTAAATATACAAATTATTTGAAAAATCTTCCAATTATATTTATTATGACAGTAATTACAATACTCAAAATTATCATAGTTGTTATTGGAAAAATAAAGACAAAATTTTTCTTCTTTATAACTATGTCACCTGGTAACCATTTTATATCACTCATCTTCGATATCAGATATATCATCAAGCCCGTTATAATAATCATTACTCCTACCATGATCAATAATTTTCCAATTTCCTGCATTTTCTCCCTCCTTAAAGTAAGAAAATGGCAGCGCAACCATTTCACCATCGTCGGTCTGGAGAGTAACCTTTGATAAAAACACATTAACAGTTATAACTTTTGCAATTTTTCCGTCGTAATATATTGTCGAACCTTCGTCAGGAATATTTTCCAACATCTCTATGTAAAAATCGTGTTCGTACATTAAACAGCACAGAAGTCTTCCACACGGACCTGTGATTTTTGACGTATTTATCATCATCTGCTGCCTTTTGGCATGTTTTAAAGTAATACTATCAAATTCTCTGAGAAAATAAGAACAGCAACTTCTAAGACCACACAAACCTAAACCCTTGATAAATTTCATTTCGTCCCTAACTCCAACTTGCCTTAGTTCAATACGTGTTTTAAACTCTTTTGCAATATCTTTAACAAGCTCCCTAAAATCCACGCGTGTTTTAGAACTAAAATATATAACTAGCTTGCTTCTATCGAATATATACTTTGATTGCAGTATTTTCATTGGAAGGTTATGCTTTTTCACAAGATCTACAGTTATTTCCCTTGCTTTCTTTGCAATTTCTTCGTTCTCGCGAATTATATCTAAATCTTCGTCTGTAGCTTTTCTGATAATCTGTTTTATTTCATAATCAACATCGTCAATACTTATATCTTTTGGTCCGCTGAGTATTTTTCCATAATCCGTTCCAAATTCACTTAAAACTATTGCATAATCACCATACTTGAATCCTTCACCATTATCACCGTAATATACTATTTTTCCCATTGGCATTAACTCTACACCGTAAACTGTAGCTTGAAAGCTCATATCTTTCCTCCTCCATTATTTTCTTGTGAATCAAAGAGTGCCATAAATAAAACATAATACGTGAGTTGATAGTTGAAATTAGCGATTTTACTACTCTGGATTTCATCACATATCTTTATATATTTTAATTTTTCTTCATCACTTAACTTACTTTTAAAAATAAACCAGGAAACGACTTTACTAAAAAGCTTCAAGAAAGTTATATTGTTAATCTTCGATATTTTAGCCACAAATTTAACGTACTCATCCAAATTTGCATTTTGATACTTTTCTATGAGAGATTTTAGTGTAAATATCTTATCTATATCACTAAAACCTTCATCAAATAAATCTTCTTCATTTACTATAGAATATTTTTTCTCTTTAATTTGCTCAAAAAAATCGTAATTCCAGAAAACTATGTGTCTTTCAAAATCATGGAGTTCTTGACATTCAGTTGGAAAAGGTATATTTATTCTCTGGACTCTGCTTTTAATAGTCGGCAAAATTGAACTCCATCTTGAAGTTACAAGAATTATTTTTGCGTATTGTGGAGGTTCTTCGAGCGTTTTTAAGAATGCATTAGCAGCTTCCTGCGTCATTTTATCAGCTTCGTATACAACAACGATTTTTGCTTTATCATTCGATCGAAAATCTAAAAAATCTATAACTTGTCTTATTTCATCTATACCTATGTTATTTTCAGGTTTGACAATGAATGTATTATCAATTCCACCATCTATACTTTTTTCAATAATTTGCATACCGTAGGAAACATTGTGCACAACTATACAGTAACTTTTCCCTTCTTCTAATAAAGGCAATGATGGTAGCATTCTTTTTTATTCCCCCAATTCTTTCAAAAGCCCAGTATTTTCTTCTTTCTTAAAAAATTATACCACAAAAGTACACAAAATCACAGTATGCTAAATTTACAAGATAATGTATAATAAAATATGAAAAATATTGAAAGGGTGTGTTAATGTGGAAACTAGGCGCATAAAAAATGTAGTTTTTGACTTGGGAAGAGTTCTCATCGATTGGCAACCATACGAATATATGATTAAAAAATTTGGCAAAGAGACTGCCGAGTTCTTAGAAAGAGTGATATTTAACTCCAAAGAGTGGAACTTAATGGATAAAGGTATAATAAATGAACATGAGCTGTGGAATTTGTTTATATACAAGCACCCAGAATACAAAATACCTATCGAACATCTGAAAGAAAACGTGACTAATTTACTCATAGAAATAAAAGATAACACAAAATTATTAGAACCTTTAAAAGCAATGGGCTACAAACTATACGTACTTTCTAATTTCAGCGAAATGAACTTTGCTTACGTCTACAGAAAGTACGATTTCTTCAAAAAGTTCGATGGAATGGTTATATCAAGCCATGTAAAACAAATAAAACCAGATAAAGAAATTTTTGAAATACTTATAGAAAGGTACAACATAATTCCACAAGAATCGTTATTTGTAGACGATAGATTGGAGAATATTCAAACAGCTGAAATCTTAGGTTTTGAATTTATACATTTGACAGACCACACAAAACTTAGAGAAGAACTCGAAAGAAAATTGAATATCAAATTTGATGAACACAATTTAACAGGAGAACAATATGAGACGACTGCAAAGTGCTCGAAGCAATCAATTTAAGCAAAAAACCGATACAATATATGTAAAAATATCCGATAAAGAAATTAAATGTACAATTGTAAGGCATTCGAATAGAAAAAGCATCAAAGTGCTTGTAAATAAAGGCACTGTGAAGATATTTGTTCCCAGCCAAACAAGTGATAAACAGATAAAGTCTCTCTTAACACAACACGGCGCAAAAATATATGATATATTGGAAAAAGAAGTAAGGCAAAAAGAAGAGCTAATAGAGAAAATATCCTTAGGAGAGTATTATATTGCCTATTTGGGCAAGAAAATTCCAGTTACATCCACTGAGTCTCTTGAAGTACCAATTCGATTTGAGGAACACGAAATAAAGATTAACAAAAGATACATCGACTATGCCGATGTGCTTTTGAATAGATTACTGAGAAAAAAAGCAGAAGAATATATCCCTGAAAGAACGAAATACATTGCGTATAAAAATGGTTTTAAATTTGCTAGAGTTAAGATAAAAGACACAAAAACAAGATGGGGAAGTTGCTCTTCAAAAGGTACGATATCTCTAAATTGGCGCCTCATAATGGCACCAGTTGAAGTTATAGATTATGTTATAATCCATGAATTAGCACACACTGTAGAGATGAACCATAGTAAAAAATTTTGGGAAGTTGTCGGAAGACACTTCCCAAATTGGAAATTATGCAGAGATTGGCTAAGAAAAAACGGACATAACTTGAGCATTCCATAATTCCATCATGTTATTTACTTTTGCTTATAGGAAGTTAAATATTTCTCCCTCAAAACTTTTGCGTGCTCTTGAGGTATTTCAATCACTTTTCCTATTTTTAATGCTTCAATGTAAATCTGGGCAGTTTTTTCTGCAACTTGCGTTGCAATAAATGCTTCATGTAAGTTTTCACCTACACATACCAATCCGTGGTTTCTCAAAAAGACACAATTATTTTGCCCAAGGGCGATAAAAGCATTTTTTGCCAACTCCCAACTTCCGGGTAAAGCGTACTCGGATACTCTTAACCTTTCCCCAAGAATCATAACTGCGTCTTCAACAATAGGTGGAATTTCACTAACTGTTAGTGAAATAACTGTGGAATACACTGGATGAGTGTGGATTATAGCGTTTATATCTTTCCTATTATTGTATATCTCAATGTGAAGTGGCAACTCAGAAGATGGTTTCAAACTTCCGTAAAGCTTATTTCCTTGCTTATCGACAACAATTATATCTTCTGGTTTGAGCAAATCATAAGGATAGCCAGATGGAGTTATGTATATAAAATCACCAAAGCAAACACTAATATTTCCCCAAGTCCCTTTAGTAAATCCAGCTTCGCTAACTATTCTCGCGTATTTTACTACTTCAGTTGCGACATCTGTATTAAACACCATTTGAGACTAAACACCTCCAAAATTTATTGAAATTTATTAAAACTTACTCTAATCTGAAAACTCCATCGCTTGTCTCAACAGTCAAAAGCTTTGGAATAATTCCAAACTTAGTTGTGTATTTCTGCGACACTTTCTCGAATATTCTCTCAAAATTTTCATTTGCAAGAACAATGACACTTCCACCAAATCCCGCTCCAACAATTCGTGCACCGTAAATATCTGCGTACTCTTCAAATTGTTCAATCATAAAGTCTATCTCTTCACAAGATACTTCATAATTATCTTTCAAACTGTAGTGTGATTCATAAAGGTAGCGACCAACAAGTTGTAAATTCTCCGTTTCGAGAGCTGAAAGTGTTTTAAGTACTCTCTCATTCTCCGTTATGACATGCAAAGCGCGTTTTTTTAGTACAGGTTCGATTAACTTTTCCACATCATCCATTGTTACCTCTCTGAAACTCTTTTTTCCCATCGCTTCAAGCGCAAGCTCGCATTGCTTTCTTCGTTTGTTGTACTCTGAAGAACCTAACTCGTGTTTTATACCTGAATCTACAAGGTAAATCCTAGCACTGTCAAGATGGAACGGTATGTATTTGTATTCCCTCGTCATAGTGTCTATAAACAACGCGTGATTTTCTTTAGACAACGCTACAGCGTATTGATCCATAATCCCACATCTAACGCCAACGAACTCAACTTCGCATTCATGCGCAATTTTTGCAAGTTCTTCTCTATTTATATCGTAATTCATCATCGATAAAATCGCGTAACCGGCCCCAACTTCAAGTGCAGCCGAACTTGAAAGCCCTGCTCCCATCGGCAAGTTCGAATCAATCTTCATATTAAAAGGCTTCACATCGTAACCATGTTCCTTAAGTTTAACAATCATACCTATAACGTAGTCTGCCCAAGAATTCGTTTTTTCTAATGTATTAAATTCTATTCCTTTTTTTATTTGTTCGGAAAACACTCTGAATTTTTTTGATGGCTCAATCTCTATTTTCACATATCGTTTGATAGCAAACGGTAGTATAAAACCATTATTGTAATCTGTATGTTCCCCAATTAAATTTGCTCTCCCAGGTGAATAGACAACTATCTTTCCATTCATACTTCAACCTCCACATTCTTTAATTCTCTTGCCGCTTCTTCAGGCAATTTTGGATTTATAAACGCCCACGTTCCTGTTTCAACACTTGCCATCCACTTTATTTTGTCTTTATCTCTCTTTACTGGATTGAATTCTATATGGAAATGAAACGCATGATCGTATCTTATATCGTTAACAGGAGCTTGGAAAAGCATCATCATATACGGAAAAGCCTGTTGGAACAACAAATCATATTTCATTGTAACAACTTTTAAGGTTTTTGCCAAGAGGTATCTTTCAAAATTTGTTAACTGTACAATTGAGCTAACGTGCATTTTTGGATACACATGAACTTCGTAAGGCCAACGAGCATAGAAAGGAACAAACGCAATAAATGCATCATTTTCATATATTATCCTCTCTTTCAATTTTAACTCTTCCTCAATCACATCACAAACACCACATCTACCATGTTCATCGTAATATTCAGAAAGTGCACTCAATTTTGCTTCTATTCTCTTTGGAATAAATGGGAAAGCGTACAATTGACCGTGAGGATGTGGTAGTGTCGCTCCAACTTCTCTTCCCCTGTTTTCGAAGATATATACATACTTAATGGACGGATGTTGAGCCAAATCTAAATACCTATCAACCCACATTCCAACAAGCTTCTCTATCTGGTGGACTGGCATAAGACTCATCGAACTTTCATGTTCGATAGTATAAACAACGACCTCACATTGACCATTAGATTTTTCTTTTCTGAAAAGCTCACTCAAGGAGTTTACTTCTGGAGCATTCAATTTCATCGATGGAAATCTATTGTCAAAGGAAGCTAAGTCGTACGGTTCAGAAAATTCGTCTCCTCCTGGGCATAATGGACAGAAATTTACCGGATTAGTTGGCCTTTGTTGTGTAAACGCAGAAACCATTACCCACTCCCCTGTAAGTACATTCCAACGTCTTTCCATCATTTTACATCACCCTTTGCTTTACCAGTATTATCTTCCGTATAGTAATTAAACGTCCTTCCATCTTCTCTCTTCTCAACACTTTTAAATAATTTAACTCTTGGGGTATCGAATTCTATTTTGTACTTAGCATTTCCAAGATCTTCTATTGTAAGCTTATCACAACCATTCAAACCACAGCTGGTGATTTTGTATACACCTTCCATTAAACCCTCGACCCTGTACTTCCTTCTACCATATTTTTTGTACTCTAAAATAACATTCCAAAGCTCTTTGTCTATATTAAGTGAGAGATTATCACTTTGAATAATCATATTATCAAGCAAAAGAGAAACGTACGTATAAAGTTGTCTGTGATTATCCGAAAGCTGTGTTTCTTCCTTTCTAAGCATCAAACAGTCTGGATCGTTCCACCACCAAACGTTGTTCATAAAGGATCTTGTAATGACATTTCTAAGTGCGAAATAAGCATTTGGGTAACCAATATCAGGTCCGTTTAAATCCCAATAAGGTGCTGTATCCGCACTTATTCTCATACCATCAACATATCCAATGCTTGGTAATAAAGGTGCACCACAACCAAGGACAAAAGAATCGCCTGTAGCTTTTCTTATCGTTTCCATACCAATCCTGTAAGCTTCCACTGGAGTGACATTCAAGTAACGTTTGCCTTGTATAGCTCCAGCAAAGAGAAAATCGATTTTAAAATAATCAAACCCTTTACTTTTCAAATCGATAAAAAGATTCAAAAGCCACTTTTGCGCTTCTGGATGAGTTGTGTCCAGAGCGTAAATTTTTTTATTCCAATTTTCATAGGCGACTATCGGATTTCCATTGTTATCTTTAACAATCCATTCAGGATGGTTTTTAAATAAATCCGAAGTCTCGGCTACACTAAAAGGTGCCAACCATACTCCAGGAGTATAACCGTACTCTTTAATCTTACTTGCAACTTCTTCGAGTGAAGGAAATCTTTCATTTACTTCCCAATCACCTATATCTCTTTCCCACGCATCATCTATTTGAAAGACTTCGTAACCGTACCCATATGATTTCTCAAGATCTGAAATCATCTTATTGTAATCATAATCCAAGAAATATTGGTACCAGCTTGACCATCCTATTGGATTATATCTTTTGTAATTAGCGTTGTTTTCTTTTGCCACCAAATCCGCATAGTAAGGTAATGCGATATCTGGATTTTCGTACAACACTACAAACGATTCAACCTTTGTCCAACCGTCAAAACTTTTACCGAAGAACTTTAACTTAACATTTATACTATCTTTTGATAATTCAAAGAACGGATGACCGATTTTAGACTGAAGTGCACCTATCACAAAATTGTCAGAAGCTATAAAATAATCACTTACAAGTGAATTAAAGTATTTCTCTGGCATAATGGAAGCACTGAACCCAAATTTTTGAATTAGTTCTTTTGGAAAGTCAATTGAGAAATCTTTGCTTACAACTCTTGCTGGTCCCCAAGATTGCCAATTGTTTAAAAAGATTCTTTCAGGTTTTGGAAAAGTAAAAATTTCTACTTCATCTACAATCCCATTAACTTCCACGTTTACTTTGTAACCAAGATGAATTTTTTCAAGTTCAACAATACATTCAAAGTCTTCATATTTTCTGTAACCAATTACCTTGCGCAAATCTTTGAGAGATGAAATATAAATACCCATTGTTTTATCACTCCCCTATTTTATCAATTGTTGATTCCCTAACAATCAATTCCACATCTAATACATTTTTAACATTTTTTCCGATCTTCTTAGTAAGTATCCCGTGGAGCATCTCAAATGCTAATTTGCCTTCCAAAATTTTGTCAATTTTAACTGTTGTAAGTGAAGGGGAAATAAACTTAGAAAAATATATGTCATCATACCCAACAACAGCAATATCTTGTGGAACCTTTATCCCTTTCTCTTTCAAAGCACCAATTGCACCTATCGCAAAGACATCATTAAAACAGAAAATACTGTCAAAACTTATACCTTTTTTCAATAGTTCCTTTACTTTGTTGTACGCACTCTCATATCCTTCTTCAATCTCATAGACAAGAGATTCATCGTATTCCAATCCAAAATCTTTAAGTGCCTTTCTATAACCATTTAACCTCATTTTTGCGACAGATTTATAAGTAAACCCATTCAAAAACAATATTCTCCTTCTTCCAATTTCAATAAGATGCTTAGTTGCGAGATAACCACCTTTTTCATCGTCTGTGTATATTTCCGGGACGTCTAGCTCATCGAAGTGAACACCAAGCACGACAAAAGGTATCCCTTTTTCTGATAGAAGCTTTATATCGTCGCACTTTTCTTGTGTAGGCGAAATTATCATCCCATCTACTCTCCTGCCAATCATAGTTTTTATAGCTTCGTTTTCTAATTCATAACTTCTTTCTGTGTTCATGAAAATCACGTTGAATTTTTTCTTCTTGGCGGCCATTTCTATACCTTTCAAGACTTCGGAATAAAATGGATTTGAGCTATCTTCTAATATAACACCGATAACGCGTGTCAAACCGTAACGCAGCGAAACGGCGGTTGCGTCCCTTATGTAACCTAAACGATCCGCAACTTCCAGTACCTTCTTTTTAGTTTCAACATTTATATCTGGCTTATCATTTAAAGCTCGTGAAACTGTATTTATTGACACCCCAGCTTCACGTGCTATATCACGAATAGTTACAAATTTTTTCAATTTTTTCACCTCGTTCTTCCGTATTTTTTCGCTTTTATTTTATTACTTTCAGTTCAAAGGCATTTAACTCGATAATTTGACTTCCTATAAATATATTATTCCTCTCATTTTTAAGATTTAATATGTATGTTCCATTCTTTGCTTCGGAATATTCCACATAGCTACCTATGAACTTTGGCTCAAGAGTTCTTGAAAGTATATTCAACCATCCAGCTTCATTTAACACGCTCGCCAAATAGTACCTATTTGACTTCTTAACAAACAGCGGCATTCCATTGTCAAAAGTCCCCAAAATCTTTCCATCGTAAATTCTCAACTCATCTATCCAATAATCTACTTCAAAATCTGCATTCAAAATATTTGCTTTAGACTTATCAATAGCACCGAAATCCATTACTTCAACGCCAAACTCATCAATTAACATGTGTGGAGCTCTTTCGACTACCCAATTATTCTCATCTTTCAATCCCGACATACAAGTCATATAGACATTTCCTTTGAACAACTTTATTTTTTCAACAAACCCATTATCGATTTTGAAAGCATAAGGAACAATGAGAGTATGGTATTCCGACAGATCATCATCTGCAAAAACGAAATCAACGTTATATCCCAACTTTCTTACCGCTTTGAAAATTTCAATTATATTATCCCAATATCTGAACTTTCTGTTTACATGATTTATTCTGTGAATCCATTCATTTTCGTAATCAAAGTATACTGCCACCTCTTTTTTTGACTCAACAATACCAGGAGTTTCACTCTTTACTTTACTGTACATTTCCAATCTCTTTGTGGGTCTTCCAGCATAGTCTAACAATCCACCGTGATACTGTTCTGCTGCAAATCTAATTTGATCGAATCTAAAGGGCATAACTCCAAGTGCTCCGTTTATATATCCCTGCTTTGTCCACATATTGAGATACTCACCTGGGTAATTTTCATTCACATCACGCCAATTGACCCTTCCGGGTTGTTGTTCGATAACAAGAAATGGTGATTTTTTCAACGATCGCATCAAAACATGATTTGCAGATTGTCTTAAAGGGTCGTATTCTTTTGTTGCAATGTAATTATCCCAAGAAACAAAATCAAGGTATTTAGCCATCTCCCTGTAATCGATATCCATAAAATCAACCATAAAATTATGTGTAATAGGTTTATCTGAATATCTTCGAATGATTTCAACTTGCATATTCATATAGTCTATGGAGCTGTCGGACATAAATCTGTAAATGTCAAGCATCTGATGAGGATTCTCGAAAGTTGGAGTATTAATTGGAAATCCTATCTCATTCCAATCACTGTAAGTTTGACTCCAAAACACCGTACCCCATGCTTTATTCAAATTATCCAGTGTACCGTATTTTTCCTTAAGCCATTCAATAAACTTCTTCCTATCATCTTCTGTAAAGGAATAAGTAGTACCGTGACAACCGAATTCATTATCAATTTGCCAAGCATCTACTATCGAACCATATCTTTTTGCATACTCTTCTACAATGCGTGCAGAATATTCCCTGTAAACTTTCGAATTTGTCGAATAGTGCCTTCTACTTCCGAATTCTCTAACTTTTCCATTATAATCCCTTGGGAGAATCTCAGGAAATTTTCTGATAAGCCAAGCTGGTGGTGTTGCTGTCGGAGTTCCTAAAATAATATTTATCCCATTATCTTTGAGAAGCTTTATTGCCTTATCAAAAAGTTCAAAATGAAATTCTCCTTCTTTCGGTTCAAAAACAGCCCAAGCAAATTCACCTATTCTTACCCAATCAATACCATATTCTTTCATTATCTCTATATGCCTATTCCAAAAACTCTCATCCCAATGCTCTGGATAATAATCAGCTCCGTAAATTTGCATAAAATACTCCTCCCTAAAAGTCTTTTTTGGTAACGTTACCGGTACAATTCACATCAATTAAAACAAAATATCCATACATTTCAAAATCTGATATGGTATAAATAAAAGCTTAAATTCATGAATAAATGCAGAATTTTTATTTAATCTCTTTAAATCTTTTTATTTTACTATTGCATAAATTCATAATAGTGTTAAAATAGTTCGTATGGCGAAGTATATGAATCCGTATAGGTCTCTCAAGAACAAAAACTATAGAAAGTTCTGGATAGCTCAGAGTATATCATTAATAGGTTCTTGGATTGATACCACTTTAAGAGGGTGGGTAGCTGTTAGTTTGTTTTCAGAAGACAAAGCAGCTGGCTTTATAGGACTTATTGCTTTTCTTAAAGGTTTCCCCTCTATTTTCTTCTCCCCTATTGCTGGTGTGCTTATAGATTGGTTTGGTGCAAAAAGCATATTGTTCTATACACAACTTTTAGATGCGGTAAATGCTTTTATTATGGCTTATCTTGTTTGGAAAGGTTTACTAAGTCCTGTGTTTTTGCTTGTTTTAAGTTTCGCTATGGGTGTTACAAGTGGTTTTTACCTTCCTTCGCGCAATACATTTATTTCTTCTATAGTAGATAGATCATTACTTCCAAATGCATTGGCACTACACTCAATGATATTTAACGTTGCGAGGATGGTTGGGCCAACTATAGCTGGTTTCATTGTGAAATATTATGGACTACAATTGGGATTTGTTATAAATGCCATATCATTTGTTCCACTTCTCGTTGTACTGTTGATAATTCCTGAAGAAAAAATTGGTTATTCCAAAAACAATTCTTTTGGCAAATTCTTCAAAGATCTTTTCGAGGGTGTGAAATACCTTGTAAAAGATCGCACGCTTAGTTTAACGTTAACAGGATTAAGTGTTTACTCTTTATTTGGTATGCCTTTTGGTATGCTTATGCAAGCTTTTGTAAAAAGTGTTGTTAAGTCTGACATTGTTGGCTACGGGTTGATAATGGGCTTTATGGGACTCGGTGCTTTTATTGGAGCTAACATCGTAGGCGCTGTACCACCGGAAAGATTAATAAAGCTTCGAGAAGAACTTCTGCTGTTGATTATAGGAGTAAACATATTAATAGCGTCTTTTTATCCTACTTTTACACCTTATGCAGCATTAATAATTGGCGCGTGCCAATCTTCGTTTTTCAACATCACAAACAGCAGGACACAACTTTTATCACCAAATCACATGAAAGGCAGAGTTATGTCTTTGTATTCATTTATAAATACAGGTGGTTCCCCAACAGGTACATTTCTTCTTGGGCTTATAGGTAATAAAATTGGTGTAAGAAATTCATACGTTTTTTCCGGTATAATAGTTACAATTTATGCGATAAGTAGGATAACTTTCCTAGTCAACCACCCAAAAACTGTAAACACTCCTACTGAGAAGTAATTGATACCAATTATTTGTACCTTCCTCTTTCTATCTCACTTAACTATAAGTTGTGTTATTTTTGTTTTTTATACTATATATGGTATAATCTCAGAACGGAAATTCCTGAGAAATGCCTGAGAAACCTAATGCATAATATTTCAATAATTTTTTTGGGGAGGTTATATTATGTATTCCACATTAACCAGCGTTATTGAGCATTGGAAGGATGTTGAACTTTCAAAGAACGCTTACAAAATTTTGTCGGAAAGATACTTTTTAAAAACTCCGAGTGGTGAATTTTTAGAAAAGAGCTGGGATGATATTTGCAGACGTGTTGCGAGAGTTATCGCAACCGCAGAACTTGTTAATAATCCAGAATTGAAGGAAAAATCGCCTTTTGAACAACTTGACGAAGTAAAATTTTGGGAATCTACATTCTTTGACTTCTTAAAATCAAGGATATTCATTCCAAATAGCCCTACACTTTTTAATGCGGGAATGGGAGTTAGACACGAATTGCTTTGGAAATCCATTGATGATATGACATTGGAAGATTACTGGGAAATATACAATTCCAGGAATCATTTACACATGCTTTCAGCTTGTTTTGTTGTTCCTGTAGAAGACAGTATAGAAGGTATATTCGAAGCAGTCAAAGAATACGCATTAATTACAAAAGCAGGCGGAGGAATTGGTAGTAACTTTTCAAGACTTAGACCCAAAGGGAGCTTTGTGGCTGGAACTCATGGCCAAGCGAGTGGTCCAGTATCTTTCATGCATGTTTTCAATTCTGCTGTTGGAGTTGTAGAACAGGGATACAGACGCAGAGGGGCCTTGATGGGGATACTTAACATAGACCATCCCGATATAGAAGAATTCATAACTGCTAAAGAAGGAAACGACGGAGAAAAGGTTCTTAAATTCTTCAATATATCTGTTGGAATAACTATGGATAGGCAAGAATTGCTTAAATTATACATGGAAGATGGTGAAATTGAACTTAAACATCCTAAATGCAATGGTTCAAAGAGAGTTAAAGTTAGAGAATTGATAAATAAAATAGCAAAGAATGCTTGGAAAACAGGAGATCCAGGACTTGCTTTCTTAAGCGAAATGAATAAATACTACGCAATGTACCCAGAGATGACAATTGAAAGCACAAATCCATGCGGTGAAATTGGTCTTGCACCTTACGAAGCTTGCAATCTTGGCTCAATAGATGTAGCCAAGTTTTATATGAATGGTGAATTCAATTGGGAAGCTTTCGCACAAGCTACAAGACTCGCTGTAAGATTCCTCGATGACGTTATAGATGTCAATGTATTCCCACTCGAGAAAATAAGAAAAGCGGTTACAGACAGTAGAAGAATAGGGCTTGGGATAATGGGTTTTGCTGACCTTCTTTACATGATGGATATTCCATACAACAGTCACGAAGGTAGACAATTTGCTGCAGATATGACAGCTTACATGGCAATACATGGACATGATGAATCAAATAAACTAGCCCAATTAAAAGGTAGTTTTCCACTTTTTGAAAAAAGCAGGTATTACAGAGAAGAAGGATTTGCACCATTTGCTATGGGAATGAGTAAATATGATAATGAATTAAAAGAAGTGTTTAAAGAATCCAAGAAAGGAAAGAGAAATGTTGCGGTGTTGACCATTGCCCCAACTGGTTCAATTTCGAATATAGCCGACACGAGCAGCGGACTAGAACCTAATTTCTTACTTGCTTATGTGAGGTATATGAACAAACACGACGGTACAAAAGAAGCGTTGTTCTATATTAATAAAGTCCTTGAATCTAAATTAGATAAAGAAATTCTTGGGAAAGTAAAAGATAAATTAGTTGAAAAAGGTTCACTGCAAGACATTCCAGAAATTCCAGAAGAAATAAAGAAAGTGTTCGTAACTGCAATGGACATTTCTCCAATGGATCATTTACTTATGCAGGATGCATTCCAAAGATATGTTGACAACAACATTTCAAAAACTATAAACATGCCTAATAGTGCAACAGAAGAAGATGTACTGAACATATACCTCGAAGCGATGAAGCTAAATATCCGTGGATTAACGATATACAGGGATGGATCATTGCAAACTCAAGTACTCACTTCTGCCAAAAACCTTAAAACAAAAGATGCTCCAAAAGTACAGTTCTTCGTATTGGATGAGAAACATAAACTTAGACCAAAGCCGAGAAAAGAAACGCTCAGAAGCGTCACAAGGAAATTTAAAGCAGAAAGTGGCACAACTTATATAACCGTTAGCTTCGACGACAACGGTGAAGCAGTTGAAATATTCCTCTCGAATGGTACAGAACTTGCCGAAGCGATAGGAAGACTTAGCTCTATTGCGTTAAGAGCAGGTGTTTCAGCTGAAGAAATTCTAGAACAACTTAAAAAAGTAAAAGGCACATATACACCCGCGCTTGCAAAGGAAATTAAACTTGCAGTTGACGATTTTGTGGAACTTTGGGGAGAAAAACCAGCTGAAGAAATTGATACATTTGTCATCGACGGAACTATTAAAACAGCTGAAGAAATAGAAAAATTCGTTACTGCAAATGGTTTGCAATGGAGCGAAGGATATTACATAGATGCAGATGGTAACACTTATTGTCCATCATGTTTATCGAAAAATAGTATTATAAAACAAGAAGGATGTACAAGCTGTAGAAAATGTGGATGGAGCAAATGTAGTTAATAATTAATTGATGCTATTTATTATTCAAAGAAAAACACCCCCGTGGTAATTTTGATATACCATCTCGGGGGTGTTTGTTTTTATTTTAGTTGTATGTTATTTACTCATTTATTTCATTTCCAAGCATTCTGTTGATTATCATATACGACAAAGTTTCAAATGAAAGAGTTATATCAACATCTTCAACAGGTAAAGATGTTCTCAATTTTACAGGTGAGAAGTTAACTATTCCTTTTATACTGGTTTCTTCGATTTGCTCCACAACTAATTGAGCGGCACTTTCTGGAACTGCGATAACTGCCATTTCAATGTTCATCTTTTCGACTAATTCTTTCAAATCACTCATATGATATACGATAATTCCCGCGATTTTCTTACCGACTTTTTCTCTATCGTTGTCAAATATAGCTACGACTTTGAATTTGTGCTTTGGCAAACCAGGGTAATTTGCTAATGCGGTCCCGAGATTACCAGCACCTATAATAGCTACATTCCATTCTTTATTTATACCAATGATATCAGCTATCTCTCCAAGAAGCTTTTTGACATTGTATCCCAATCCTCTTTTGCCAAACTCACCGAAATACGACAGATCTTTTCTAACTTGGCTAGGTTTAATATTCAATCTTTCAGCAATATCTTGCGAAGACACAAAGTTAACACCATCATCTTTAAATCTGTTAAGGCACCTATAGTAAAGCCCTAATCTTTTTATAGTTGGTTTTGGTATTTTCATCCAATATTCCCCCTGTTTTGTTTGTTATCTAATTCACAATTTTACCATAACATGATTTTTAAATCAACTATCATAAAAAATAAGTTGTTACAAACCTAGTTCAAAAGTTGTCAATATAATCTTTATTCTTTTTGGTTGCCTCAAGGATGATTCCACAACAACAAAATAATTACAAATTCTGTCGCTTGACAAACAATCTTGACAAAGGCCGTTGATGGTACAGGGGGTTTTTAAATTTAATCTTTTCGAATTCATAGGAGAGATATACCTTAATCTTTCACGTGCTTCTTCAATATCTTTTACAACTTTGTTTAAACTGGAAATCAATAAAACATTTTTGGGACCATAAATGACTGCTGCTACACGATTACCGTTACCATCAAGAAATATTAGCTTCCCATCCTCAGTTATAGCGTTTGTACTGCAAACGTAATAATCTGAACGAAAAGCTGCTAATTCTATTTCTCTTTTTTCTTCAGGTGTTTTTGCGTTTGTCCTATCTAAAAAGTTATATTTTCCACTTTTGAGTAGTTCTAAAACACTGCTTTCACTAACGCTCAATGAACCACCACTTGTAACCGTAGACTTTTCTGGTATGATTGAGCTCACAGTTGATAAAAGCTCGTCTGTGGAATTTGCCACATATACTTCAAAGCCTTTTCTTTCAAGAACAGGTTTGATTTTTTGAGCAAGTGAGTTATATTTCCAATTGTAAAGTTCACTTCTCATGCCCTTCCCTCCTGATTTTTCATATATTTGTAAGATATTTTCATATATTTGTAAGATAAATACAAAAACAGGCGAGACATCATGTCTCGCCTGTTTACCATTTATTTGGCGGGGACGACGAGATTTGAACTCGCGGCCACCGGTGTGACAGACCGGCGTGCTAACCAGGCTGCACCACGTCCCCGTCTTTCTTACTTGTCAACTCATCGCTGACCGTGATATATTTTGCCATAAGGTTATTGGTTTGTCAATGGGTATTTTTCAATTTTCACATAAATTTTCTTTAAATTTTTTCCAACAATTTTCAAACTATTGTTTTAAACATTTCTTCAATTTCTTCTCTTCTTCTTATTAATCTGAAGTCGTATTTTCCGTTTTCCTCGTACACAATCACTTCTGCAGGTCTTGGCATAGAGTTGTAATTGTTTGACATGGAATAACCATAAGCACCTACGTCTCGAACAATTACGTAACTTCCAACTTTCGGTATTTCCAAATTCCTTTCGAAAGCGATAATATCTCCTGATTCACAAAGTGGACCGACTACATCAATGATATATTTTTCACTGCTTTCTGGATCTAATACATTTATTTCATGATAAGCATTGTACATTGCTGGTCTCATAAGTACATTCATTCCTCCGTCTAAAACTACAAAGGTTTTGTGCCGAGTTTTTTTCACATATTCCACTTTTAAAACAAGTAACCCGGCTGGAGCAATCAGATATCTCCCAAGCTCGAGAATCACCATTTTGAAATCTTTTAAATAAGGCACAATTCTCTCTTTATATTCTAAAATGTCCAATTCCTTATCTTTGTATTTTATTCCCCAGCCACCACCTATGTTAATTTTTGAAAATCCGTATTTTTTAGACAAATCAACAACTTTGGAAATAGCTTCTTCAAAAGGTTCAACATCAGTTATCTGAGAACCTATATGAACATGGAATCCAGAAATGTTCAGTCTCTTCTTTGATAGTATTCTATCAATTTCATCAGTTTGTATACCAAATTTGCTTTTTTTCAAACCTGTCGATATATGCGGATGTGTCTTTGCATCGACGTCAGGATTTACACGCAGAAAAAACTCCGCACTGCTATCTATTTCTGACCAAATTTCGTATTCTTCTTCAGAATCTATATTTACATACCCTACTTTTTTTGAAAGTATTTCTATTTCTTTTCTAGTTTTACCATTTCCATTCCAAACAATTTTTTTGTCATCTACATCTGCTAACTTACAAGCATGATACTCACCAATGGATACTATATCAGCACCAAAACCGTTGTCTTTAAATATTTCTATAATCCTTGGATTATTATTTGCTTTGCATGCAAATGTCGGGAAAAGATTTACGCTGCTGAAAACATACTTAACGGTACTTATTCTCTTCAAAATCTCTTCACGCGAATAAACATAAACTGGTGTACCATAAGTCTTTGCTATAGCCTCAATTAATTCTTTTTCCAATAAAGTACTTGGCACATTCAATCGCTCCTTTAATTATTTGCTACTCACTCAGATAATTTTCTCAATTTTACCGCCGTCCCGTATGCAAGAATTTCTGCAGCGCTTTGCATTACAGACGATGAACCAAACCTGAGGCCGATAATTGCATCAGCACCGAGTTTTTCAGCTTCATCTATCATGCGTTTCAATGCGATGTTTCTACTCTCAACTAACAATTCCGTATAACTTTTTATCTCACCACCTGCCAAAGTCTTAAATGCAGCTGCTATATCTTTACCCAGGTGCTTTGAATTAACTATACTACCTGTAACAATTCCTAACGTTTCAACGATTTCATAGCCTGGAACAAAATCAGTCGTTACAACTATCATACATGGCACCTCCTTTGTGAATTATGCCTCTTTTTTATTGAAAATAATATAGGCAAAGATGAAAGATACTATTGTGAATATTATAGCACAAATTGTGTATTTAAAATCTATGAAATTTTTTTGGAAAATGTTTGTACCAAGTGCATATGAAAATGTATTTAAAAACTTCAATGGTTTCAGTAGACCTGCCACAGTAGTGATGGCAAGTGTCCCCAAACCCGCAAGGAGTGGTTTTACTTGATCATTGAATAGAACTGAGAAAAATATACCGATGCCATACCAAAGTAAACCTGCAAAATATGATTGAAATGCAAATTTTAACCCTGTTTCGTAAATATAATCCTTTCTAAGCAAAAATGAATAAACCAATGGCAGTAGGCCAGCGATTATTAGGATAACACTCAGCGCAATAAAACCAGTAAGCACTTTATTCAAAAAGATTTCTTTTCTCGATTTTCTAACAAGTAAAAATTCTATTGTTCTATTTTCAAATTCCCTTGCAAAGAGTGGGAATGCCATGATAATACCAATTATTGGAATCATTTGACCAAAATTTTTACCATACCATTGTGAATTAACGTAAAAATTCCATTCTTTAAGTTTATTTAACATACTACCAGGAAGAAACTTTTCTAGTTGAGGATTTCCTGTGTAACCTTCCAACATTGAGAGTGTGAATTTTTGTAAAGGAGCAACTAAAAAGAAGAGTATGAACACAACAACTAAAACTCCAAAAAAACGGACTCTCAAATCGTTAAATTCCTTTCTCATCTTATATCACCTCTGTTATTACCATTAGTATTGCTTCCAACTATAAAAGCTTCAAATAAGACATCGAAGGTCACAAGTTCATATTCAAATTTATTTTCCTTAGCATAATCTTTTGTGACTATGTATATATCTTCCGATTTAGTAGACTTATATTTATAACCTTCCACTTTCTTTCCCTTTTCAACCTTTATTGCGCAGTATTTTTCTTTAATATCATCGAGATATCCGATCTCGATAATCTTTCCTTTATTCATTATGGCAACTTTATCTGCAACTTTTTCAACTTCGCTGAGTATATGACTTGTGTAAAGTACAGACCCACCATCCATCGGAATGTTTCTTATAGCATCAAGTATTTGATTTCTCACGATGGGATCTAATCCCCAAGTTGGTTCGTCTAATATATATAAATCTGCCTTCTGTGATAACACTAAAGCAAGATATAGCTGAGTAGTCTGACCGTTAGATAATTCTGACACCTTTTCTGAAAGTGGCAAATCAAATTTTTCTATTAAACCATAACACTTACTTTTATCAAAATCCTCTGTTAAATCTGCGGTAAATTCCACCATTTTCTTCACAGTATAGCTTTGATAAAGTTCTTTTCCTTCTGGCAGATAAGCTATTTTACCATTTTTGATTATCTCACCTGAATCTTTAAACCTAAGTCCTAATATACATTTAATAGTTGTTGTCTTACCTGCGCCATTCGGACCAAGTAAAGCAAAAATCTCGCTTTTTTCGATACTAAAAGATATGCTATCAACGGCTCTAATCTCTTTGTAGTACTTTTTCAAACCTCTAACTTCTAAAACCAAAATCCTCACCTCCAAGATAAACATTATTTAATTTAATTACTTCCATTTGAAAATTCATTGTCTAGTATTGATTGAATATGTTCTTTTTGGATACCCATTGACTTTAATTTTTTTACTATCCTTCTGAGTTCTTCTAAAGTTTCTATCTTTATTTCATCTTCAACTGATTTTTTTACCACATACCCTTCTCCACGTTCTGCATGAATTATCCCTTCCTGCTCAAGTTCCCTGTAAGCTCTTGCGACTGTATTTACGTTCACACCCAAATCTTTTGCTAAAGCTCTTATCGATGGTATATAATCACCTACTTTTAATTTACCTTTTAAAATCATGCCTTTTATATTTTCTTTTATCTGTATGTACACCGGCACATGTGAATGAAAATCTACACTAAACCACATTCCATTTCCTCCTCAGAGTTCTCATAATATTTTTTAATTCTTTTCACTGTAATATTGTACTATTACAGTAATTAAAAGTCAATAGTTAAAAACAAAAAAATAAAACCTTCGGCTTAAAGCCGAAGGTTTTGAAAAATATTATGAGAGCTAATATCAATCAAAAACTCTTATTGCTTCTGAAGGTGGTATTTTCCTTGATAAATCTGCTGGTATAGAAACAAATACAGTCGTTAGCCCAAACACACTTAAAAGTGTAAGAAGTACCTTACCGTAAGGAATTACAATTTTGAAAGATGGTAATAAAGGACTTACAAACTTAATAAGGTCGTTTATTACAAAGATGCTTGAAATCACAGCAACTATAGTGGCTACAAAAACAACGATTAATCCTTCAAAAATGAACATTTTGAATATTGTATTTCCATCTGTTCCAATGGCTCTGAGCATTCCTATGTCTTTCTTTCTTGCGTAAACATTTCTGAAAGTTATTATCGCAAGGCCTGCAAAGCCCGCGAAAAATCCAAGGTAAAAAAGCTGAAGTGACAATGTTACGAGATTATCTATAGCTGTATACATCTTTTCTATCTCTGCAGTTAAATAAACTGCTGCATCAAATTTTCTTGTTACAAATTCCTGAGCTTCCAAAGCCTTATTTTTGTCTTTAATAACTCCAACATAACCACTAATCGATCCAAATATTTTTTTGTCCTTCCAGATTATAATACCATCCATTGGTAACAACGCTTCGGTTGGATCGTAAACTCCTTGAACAACGAAACTTTCAGTTAATTTTCGAGAAATTCCGGGAAGAATACCTTTAATTGTGAGTGTTAAAGATGTACCTTTATCAACATCAGCGAAATTTTTAGATATATATATAGACTTATCTGGAATTTCTTTTGGATTGATTTTAGACAAATCTTTCATTAGTTTTTCAGAAGGTAAGACGAGTTTTTCAAATATTTCTTGACTTGATATTATGAAAGAATATTTTCTTTTTTCTCCTAACTTGCTTACTTCAACAAGTTGAATGGGTACTAGTTTCTCAAACTTCTTTTTAAATTCTTCATCGTTTAGATATTTATAAGACCCAAAGAAACTTTTAATAGGATTTTCGATTATTATAAAGTTGTAACCAAATGCCCCTTCTTCTTTTTTTGATTCTATATACTTTGAAATACTTGTTGGTACAATCGCACTCACTAATATTAAAATAAGCGTTATTGAGTAAACAACAAAGATTATAAAATTTCTCTTTTTGTATTTTTCAATATAAGATATAGCAAGTACAATGTGGATACTCTTAAATTTCTCAAATAGGAGTTTAAGGTAAGGTAGTAATCCAAATATTGAGTAGATGCTACCAATAAGAACAAAACCCGAACGAATCAAAAAATCTTTGGCTGTTCCAGATGAAAGGAGTGGAACTATAGAAATCAATATAGCTAATCCATAAACAAATGTTACTATATTTTTTCTGTTGATCTCACCAATAAAGTTAATGATAATTGGTATCAACGAAAGTATTCCTAACAAAAAGTAATTCAAAGAAGTTCTGTATAGTACAAACAAAAATAGGATTACAACCAATATAGCTAAAGCATTGAAAGCTTTGCTTCTCTTTTTCCCCTCAATGTTTCTACCACCGTAGAGGATAGAAGGAGATATATTAGAGAATTCTATGCTTTTGTATGTGAGTATTATCATAGGTACAATGGCGGCTATAAAAATACCAAATATTATGCTTGAGAACTTAATATTGAATGGTATTTTATCCTGAACAAATGCAAAGAGTTCATCCGTTCTTTGGAAGGAATTTACTTTGTAAAGAAGATATCTCCCAAATCCAACACCAGCAATTGCACCAACTATTTCTGATAAAATCAAATATGCAAGCCCCTCAAGGAACAATATCCAAAACATCTGAGCCCTTGAGTATCCAATTGCCCTTAATACTCCAAGCGATATTTTACGTTCTTCGGCGAGAATTCCAAAAAAGGAAGCTATAAACAAAAAGCTCGATAGAATAGAAAAACCGGAAAATCCTATGAATAAATATCCTATTATCTTATTCAACGGTGATGTCGCTAGTCTGTACTTTACAGCATTTGTTCTAATTGAACCCTCTACTTCTTTCAACTTTTCAGCAAACTTTTCGTGCTCCTCAACGGGTAGGTCGAGAGTAACAAAGTACGTATTTGGTTCTTTTAAAGGATATATACCGTATTCTTCAAAGAGTGATTCAGGCAAGAATATAGTTCCGTTTGACGAACCGGTTTCACCTCGGAAGTTCAGTTCATCTTTTCCAAACATTTCTATTTTAACTTTGAATGAACCTTTTGAAGATATTATCTCTATCTCATCACCAATCTTCAAGCTAAACGCTTGAGCGGTATCTGAACTTATTGTAATTTTTTCTATGCTTTTCCCAACGTACTTTTGAAATTTTTCAGATACAGCTACAGCGTACATATCAACGTACTTCGAACCAATTTTTGCAGTGATTTGAGCTAATTTCACAGGTACAAAATCTGTGACTTCACCAAATTGTTTTAACGCTATTTCAACTTTATCAGAGTTTATAGCTTTTGGAAGAAATATAGTATCAGATTTATCTTTAATGACTAAATCTATCTTCCCAAAGTTTTTTGTAATTTTTTGTTTTAAATAAATATTAACTGAATCATTTAAAGAAAGGCCACCAATGAGGAGCATGGTGGCCACAAACGTTCCTAATATTGCAAGTAGTCCTATTTTCCAATGTTTTGCGAAATTTCTAAAAGCTATTTTTAATATCATAATTATCATCTCTTTCCTTTTTTAGTTCAAAACTATAACGTAATTTTATCAATCTTCCTCTGTTAATTTTTGCAGCAATCTTAAATATCTACTTCTCGATGGATGTCTCAATTTTCTGAGTGCTTTGACTTCTATTTGTCTGATTCTTTCCCTTGTAACACCAAAAAATTGACCAACTTCTTCTAGAGTCATAGGTTTGCCATTGTATAGTCCGTATCTCATTTTTAATACTTTTTTCTCACGATCATTAAGTGTTTCAAGTAATTTATCTATTTCTTCTCTCATAAGTGTTCTAATTGCTTCTTTTTTGGGGGAACCTATGCTTTCGTCCGCAATGAAATCTCCCATTGAAGAGTCATCTTCTTCATTAACAGGTGTTTCTAAGGAGAGTGTCTCGGGAGCTGCTTGCAATATTTCCTCGATTTTGTCTACGGGCTTTCCAACTTTTTCAGCAATATATTCAATCGATGGTTCCTCACCATGTTCTTGAACATATTCGCGCTTTATTTTCTGTATCTTGTTTATGGTTTCAACCATATGTACAGGTACCCTTATCGTTCTTGCCTGGTCTGCTATAGCCCTAGTAATAGCTTGCCTTATCCACCATGTTGCATAAGTTGAAAACTTGTACCCTTTGGACCAATCGAATTTTTCAACCGCTTTTATCAGCCCAAGGCTACCTTCTTGGATAAGGTCCAAGAAAGACAAACCCTTTCCAAGATATCTTTTCGCCATGCTTACAACAAGCCTAAGGTTTGATATTATTAGTTCTTCTTTGGCTCTTTGATCTCCCATCTGTGCACGTTGAGCAAGCCTTTTTTCTTCAGATGGTGTTAAAAGCCTTATTTTACCTATATCCCTGAGATACATTTTTATTAAATCTTTTGGTTCTGTGCTGTTGAATATTTCTGGGCTCTCTGAAAGATAAGCTTTAACTTCTTCCTCTATGTTCATAAGATCCGTTGTATCTCTAATTTCTATTTTGTTCTTTTCGAGGGTCTCGTATACCATATCCAAAAAGTTGCTATCAAGTGAGTCAGCATCACCTGGTGGAAATGTCCTATCGATATCATCGTATGTAATATACCCCTTCCTTTTGCCAAGTTCTACTAATTTTTCAAGTTTCTTTTGTAACTCTTCGTTCTCCTTAATAACAGTTTTAGACACAAAAACACCTCCTCTTTATTTTGAGGACTTATTAATCATGTTTTTTTGTTTTACTAATTCCATCCGAGCATTTAGTAGTATATTTCTTTCGTCGGTGCTTACCGATTTTTTTATTAGCTCATCTATTTCTGCAATTCTTTTTTCAATCTTTCTAATTTGAAGGTCTTTCTTTATATTTTCAAGAACTTTTTCATCCACCTCGATATCTATCTTTTCTAAGCATTCTTTAACAAAACTTCCCATATCTTTAGACAACTGTTCAAGAGAAACGTTCAAATCTTTTGCAATTAAGAAAAATTCTCTGGCTTTTCCTTCAAGAATATCTGGTGAAAAATCCAATGTTTTAAACAAATCAGGATAGTTGAAATAAATATATACAAGGTAATCTTCAGTCTTTGGAATTTTTACTTTTCTTTCCTCTATTTGTGCATTATAGATTGTACTTTTGCCACTATCAGCTGTTATAGTTGAAAATCTTGATTTAATAACTTCTTTTTCAGAGTTAAGCAAAGAGGCTATCCGTTTGTAAAAGTTATCAAGTGCCGTTGGATTGAATTCAAAAACATTTTTCCATTTTGCAAGGTTCCTTAAAAATGTGTTGACACCATTTGGATTTGATAAATCGTATTCACGTGATAACACGTTAACAACAAAAATTTCAGAGCTTTCAGAGTTATCTAACGCTTCAAGTAATCCATTGCTGCCGAATTTAAAATATACCTCATCTGCATCTTTTCCTTTTGAAAAATTGGCAACAACAACATTGAACTTTTCTGAAAGCAAAGTTTCTATGTTCCTCAGCGTCGCTTTTATACCAGCGCTGTCACTATCGAATGCAAGAATAACGTTATTTGTGCATTTCTTCAATTTGTAAATATGTGACTTTGTAAGCGCAGTTCCAAGTGTGGCAACTGCATTTTTAATTCCAGCCCTATGAAATGCTAGGGCATCGAAGTAACCTTCGCAAATTATAACGTAATCTATTTCTTTTATGTATTCTTTTGCACTATCAAGCATAAATAAAGTTGATGTTTTCTTAAACATCAAAGTATCCTGCGAATTTAAGTATTTAGGCACTCCATCGCCAACTACTCTTCCACCAAAAGCTATAACTCTTCCATAATCATCTTTTATAGGTATAATCACACGACCTGAGAAAGGATCACCGTATCCGAAACCAAACTTTTCAAGCATTTCCTTTGAAATTTGCAATCTTTGGGCAACTTTCTGTGGTAGCTGCGAGTTTGAAGGTGAAAAACCAAATTCGTAAAGTGAAATTTCCCTCTCGTTAAATCCCCTTTTTTTTAGATAATCAACGATATTTGGCGACTTTCCAAGTACGGCAATATATTCTTGATGTAATTGTTTATAAAAAGAGTAGTAAAGACTCCTTGTCTCATCTTCTTCTGTGAAGTTTACTGTAATTCCAACACGTTCTCCTAGTTTCTTAATTGCTTCAGTATAAGATATATTTTCAATTTGCTGAACAAACTTTATAACATCTCCAGAAGCACCACAACCAAAGCAATGATATATATTTTTGGTGGGACTTACGTAAAAAGATGGAGAAGTTTCCAAATGAAAAGGACATAGGCCTCTGTAGTTAGAGCCTACTTTTTGAAGATTTACGTATTCAGATATGACTTCCACAATATCATTCTTCTCTTTAATTTTCTCAATAATGTCCTTTGGAATCATAATCAAATAAGCCAACCTTATTATGAAAAATCATGAGATTTATAGTTTTTACTTTGAAAGGATCCTTAAGCTGAACATATCAAGGAGTGTTTCAGAGACAGAAACTTACCATGTAGATTCAATTATATTTAATCATATAAGATTAAATAAGGGTAGCAGAGGAGAACTCTTTTCCATCTGCCACCCAGATTGGTTTTGAGAGCACAAATGAGGAATTGAAGTAGGAAAAATATTAACGTTTGGAGAATTGTGGAGCTCTTCTTGCTTTCTTAAGACCGTATTTTTTCCTTTCGACCATTCTTGGATCTCTTGTAAGGAAACCTTTATCTCTAAATGTTTTTCTAAGATCCGAGTTGTAACTTACAAGAGCCCTTGCAAGACCAAGCCTAACTGCTCCGGCTTGACCATTCTTTCCTCCACCCTGAACTCTAATCATTACATCAAGTGTACCTTCAAGTCCAGCAATTTTAAGTGGTTCAATAGCGTGCATTGTCCAAACTTTATTCTCAAAGTACTCATTGAAATCGTTGTATTCTCTATCGTTAATTACTATTTTTCCAGAACCTGGCTTGAGATAAACTCTTGCAGTTGAAGTCTTCCTTCTTCCTGTTCCCATGTAAATTTCTGCCATTTATTTCCCTCCCCTCACAATTAGAGAAGCTCAACTTTTTCTGGCTTTTGAGCAGCATGTGGATGATTTTCGCCAGCGTAAACTTTAAGTCTCTTAAATTGGTGTTTCCCAAGTACCGTTTTTGGAAGCATCCTCTTAACTGCAAGTTCGATAATTCTTTCTGGATATTTTTCCATTATTTGTCTTGCAGTTTGTGATTTTAATCCACCAGGATAACCTGAGTGGTGATAGTAAACTTTTTGATTAAGTTTTTTACCTGTGAGTAATACCTTTTCAGCGTTTATAACAACGACAAAATTACCGTTATCAACATGTGGTGCCCATGTTGGTTCATTTTTTCCTTGTAAAAGTAATGCTATTCTTGTAGCTAAACGTCCAAGTGGCTTGCCAGCTGCGTCCACAAGGTACCATTTTCTTTCTACTTTTGGAAACGAAGTCTTTTGTACAGGAAATGGCCTTGCCATTTTTATTTCCTCCCTTCACTTACTCACATTTTATTTTCTTAGGTTTTTAACTTTCAAATATCTTTTCAATGCGTTTCCTTATAAGTCCATTAATTAACGAGTCTATCGAAAATTTTATTGCATTAAATCCTGCTATCCATGGTAAAAATTTCAATGTTTCTTCAAATGATATTTTCCAATATTTCGGTACTACTATCATGTTCAAAAGAACCATCACACCACTAACAACTATAACACCAACTATATAGCCTATTATTTCAACAACTCTATTTTTACGCCATCTGTAAATTAAAACTGTTGGTAACAAATACGAAACCCCTGCTGCAAAGTTCATGGCTATACCAACTATATCTCCGGACTTCAGTAAGTAAAAAAGCAAATTTTTGATTAAGAGTATTATTACTCCATCAACTGGCCCAAAGATGAAACCTGCTAAAATCGCTAAAACATCGCTTGGATCATATTTTAGAAATCCAACAGATGGGAATATTGGAAATTCCAAAAACATTAATCCTGTTGCGAGTGCTGACATTATTCCAATTGTAGCTATTTTGGTTGTTGTTTTTTTCATAACATTATCGCCCCTAATGTAAGGCAAAAATTAGTTTTAAGATATTTCACTCTTCAATAACTGTAACATATTTTCTGTTGTTTCTTGTAACAAATTTTACTGTTCCATCTTTGAGTGCGAATAATGTGTAATCTCTACCCATTCCAACATTTTGACCAGGCCAGAATTTTGTTCCCCTTTGCCTTACAATTATGTTTCCTGCTACAACTTTCTGACCATCAAATTTTTTTACTCCCAAGTATTTTGGATTGCTATCTCTTCCGTTTCTTCCTGCACCGCTTGCTTTCGCAAAAAGTTGTATGTTAATGCGCATCATCGTTCACCTCCAAGCTAATATACTTTGGATACTGTTGTGATAAATCATCTAACGTTTCTAATAGTTCATTTATAAATCTCTGTGATAGGTAATCTTCTGAAATATTCAAAACTTTAAGATAGCCGTCTTCGACAATTACTTTTGCTCCTTCTTTTTCTAAAACCCTTGCAGTATGCTGCGCTATGGTACTTACAGCTGCACAAACAATATCTTTACCCTTCTTACTGTATTCTGCGTGACCACTTATTTCAAATGATAGAAACTTACCATTTTCTATAAAAAACTTACACTTTATCATACGAGTTATATAACACGCGTGAATTACTTAATTTCAATGTTTTCAATCTTTATAGTGGTATACCACTGTCTGTGTCCTTTTATAGTCTTGTGCCCTTTTCTTGGGATGAACTGACCAACAAGGACTTTTCTTGCTCTTGCATGCTCAACGACAGTTCCAGTAATAGTTACATTCGTCAAGTATGGTTTACCAACAAGAACCTTACCATCATCCGTCTTTACAAGAACAACTTTGTCAAGAACAACCTTGTCACCCTGGGCTACACCGTTCAACTTCTCCGTGTGCAGTAAATGTCCAACTTCCACCTTGTACTGTTTTCCACCGTTTTCTACGATAGCGTACACAAACCTTCACCTCCTGCGATTTTTACAGGTACTAAAACACGTAGGTTTAGAGACGTGCGGGTATCCCTAAACCGTTTCAAACGCGTTTTATGTACCTTTTTTGTTAGAATAAGCCAATGTTTATTTTACCACTGAAGTTTCGAAAGTAAAATAATTTTTTGTTACTCTTCTTTAACTTTTTGTTACTAAAAACAATTATCAAGATTTTGGAATTTTTTTAGTTAAGATTTGATTTTTATAAAAATATGTGTTAAAATATATCCAAAGTCTATAAAAATATCACTCTACAGAATTACAAGGAGGACAGGTACTATGGAAATATTAAAAGTCAGTTCAAAGTCAAATCCAAACAAAGTTGCGGGGGCTATCGTTGGTTCTCTCAAGAAGAACGGTAAAGTTGAAATTCAAGCTATCGGTGCAGGAGCAGTTAACCAAGCATCAAAAGCACTTGCTATCGCTAGAAGATTCTTAGAACAAGAAAAACTTGATCTCTACGCTGTCCCAGCATTCATTGAAATACAAATCGGTAATGAAACAAGAACAGGCATCTCATTCAAAGTTTATATGAAATAATTACAACATTACGATGGCAGGTTTTTTGTTGAGCAATGGAGGAAATTTCTGAAGTATTAAGTGAGGAACTAAAAATTATCGCAGAAGCTTGTATAAACGACGACAGAATTTTAGAAATTGTCACATCAATTTCAAAGATGTCTGAATTAGAAAGAGATAATTTTAAAAGTAAAATAACAAGTTATTTTATGAAAAGAAACTCCAAAGAAGACATGGAAGCATACAAGTTTTACAAATTAATCCTTGAAAATTCAAATGCTCATAAGGTTATGGAATTGTACTCTAAAATTGTTAACTCAAAATGATTAAAATAATTATACCGGTGCCAAAAGGCACCGGTTAATTTTGAAACATTTTTACATTCTTTTTATCTTCAACAAACATGTTCAAATAATGTAAAAAAGTGAGGTGAATTAATTGAAAGTCGGAGGTCAAGCAGTGATAGACGGTGTTTTAATGATGGGTAAAAAAGTTGTCGTTGCAGTAAGAAAGAAAAACGGAGAGATAGAAGTACAAGAATTAGGAAGTGTAAGTCGAAGTTCTAAATGGTCAAAAATTCCATTTGTTAGAGGTTTCTTTAGTTTGTTTTATTCTTTGTACTTTGGGATAAAAGCTATAAATTTAAGTGCAGAACTGTCTTCAGATGAAAAGATGAAAAAAAGTGAATCGTTTTTCTCGATACTTTTTTCAATAATTTTAGCAATAGGTTTGTTCATAGTACTTCCAGCGTATTTAACAAAATGGTTAGGTTTTAAAAACAACGAATTCATTTTTTCTCTTGTTGATGGCTTCATACGTTTAGGAGTGTTTTTACTTTACGTTTACATCATTTCTTTATTCAAAGACGTGAAAGACGTGTTTAGATATCATGGAGCTGAACATAAAGCTGTTCATACATACGAAAGTGGTGAAGAATTGACAGTGGAAAACGCGAGAAAATACTCAACTATACATCCAAGATGTGGAACAAATTTTGTGATGATATTTTTAATTATAGCTATTTTAGTACATAGCGTTTTCGGCATATTCGGTCCCCTCAACATGTTGAACAGGATATTACTAAGAATTTTAGTACTTCCAGTTGTTGCAGGGATTGCTTACGAATTATTACGCTTGTTTGACAAGTACCCATCATTAAGAATTTTAGCTGCTCCTGGTTTGCTTCTTCAAAGACTTACAACAGCTCAACCAGATGATTCACAATTAGAAGTCGCTATCGTTTCCCTCAGGCATGCTCTTGGAATGTTCGAGATGATTAATAGTTTTAATTTGGAAAATGAAAATAATAGCAGAAACGATAAAGTAGATGATCAACCCGAATTTCTTGGTTGATAGTATCGCAAACCCCAAGGAGAGAAGATAAGCATTAATTAGGAAAAAAACATGTCCGAATTTTTTCACACCAATATGATGAAGGTGATAAGTATCAGGTTTAAAAGGGTTACTTCCCAAAAGTATCCTCCTCAAAAATGAGGAGGATATTTCATAAATAGGATATCCAAAAAACACTACCAATTTCAATATATCAACTGAGATTTTTCCAGCTGAATTCAAAAGAATATATGCAACTAAAAAAGCTCCTGAATCTCCCATAAATAAAGACTCTTCAAAATTAAAAAATAAAAGTATTAGAAGTAATAATGCAATCTCAAAATTAAGTGTCATAAGTAAGTATATAATCGCAATTCCGATTAAAAGTCCGTTTACACCATCGATTAAATTAAACGCATTAACGATTACTATAAAAAATAGAAATGTGACTATTTTTGTAGTTAGATTATCAAATCCTAGAAAATATAAGTGATGAGAATTTATGTAAAAAATTCCAGCAATAAATTGGAGCAATAACTTAAGATAATATGGTATCTCAAATAAATCATCTATGATGCCTATAGCAAATACGATATAAAATACCACATCTCTAATTATGTTATTTCCATAAATTCCTAATTTTGATAGCAATAAAACCATTAAAAATAAAATTACGCCACCTATTAGTGGCACGGGTTTATTATGTTTTTTCCTTTCTGAAGGATATTCAAGCAGTAAACTAGTTTTATTAGAAAAAAAACTGAGAATATATACCAAGATTACTTCGAAAAGTATTATTAGCAAGAAACCGGTCATTACCATAGCAACATCTCCAATTGTTATCGCTGAGTTCAAATTATCGATTCAAGAAAAAAAGCTATGTAAAAAATCGCTATCGCTAAATTCCATGCCGAGAAAACTCCGACAATTTTTTCTTCCTTCCAGCCAAGAAGTTCAAAGTGATGGTGAATTGGTGCCATCTTGAATAATCTTTTCCCTCTAAGCTTATAAGAACTAACCTGTAAAATAACACTTATTGTTTCAAGTAAGAAAATTGGTGTAAAGAATAATAAAGAAAGTTCATTGTTAGTCATGAGAGCATAAGTCGAAATGTAAGCTCCTAGTGCCAAAGAACCTGTATCACCCATAAAAACTTTTGCGGGTCTTGTGTTATAAACCAAGAAAGAAAGTAAAGGCATTATTATAACGAAAATCGCTTTATATTCCATAGAACTCTTTGAAAAAAACATGAAGGGAATCATACTTGTTACAAAAACCCATCCAGCGAGCCCGTCAATTCCATCAGTAAGATTTGTAGCGTTCGAGTATCCCGAAACTAATAACATTGTAAATATATAAAATAACCAACTTGGTACTGTTATACCAAATATACTACTTGTTCTGTATTGAAGGACAGTATGAGCAATCCATATAGAAAATAAGAATTGAAGAGCCAACTTTTGCCAAGCCCTCAAACCAAGTGAACGCTTCTTTGCGATGCTCACAAAATCATCTAAAAAACCTATAAAGCCATAGAAAAGCAACGTAAAAATAAGCTCTTTGGGAAGTTTTAAAATTAAACCCGCAATTACTGCTAAAGATATAAAAACTATTCCTCCAGCGGTCGGAGTACCTTCTTTATAATTATGCAAATCTGGGCCCTCCTGGCGGATATACTGACCAAGTTTGAGTTTTTTCATGTGATCTATGAACTTCGGGAATATGATTATTCCTAGTATAAACTCAGCTAACAAAATTACTGCACTGTATATATCCATTTCGTTAAACTATCCTCCTTTAAAATATTGAGAATCGTTAAAAATACCTAAATATCTAAAATTTTCGATTTAACACTTCTTCGACTATTTTATCAAGTTCAACAGCACGTGATGCTTTGAAATAAAGTACACCATCGAAACTATCGTTGATTAACCTATTGTTTAAAAAGCTTATAATTTCTTTATCATCAGCGCTTCTGAATATTATATTCGAGCAGCTTATGTCCTTTGATTCTTCCTCTTTATCATAAACAACAACACCATCAAGTTCTTCTAAAAGTTCAGAAAGCTTTTTATGATAGTAACTTGAATATTCGCCTAATTCTTTCATAGCCCCAACTATCGCATAACGCGGTTTAGGAAAATTTTCTAAAACTTCTTCTATGCCCGCTTTAAACGATTCATAACTTGCGTTATAAGTGTCATCAATTAAATATCCTTTGCTAAATTTGTGAACGTTAAATCTCCCTTTTAAAGGTTGGTAATTCACCAAATTGAGTGGGTTAAATAATACATCAAGCATATCAGTAATACCAAAGGCTATTAAAACAGATAAGGCCATTGGCTTTGTCCAATATCCAGGAAGCTGATAATAAAATTCTTCGCCTTCATATACAAAAGTTAAAATAGTTGATGAACCGTTGTATTCTCTTTTAGAAAGTATATAATCTCCACCGGTAGTGCCGAAATACCTACATTTTGTACATCTCATTCTTTCATCATCAAAATTTACCAATGCTTCTTTTGAATTTTCAACAATTTGCCACTTACCCTTAAAAATGTTTTCGATACTTCCCGCAACTCCGACATGGGCACTCCCCACATTAAGCAAGACCCCAATATCTGGTGGAAAAATCTTGCATAAGTATTCAATATCGCCAACTACCCTTTGAGCCATTTCGAGAATTAAAATAGATTCACCCCTATAAGAATTTATAATAGACAGTGGGAGACCTATTTCAGAATTTAAATTTCCTTCATTTTTAAAAGCAGATATTTCAGAACTTAAGACCGACCATACAATCTCTTTTGTGGAAGTTTTGCCATTTGAGCCTGTAATTCCTATAATCTTAGGCTGGAACTTTTCAACGATAGTCTTAGCTAATTGACCAAGAAATTCTACGGTATTAGGAACGATTATTTGATTTTCAAATCCCATATCTTTCTCAACAATAGCCGCATATGCACCGTTTTCAAAAGCGTGTTTTACAAAGTCGTGCCCATCAACATTGTTTCCTTTAATAGCAACAAAAACATCTCCAGGATTGATTTTTCGTGAATCCACAACAAATTTATGACCAAATAAATCTGATAACTTCACAGGCACAAAATATCACTCCAGATTTTTATTCAATCTTCTAACATTTTATTTTTTCAATCTCTTGAATAATGGTTTTTGTTTATTTTCGATAGTATTATATCTAGCGCAACATCTCTATCTTTAAATGGAATTTTAAGAGTATCGCTGAAAATTTGATAAGGCTCATGTCCTCTACCAGTAATTAACACAACATCTCCACGGTTAGCTAAGGTAATTGCAGTGTCAATAGCTTCTTTTCTATCCAAAACAGTCAATGATAAAGAGTTTGGTCTAACACCTTTTTCAACCTCATTTATTATTTCTTCGGGATTTTCTCCTCTTGGATCATCTGTTGTGAGTATGGCGATATCTGCAATTCTCGTAACTACCTCAGCCATCATTGGTCTTTTACCTTTATCAGATTGCCCGCCGGCACCGTAAACAACAATCACTCTACCTTTGGCCAATTTTCTGGCGCTACTGATAACTTTTTCAAGTGCATCCGGTGAGTGCGCAAAGTCTATTACAACTTCTATTCCCAAACGTCTTGCCTCAGGAATTGGTTCAAATCTACCATCTACACCTCTAAAAGAAGAAATATAACTTATTACTTCATCAATTTCATAACCTATTTCAACCAGACCAGCAAGTACTAGTGTAACGTTAAAAGCGTTATACTCACCTATCATCTGTGTGTAAACTTTTTTAGTACCATAAGGTGTTCTTAAAATAAAATTCGTACCATTCCATCCAGTTGTTATATCCGATATCTTGTATTGTGCGTTCTCATTAACTCCAAAAGTTACAAGATTTGGTACTTTTTTCCCGTTTAACAATTGTACATATTCTTCGTTGATAACAGCTATACCATCTTTCTTTAGTAAATCAAAAAGATGAAGCTTTGAGTTAACATAATGCTCAAATGTCGGATGGTAATCGAGGTGATCTCTTGTAATATTTGTTAAACCGGCAATATCAAATCTTATAGTCTCAACACGTCCTTGATCTAAAGAGTGCGAAGAGACTTCCATAGAATAATAGCTTCCACCGTTTTTGTGTGTTTTCGACATATTATCCATTATAGTTATTGCATCTGGTGTAGTGTTATGGACATAAAACTTATCACCTAGAATATCATTAAGTACCGTTCCAGAAAGACTTCCATTCAATCCAAATTGTTGCATTATATGATGAAATAGATGAGCACACGTTGTTTTTCCATTCGTTCCAGTAACACCAAATGTGATTAAATGCTGATAAGGATGCGAATAAAATTCTGCCGCTAAGTAAGCTTCAGCTAGTCTGCTATCGTAAACTTGGACGTATGGGAGTTTTGTATTTATTTCCTCCTCGGTTACAAAAGCAATTACCATTCCTTCATTATAAAGTCTTTCAGCAATAGTATGTGAATCAAATTTTGAACCTTTTCTACAAATAAATAGTGTGTTTTCTTTTAGATTGTTTGAATTGTTCGAAATATGTTCAATGTCTTTATCGATTAATTCAGGCGGAATGTTTGATTTTACAACAAATTTTTCAATAGTTTCGATCAACTTACCTAATTTCAAGTTAATCACCTCTTCAAGAATAGTCTCAAACTGATCTTAGAAAAGCGAAATATCAAAAAAACACTATAAAAATTATAACACTCAACGAAAATTATTCAACTGACAGAAATATATTTAAATTATAAAAACAGTATCCCTATCAAGGGATACTGTTTGATGAATTTTGATTTTTTGTTATATTTACTATTTTTTGTATATTGATTGTCCATCAAATATTTTTTATCTTCTCTATAAAATTTTTGACATCATTTTTGATATATTCAACGTTAATATTAATATCTTTTAGGTCTTTTGAATTATTTATTGAATTTAAAATATTTTCAAGATATTTCTCAGCTGTGTTTTCCCAAGTATATCTTTTCGCTAATTCTATGGACTTAGAGTTATCAAATTGTGTTAATCCAATATATAATTTATGCGATATATCTTCAATATCTTCTGGGTCTATCAAAAGTCCCTCGTTGTTAGATAAAATTTCTAACGGTCCTCCATTCTTTGTCGCTACAACAACTAATCCACAAGCAGCTGCTTCAACTATGGCTAAGCCAAAAGGTTCGTATAAAGCTGGTAATACAAAAACTGAATGACGTTTTGCACCTATTCTGTAAAGTGCCGCTAAGCTCTGTTGATCCGTAATATTTAAGAAAAATATGCTTTTACCAATTTCAACTTTACTTTCATTAACTATCTCACGTAAAATTTCGGCTTCTTCATTATTATTTTCATCTATAAATTTCAGTACATCATCTATCCCACGAACTACAATAATAAGGTTCGCAGATTTTTTAAGTTTTTCGTTATTTAGAAATGCCCTTACAACGGCTATATGATTTTTTTTCCTATCAATACGACTTGACATAATTATAAAAGGTAATTTCTGTCTCCCAACCGATGTTTTTGATAGAACGTTTGTTACATATTTCTCTATTATCCCATCTTGGCTTTGTACTTCCGTATTGAAAATCTTGTGATTAATTCCTGGAGGAATAACTTTGAATTTATCACTGTAAGGATCTGCTGTGTATAATTTGTGTGAGTATTGTTCGTACCTTTCTTGAGATGTACTGCAAACGATGAATGAAGAGTATTTTATCGACAAATTCTCAGCCAATATCCGCACAGAAAATCTATATTTTTTCTCAAGTTCATTTTGGTCAAATCCGTTTTTCAACATTTTTTCAAGTTTCCATGCACCCAAAGAATGCCCGGTAAAAGAAAATGGGATACCTGTTTTTTCAAAAAACAAAACACCGCTTATTCCACCATCTGCGTAATGTGTTGTAACAAAATCAGGGAACTCACCTTCTTTTTCGTATAATTCGTAGATTCTATCAACATACTCAGGAAGATACTTCCAAAGGTCTTCTTTCCTTAAAAACTTTTCGCCACCGAATGGAATTCTAACAATCCTTACGTTAGGCGAATCAGGGTAATAATCAAATGGCTCAGAAAATTCTGGCCAGTCTTTATCAATTATCTGTCTGGTGATGATGTCGACTTGTATACCTTTCGAAGCTATAGCCTTTGCAAGTTCTTTAACATAAACAAGTTGTCCACCAAAATCTGGATGCTCAGTTAAATGACTGTCATTCTTGTCAAAATTTCCTTGAGGGTTAAAAAAAGCTATTCTTTTCACTATATTCTTCATAATCTATCAGTCCTCCAAAATATCTCTGTTCAATTCAACATCAGCTCCAACAAAACCAAGTATGTAAGCTGCAACTTTACTTCCAATAACACAAGACTCAACAAAATCTTTTCCGTTCAATATTCCATAATACATTCCAGCCCAAAAGCCATCACCAGCACCCGTTGCGTCAACAACAATTTTTGCATAACTTGGAATATGGACTATTTCAGCTCCATCTGAAACATATGCACCATACTTACCAGCAGTTAAAACAACATTTTTAACTCCAGCTTTATGAAATTCACCTATGTAGTAACGCACGGCATCTTCTAATGGATAATCAACATCGCCAAACATAGCTATCGCATCGTCTAAAGAAGGTTTAGAATATGTAGTGTGTTTCAATATATAATTTATCCTATCTTTTGTTATTTTGCCACACTCGAATATTTTGTCTCTACAGTTTGGGTCAAAGCTTATTGAAATACCACTATTAATTGCCTTTTCCACAATCGAAATCGTTTTTTCAAAAGTCTCACTGAAAGAGATAGGCCAGCAACTCAAATGTAAAATTTTTATACCTTGAAAAATATCCTCACTTGGCAATTCTAAAAATCTATCTGCTCCTCTTAAAACAAAAAAATCAGGGCTTCCAGGAGTTTTTTGGACAAAGACAAGTGTGGTTCCAAAGAAATTATCTATTTGTATATATTTCGTATCCACACCATTTTGACTTAGTTTATCTATAATTCGTTCACCAATAATGTCATTCCCAACTTTGGAAAGAATCCGTGTAGGAATACCCAACTGAGCAAGGTACCGTGCTATATTACCGGGTGAACCGCCTATTTTCAGCTCAAAATGCTCGGCAGCATCAAAAATTTCTTCTGTAATCATATCGGCAAGTAATTCACCTACAAAAAGTACCATCAGACAGTCCTCCTGATAACATACATTTTTAATCTCTTAACCTTTCACTGCACCTGAACTCAAACCTGCGATTATTCTATTTTGGAATATTAACACAAGTACCACCAAAGGTACGGTAACAATTACCGCAGCCGCCATTAATTGTCCCCAAGGTTGTTCGTATTGACTTCTACCAGCAAACATAGCTATTGCAACTGGAACTGTGTAAAAATCTGGTTTTTGCATGAATGTAAATGCAAACAAAAATTCATTCCATGCACTGATAAATGTCAGCAATCCTGTAGCGACAAGTCCTGGTGCTGACATTGGAAATACAATTTGAAATAGGGTTCTGAGCCTTGAGCAACCATCTATTGCCGCAGCTTCCTCTATCTCTTTTGGTAAATCTCTAAAGAAATTTTGTAATATCCAAGTTGTTAAAGGAAGTGTGATAGCAACATACGGGATTATAAGTCCCTGATAAGTGTTTATAAATCCCAGTTTTCTAAGTATAACAAACAACGAACCTAATATCGATATCTGAGGAAACATACTAACTGAAAGAATCAAAGCCATTACTATCGCTTTTCCTTTCATCCTAAGCCTTGCTATTGCGTACCCTGCAAATGAACCAAAAATAAGAGTTGTTATAGTTGTTATACCGGAAACTATTATACTATTTATTATATTAACGTGGAATGGTCTTTCTTGGAATACTTTCACATAATTTGAGAACGTTGGAGACTTTGGCCAAAGTGTTGGATTGGACTCAAACAATTCGATATTGGGCTTAAGCGACGATATAACTGCCCAGTAAAATGGAAAAATACACCAAACCAATACAAAAATAACAGCTATGGAAAGAACAATTTTGTATATTATTTTCTTAGTTTTAGTTGACATTTTCTTCACCTCACTGATCAAACAAAATCAATCAAGTTGCAGTTTTAGTGATTTTATATAAACAATTGCAAATATCGATATAAGCAAGAAAATAACAACCGAAAGCGCTGATCCGTAACCAAACCATGCACCTGTAAATGCTCTATCCATAAGCAATACCCTATTGTAAACAGCAAGAGTTTCAGTATTAACACTTCCACGGGTCATTATAAACACTACGTCAAACACTCTCAACGCATCCAAAGTTCTGAAAATAAGTGCAACTGCTATAGTAGGCCTCAACATCGGGAGAGTTATACTTGTAAATCTTTTCCATAAGTTTGCTCCATCTATTCTTGCTGCTTCGTAAAGCTCTTCAGGAATTAGTTGAAGACCCGCTAAAATTAAAAGAGCCATAAACGGTGTTGTTTTCCAAACGTCAACGGCTATAATTGCCCACATAGCAGTTTTTGGATTTCCGAGGATAGGAACTCCTTGTTCTATAATTCCCAAATTCTCAAGCCATTTTGATATTATTCCACCTTGATCATTAAACATCCATTTCCACATTTGAGAAGAAATCGCTGTTGGAATAGCCCAAGGAATAAGCATCGCAGCTCTTACCATACCTCTAAGTCTGAATGGTTGATTAACTATAAGTGCAATTAACAGACCAAAAGCTGTTTCCAAAGCTACAGAAACAATAGTAAAGAATATAGTATTCTTTAACGCAGATATAAACCTTTCATCTTTAAATAGTTCGATGTAATTTCGAAAACCAACAAACTTTCTTTCTATATCAGGCCTAAGTCCAAATTCATAAAAACTGTCATAAAAAGTCTTAAAGAGTGGGAAAAACGCTATGATAGAAATAACTAATATAGCAGGGAAGACCATCCACCATGCAATTACCGTCTCTTTTGTCTTGGCTTTCAAGGATTTCACCTCCTGAATATATTTACAGAAACCGGGGACTTTCGTCCCCGGCGGGAATATAAAGGTAGTGGGAGCTAAAAATTGTTGCCTAAATATTAAAGTACTAAATTATTTACCGAGGACTTTGTTAAGTTCTTTAGCCATGTCTTCTATAGCTTTTTGTGGTGTCGATTGTTGTGTCAAAGCTGCGTGGACATACTTTTGAATTACATCAGAAATTTCGCTGTATTTCGCTGTCCTTGGTCTTGGAACTGCGTTAATAAACATTCCATAAAGTTCAACCATAAATGGTGCAGCTTTCTTAAGTTCTGGGTTTTTATAAACATCCATCATTGTTGGATTTTGTCCTGCATTGATTGCTTTGTAAAGCTGCTCATCATAGCTTGTAAGGAATTTTACGAGTTTCTTCGCAGCTGCTTTTTCTTCAGGTGTTGCATTTTTATTTATACCAAGCATCCAACCACCAAGTGTTGCCGCAGACTTCCCAGATGGGCCCGCTGGAAGTGGTGCAACTCCAACTTTACCAGCGACTTTTGATTCTTTTGGATCATTCAAAAGTGCCCAAGCGTATGGCCAGTTTCTCATAAATACCGCTTCACCATTTTGGAATTTTCTTCTTGCTTCTTCTTCCATATACGTTGTGACTGCTTGTGGTGATACCTTTTCTTTGTAAATCAAATCAACCATGAACTGCAATGCTTTAACAGCCGCTGGACTGTTAACAACAACGTTTCCCGCGTCATCAAGCACATCTCCGCCGAATGATACAAGGTATTCCATGAAATCACAAACAAGTCCCTCATACCTTGCGCCTTGCCATACAAACCCGACCATATTCTTTTCTTTTGCTGTGATTGTCTTTGCCATCTTTACAAGTTCATCCCATGTCTTTGGAGCTTCTTTAAAACCGTATTTTTGAAGAAGGTCTTTACGATAGTACAAAAGCCCAGCATCTGTAAACCATGGTATTGCAACAATCTTTCCACCAACTGTTGCTGCCTTGACTGTACCAGGTAAAAACTTACTGAGTTCAAAATAGTCTTTATCAGCTGTTAAATCTTCAAGATATGGAGCAAATTCTGCTGGCCAGATAACGTCAAGCATGAGTACTGTTGGTTCTTTTTCCCCCGATGCCAAATATGTGACATACAAATCATGTCTTTCTGTAGAAGAATTTGGCATTGGCATAACGGAAACTTTGATATCAGGGTTTGCTTTCATAAACCTGTCAAGTTGCGCATAAAGAACCTCAAGTTCCTTTCCTACCGCTCCCGCTGTCATTGTGATGGTAACCCTGGAAAACGTTACCACTGATAAAACTAACAATAAAGCCACAAATACAAACTTCTTCATACAAACACCTCCCAGTTTTAAGTGTAGGTATGTTCGAATTTCAAAATGAATATACCATATAATCTTTCAAACCACAAAATATTGTTTTTTCAAAATAATCAAAGGACAAAAGTGAAAAAATTAATATTACGCTTATAAACGTTTTTTATATAGTTTTTTAATCAAAAAAAATGGATTTTTGGTATGATGAAATATGCATAATATGTTGTAAAATAAATTCCGATAATATATTCGAAATTCGAATATATGTGTGGAAATATTGTTTCATTTTCCACAGTTCAGTTGAAAAATTAGGTCTTCATTCAAATACTTTAATTTTTTAATTCTAAAAACCAAGAAGGAGGTTATTAAGATGACGGTTGAACTTCCAGTGAAGAAACTTAGCGATTACAGTGTCTTTGCCAAAGATGATGTAGAGAAGATATTCGAAATTGGAAAAAAGATGAAAGGACTTAAAGTTGTTCACGTAAATGCAACAGCGTACGGTGGCGGAGTTGCGGAACTTCTGATGACAATCGTTCCACTAATGCGTGATGCTGGAGTTGATGCGAGTTGGGAAGTACTTGAAGCTCCTATGGAATTTTTCAATGTTACAAAAAAACTACATAACACACTCCAAGGTGCAGATATTGAAATTACTGATGAAGAATGGGCCCTTTATGAAAAAGTTAATGAAGAAAACGCGAAAAAACTAAATTTAGATGCAGATGTTATTATCATTCACGATCCACAACCTGCTTATATACCGCTTTACAAGAGCGGAAATGCACATTACATCTGGAGATGTCATATAGACACAAGCACACCAAATTTGAAAGTGTGGAACAGACTTACATCCAAGATGAATATGTACAAAAAAGCCCTTTTCCACATAATGGATTACGTTAGAGAACCATTTGATAAAATAGCTGTTGAATTTCCACCTAGCATCGATCCACTAAGCCCCAAGAATAGAGAAATGTCAAAAGAAGAACTTGAAAAAATAGCGAAAACGTATAATATAGACATGACAAAGCCATTAATAACCGTAGTTGCAAGGTTTGATCCGTGGAAAGATTTATTCTCATCTATAGATGTATATAGAAAAGTTAAAGAGAAATTTGACGTACAACTCGCAATTGTTTCCGCAATGGCAAAAGATGATCCGGAAGGCTGGATTTTCTTTGAAGATGTGCTTAGATACGCAGGTACCGATAAAGATATTCTTTTCTTAACGGACCTCAAAGGAGTAGGGCACTTGGAAGTTAATGGAATTCAAAGATTATCCACAATAGGTTTACACACAGCTACGAGAGAAGGGTTTGGACTTGTTATAAGTGAAATGATGTGGAAACAACATCCAGTTGTCGCAAGACCTGTTGGTGGTGTTAAAATACAAATAGACGATGGTATAAACGGATACCTCAGAAACGATGTAAATGAACTTTCTGAAGCTATTGTGGACCTGCTTAGTAATAAACAAATTCTCGAGAAAATGGGAAAGAATGCAAAAGAAAAAGTAAGATCGACTTACTTATCAACTGCTCATGTTAAGAGATATTTTGAAGTTATAGAAAGTGTGATTAATGGTTGATAAAATAATTATCAAAATAATTATTTAGTTACAAACGCTGGGGGAATTTTGTTGAAAAATGAAGCAAAGATACTTCTCCAAATCTTGCGAAATAAAACAATTCGTAGGAAAGAACTCGAAGAAATTATCGATGTTACCCCTTCAACTATGACTTATTTACTTGATAAGCTAAAAGGTTATATAGAAATTGAAGAGGGGGATACCAACCTTGGTAAACCCCCTCAATTCATTTCGCTTTCAAAAGACGCCTGGAAAGTTTTGTCTATAAGTGTTGGGCGTGAAAAAATTCGTGCCATACTTTACAATGCCAAAGGCGAAGAGCTTGAAAGGTCAGAATATCGTGTTAAACACGAAAATCTCTCGAACGATGGTATAACAAGTTTAGTCAAAAACATAATTGACAAATTTTATGATTATGATAGTATCGGTATAGCTTTTTCTGGTAATGTCGTAGAGGATAAGGTCTACTCTACTATACTAAAACTTGATAAGTACGATCCTGTAAAGTCTCTAAAATTAAAAAACCTTGGAATTCCTTATGTTATCATATCTGACGTGGAAGCAATAGCCGCATACGAATCAAAAACAACTGGTAATGATAAAGTTTTCGTACTGAATTACGGAACAGGTATAGGTGCATGTTACTATGAATATCATGCACTTTTTACTCGTGATGAATTCAAAGTTATACCCCTTGGTCATATTTATCTAAATGGTGAAGAAAAATGTTACTGCGGAGCTAAAGGATGTCTTGAAACTGTTGCGTCAGATTACGTTGCGGTGAAAAATTACTTAGGTCAAAATATTGATTTCGTTCATTTTATAGAAAACGAAGAGACTTTCTGGGAAGAATTGAAAGATGTAAGAAACCTTTATAAACAGAATGAGGAAGTCGCTGAACGTGTCTATTCTCAAATTATTGACAATCTTGCGTTTGTTGTTGGGAACATAAGTATGATACTTGGACTTGATGAGATAACTTTGTACGGTGAAGGAACTTCAACTTGGTTTGCAAACAAGCTTGAAAAAAGAATAAATGAATTATCGAAAAATTTCAACGTTAGAGTACGACATGGTAAAGTTATGGATGTTGTTGAGAGAGGAACTTCCTTGGAAGCTGCCGTTGCTTTTGTAAGAAAAAAATTTTCAAAATAAGGGGTGAGCTGTGTGTACATAATATTAATTGGTGGAGGTACAGGTTCCGGAAAAACAACGGTTACGAGAAAAATAATGGAAAGGATAGGTAACGAAAAATGCGTTATGTTACCTATGGATAATTATTATAGAGATATGTCACATATACCATTAGAAGAAAGAAAAAAGTATAATTACGACCATCCCGATATGATTGAACACACACTTATAGTTAGACACGTGAAAGAGTTACTATCTGGGAAATCCATTAATTTACCAGATTATGACTTTGCACAGTACACAAGGACACAAAATTTCACAATAATTGAACCAAAGCCAATATTGCTTATAGAAGGTATATTCGCGCTTTACTACGAAGAACTTCGAGCACTCGCAGATTTGAAAATCTTTGTTGACACCGAAGGGGATGAACGTTTTATCAGAAGACTTCAAAGGGATATTTTTGAAAGAGGAAGAACAATAGAATCAGTTATACAACAATACCTTAGCACTGTTAAACCAATGCATGATGCTTACGTTGAACCCACAAAAAAACATGCCGATATAATAATTCCGAAAGGTGGATATAACGAAAAAGCAATAGATGTAGTTGTTGAATTTGTACAAAATTTAGTGTAAAATTAAATAAAGAGTTAGGCATAGCAAAGAAAATATAAAAAGATTAATTAGAATAAAAGATATGGAGGTATAGAATGAAGGTTCATATTTTTACTTATGGTTGCCAGATGAATGAAAATGATTCGGAAATCGTTAAACAACTTTTGAAGGATGAAGGTATTGAACTAACCGATGACGAAAATGATGCTGATGTTGTGATTTTAAATACGTGCGCCGTTAGAAAGAAATCAGAAGAAAAGGTTTACAGTCATATAGGCAAATTAAGAAAAAAAGGTAAAAAAATTGGAATAATGGGTTGCGTTGCTGAAAAAGAAAAAGAAAACCTCTTTAAAAGAGGTGTTTCTTTTGTTATAGGTACGCGTGCTCTTACAAAAGTTCCTGATGCAGTTTTGAATGCTAAAAATGGAAACAAACAAATTTATCTTGAAGATACGTTGGATGAAATCGAGTATCATAAAGTCGAAACACGTTCATCAAACCACCATGCTTGGGTAACAATTATACACGGTTGTGATAGATTCTGTACATATTGTATAGTTCCATACACACGTGGAAGAGAAAAATCTAGACCAATCGACGAGGTACTTAAAGAGGTAGAATCTCTTTCACAAAGAGGATACAAAGAGTTCACGTTCCTTGGTCAAAACGTAGATGCTTACGGAAAAGATTTAAGAGATGGCACATCTCTCGCAAAACTGCTTAAATTAGCCTCACAAATTGATAACGTCAAAAGACTTTGGTTTTTGACATCTTATCCAACGGACTTTTCACTTGAAATTCCAAAGGTGATGCTCGAAAGCGAAAAAGTCGCGCGTTCAATTCACCTTCCGGTACAACACGGAAGTGATAAAATTTTGAAAGCTATGAACAGAAGATACACACGGCAAGAATACATTGATTTGATTAACGAAATTCGAAAGATAGTACCAGATGCATCGATATCAAGCGATATAATTGTTGGTTTTCCTGGTGAAAATGATGAAGATTTTGAAGCTACTGTCGAACTTGTTAAGTTATTGAAATTTGAAAGATTAAATTTAGCAGTCTATTCTCCACGTGAAGGTACTGTCGCGTGGAAATATTTAAAAGATGATGTGCCTTATCAGGTTAAAGTCAGAAGGATGTCGTATCTTCTAAACCTTCAGAAAACTATAAATAAGGAACTAAATAAAAGCTACCTTGGGAAAGAAGTTGAAGTTATCGTGGAAGCACAAGCAAAAAATGGCTTGTTCTATGGAAGAGATATCAGAAATAAAATAATTTCGTTTGAAGCTAACCCGGAATCGATTGGTAAAAATGTGATTGTAAAAGTGAATAAAATATCCGCAGGACCTTTGTACGGTGAAATTAAAAAAATCTTAGACTAATTTTGGAAATTCTAATGAAATTTTAAGGTTTGTGTGGTATGCTTTTTAACGGAGGTGATAAATTATGAAACCCACGAAAAATATTATTATTACTACTTTCACGGTTCTTTTAGTTCTTCTATCAATTCATGTAATGGCTGCTGAGTATGTTGTAAAAGTAGACAACATGCAATTAGGTACTGTGAAAGTACAGGAGACAAAAAATGGCTGGATAAGTGTCAGTGAAATAGAGTATGGTGAAAAGTATGTTGTTGAGGCAAGAACATTGTGTGGTAAAAATGGAATGTTCCAAATATACGAAGCAACTTTCAAGACAAACAACGAAGTTGTCGCAAAAATACTTGGTACAAACAAAAACGGAAGAGTAGGTATAACACTTTATATGTATTATAATCCAAAGTCACCATCTGTTAAAACATTCAATTTTGATTCACCAAACTTTGTAATTTTAGACAATAACTTTATAATCCCTCATTTTGAGATGATGTTAAGAATGCCTCAACCGACAATGAATATTATCATTCCACAATCGTTGTTTGACCCATCAAAAACGGAAAAGGCAACGGGTATTGCTCAACTTAAGAGAATTTCGAAAGATAAATACAGCTTTTCATACGAAGGAACGGAAATAACTATAACGACAGACAACTTTGGAATTGTGAAAATGGAATACTCAAATGGAATAACAGTTGAAAGGGTGAAGAAATAACTGAAGACATCAGATTTCTTAAAAAAATATGGTGTGACACTAAAAAAATCACTTGGGCAAAATTTTCTTTCAAGCGAAATTTATGCAGAGAAGATAGTAGGACTTTCTAACGTAGAAAAAAACGATACGATACTTGAAATAGGTGCTGGAGCAGGAACTCTAACAGTTGCACTGGCTAAAACCGGTGCAACTGTTTTTGCTATTGAAATAGATAATCGAATGGAACCGATACTGAAAGAAAGACTTGAAAAATACGATAACGTAAAAATAATATTTGAAGACTTCTTAGAAATGGATATATCCTTTCTTCCAAATGGATATAAATGTATTTCGAATATTCCATATTATATAACGGCTCCTATATTAAAAAAGCTTTTATTTACAAATTTCAGTATGCTAACTATAATGATGCAAAAAGAAGTCGGTGAAAGACTACTTGAAAAGCCTGGTAGTTCTAACAGAGGTTTCTTAACAGTTGTACTACAAACTGTTGCCGATGTTGAGAAGTTATTGTTGGTTCCAAAAAGCGCATTCGTACCAAATCCCGATGTCGATAGCATTGTGCTGAAAATCACAAAGAAAAAAGAATTCCCATTTTCTAATTTATCTGAATTCGAAAGTTATTGGACCTTCGTTTCAAATTCGTTTTCACAGAAAAGAAAGACAATTTCAAATAACTTAAAATCTATGGGAATGGCAAAGGAAGAAATTGAGAACTTACTTAAAAACTTAAACATTAAAACAAATGCACGACCTGAAGAATTATCTACTGAAGAATTCTTAAGCTTATGGAGGATGGTTTATGGTAAGGAAAACTAAAACTTTTGTTTTTGACCTTGATGGTACGGTACTAACTCCAAAAAACGAATTTCCATTAGAAACAAAAGAACTGATAATGAATATTCTAAAAAAAGGCGACAATGTCGTTTTCGCAACTGGCAGAATGCACATTTCAGCCAAAAAATTACTTGATAGAGTTTTCGGAGAAGATGTTTTTCCAATAATATCCTACAACGGGGCCGTTGTTTATGTACCAGATAAAGGCTTCATATTTGAAAAAACTCTTGAATTATCAACTGCTCATAAGGTAATTGATTTCTTTAGAAGGAACAATATCCATGTCCAAACTTATGTAGAAGATATTCTTTATACGGAAAAAGATAACGAAGAAATAAAGTTATATTCTAAGCATGCTGAGGTACCATACACTGTTGTTGATGATTTAAAAGCAATTCATCAACCCCCAATAAAAATCCTTGGAATTGGCGATCAAGAACTTCTTGACCGTTTAATTCCAGACTTGAAAAACGTTGTTGGAAATTCCGCGACAGTTTTCAAAAGTTTTTCTATATTCCTTGATGTAGTTCCCGCTGATGCAAATAAAGGTATCGCTCTTCGTTTTCTTGCCGATTATCTTAAATTCGATTTAAGTGAGACTATAGTTTTCGGAGATAACGAAAATGATATCTTCATGTTTGAAGTTGCAGGGCGAAAAATTGCAGTATCAAACGCTGTGGAAAAACTGAAAGAGGTGGCTGATTTTGTCAGTAAATCCAATGAAGAAAACGGTGTGTACTTTGCTTTTACTCAGCTTTTTCCTGAGTACATCGTTTAGCGCAAATTTCTATAATTTTTATAGTAAAAAATTCATCTCAGACGAAAGATTAGAATATATACTAAAAGATGTAAGTTTACTTACATTAGGAAGTCTTGGTAATCTATCGTTGATAATCGACGTTGGAAAGTACGTAGGAGCTCATGTTAAAAACCAAGGATACGCATATTATATTATGGGTCCTATCGATTCACTCAGTATAGACGATGAAGATTACTTTTACCGTGTAAACAAATCTCCGTTTATAACAGCTGATGTTTATGAAAAATTCGCAACAGGTTTATCTATCGCAGGTGTAATACCTGTTTTCGACGGTAGAGGTAAGATAGATACGAATCTCGTCTCATCGCTGATAACTCGAAAGCTTACATACCCTGTAATTGTAGAAAGTTCTGGTAAAGCAAATTTACTAAGAAATTTAGGTTATACCGGGGTTTTTATATTAGAAACAAGTGATGGTTACGAATTTTTGAACGGAAGATACACACCGCTTTATTGGAGTATAAGTTTACCGAATGGTGAATCTATCAGAAGAAATGTACTTCTAAATTCCATAATATACATCAGTCAAGGAGATATTAAAATTAAAAAGCCGTTTTCAAATAATGGAATTGTTGTATTTTCAGATGAAGAGTTTGTAATTGAAGAAGCTAAAAAAATTTTGGGAAAAAAAGCGGGACCCGGTAGGATCCCGTGGTAAAATTGAAAGCATTTTTCAATCCAGTTATTGATTTAAAAATTATTTTTTTATATTTCTGCTCCCAGGCTTTACAGCTGGAATATTCACTTTGCAAAGTGGGCATTCTTCTGGTTTATAAGTTGGGAAGTCAAATTTTACAAGATACGTGTATTTTTTACCACTATCTTCGAATGGATTTTCCTTCCCCGATCTGTTTATTATACTTGCAAAGCCAACGACTTCTGCACTGTATTGATTAACAACTTCAACAACCTCAAATGTAGATTTTCCAGTTGTGACAACATCTTCGACAATCAAAACTTTGTCATCTGTTGTTAAATCAAATCCTCTTCTTAATTTCATTACTCCATCTTCACGCTCAGTAAACATAGACCTTACTCCAAGGAACTTTGCGACTTCGTATGCAACTATGACACCACCAAGAGCCGGACCAATTACAACTGTACACTCTATACCTTGCTCTTTTACTTTCTCAGCTATCAATCTCCCAATTTCTTGACCATATTCCGGATATTCAAACACCTTTGCACATTGTACATAATTCGTTGAGTGAAGTCCCGAAGAAAGTATAAAATGTCCTTCCAAAAGTGCTTGTGTTTTCTTTAAAATTTCGATTACTCTTTCCATATTTTCACCTTCTCTTTAATCTCCCTAATTTTTCCTTCAGGGTCATTCGACTTATAGACTTCCCTACCTATGACTGCAAAATCAGCTATACCAAGTATATCCCACAAACTCACAACATCTTTTTGGTCATCTTTACCTTGCTGCATCCTTATACCAGGTACAAGAATCTTTCCACCTATGAATTTTCTCATAACAACAGCCCAAGTACCAGGTAAGACAAATGATGAACCTAATCTCGAAAGTCCGATGATAATCAGTTTAAAATCTTCTAATTTTCCGGGCAGTGACGTAAGTTTAATAACCGAAAAGATATGTTTATCAGTTGATTCAAGCGCTGCGCGGACAGCCTCTATTCCGGCATTCGCATGTACGGTAAAGCCAACTATTCCAGGATGGTCCCAAGATTTTATCGATCTAGCGACAGTCGAGGGAATATCTGAAAATTTCAAATCTAATATAACCTTATAACCCATTTCGTACAATGTATCGATAACTTTTTTACCGTTCACTGCAAGGTTATGTCCAACTTTTACGTAATCAAAACTTCCATATTTTTTTATAAACTCAATAGGTTCTTCCATATCCAAACTTAGCACAGGTTCGGTCTTAACGTACAGCTTCGTCTCAAAATTTTCAAGCTTTTCCCCCATGGTGCCAGTATCATTTAAAATACTAAGCATAAGAACATCCTCCCTTTAGTAAATTTTTATAAGAGTTCATTCAAAACCTTTTCATTTTTGAACAAAGCGCTTCCAACACTTACAGCATCCGCACCCAATTTTAAAAATAATTCAACATCTTCGCGTTTATAAACACCGCCTGAAGCGATGATAAAAATATCACTCAATCTCTTTCGTACTTCATAAACTGCTCTTAAAGCTATAGGAAGAAGATTTGGACCGGAAAGCCCTCCTAAAATCATCTCACCTTCATCGTTAAACATAAGTCCTCTAATTGTGTTTATAACCGTCACTCCATCCCAACCAGTATCTTTTACAATTGCCGCGTTTTCCTCCACAAAACCTCCTTCGATACCCAATTTAGCTATGAGAAATACATCAGGTACTTCTGTTCTAATTTCTTTCAATAAATTTTTCCACTCACCTATATCTGACATTATCGAAAGCCCGCCACGTTTTACGTTTGGGCAAGAGAAGTTATATTCAACAGCTATAAATTTACTAGTATAAGGCTTTATTATCTTTGTAATCGATAAATATTCCTCGAAGAAATCACCACCTAAACTTAAAATCACAGGCACTTTATCAAATAACTCATCGTATTCTCCATTCTCAAGAGATTTGATAAAAGAATGCACACCGGGATTTTCTAAACCTATTCTATTTATCAAATAACCACCTTTTGCATACATGCGAGGTGGCCTATTCCCTTCTTTAGGTTTATAAGTTACAGTTTTCGATGTATAAGCTCCTAATTTATTCCATTCGATACCTTCGATTTTTAAGTACTCCCCAAATCCACCTGGTCCGGAAGCTATTATCAGTGGGCTCCTAAGATTTAATTTCCTTATAGACATACTTCATCACCCCGAAACACAGGTCCATCTGTGCAAACATGTTTTATTCCATATTTACTTTCCACCGCACAACTCTTGCAAGCACCAATTCCGCATCCCATATATTCATTAAGAGAAATGTAAACTATTTTCTTATACAAATTTTTAACCGCTATCTTTTCCATATTTTTTGAACCTGAAACAAAAATCCAATCAAAATCAGAATCGTTTAGTCTTTCTGTCAAACCCAAAAATTCACTATCTCCAACTATAAATTCCATATTTTTATCTCTAAACTTTTCAACGAATTTTTCAGAAAAAGGCGTTTTTGAAGTCACGTAAAGTGGCACATTAAATTTTTGAGAAATAAAATATCCTTCAGCAAAACACGAAGGAGCGACAACAACCACTCCATTGCTTTCTCTTGCTCTTTCTGGTTCTCCTGGCATAAATGGATTACCTAACGGCGCAAGGATATCTATCAATTCATTTGTTTCAACAATATACCTTGTTCCATCACCAACTATTTTTACAGAAATTGCCAAGTTACCTTCAAATTTTCCCAAAGTAAATGGTTTTCTTGTAAGTCCGTATGAATCAACATCAATCATACAAAATTGACCACAATCAAAATCGAAACTTCCACCTTCAAAAACTATCAAATAGGTATCAGCTGTGATTTGAAAAACTTCCTTCTTCGATAGTTTATAACTTTTAATCTTTTCACTTGATTTATTCGATAAATTCCCCATCCCAATACACCCACCTTCCGTTTCTTCTTACTCCAAGTACTTTTCCTTTAACTTTGTATCCATTAAACGCACAATTTTTACCTTTGCTATAAAAGTTATTTCCATCAACGATATATTCAGCTTTTGTATCTATAAGAACTGCATCGCTTGGAAAATTCATATTAAAGTCAGCATAACTTTTGCCTAAAATCTTCAAAGGTTTCACAGTCAAATTTTTCAAAACCAACTCTATATCTTCAAAAATCGTTAAATAAACTGAAAAGGCAACTTCTATATGCGAACTCCCATAAGGTGCGTCTTCGTATCTTACCGGCTTTTCTGGATGAGGAGCATGATCTGTCGCAAAAGTATCGATAATTCCACTTCTAACAGCCTTAATAAGTTCATCTCTATATTTGGATATTGGTGGATTTATCTTTTGATTTGGACTGGAAATCATATCAGGCGTGAAGAATACATGATGAGGTGTAACTTCACAAGTTATTTGGGCATATTTTTTAAGGTAAGTTATTGTTTCTATCGATTGGAGAGTTGAAACATGCTGGATATGAAACTTATTAAAACCAAATTCCGTACCCGTCATCACAGTTCTAAATATAGCTATTGATTCGTTTGAGTAGGTTCGCACACTATTTGGAAGGTTTGTACCAATGTAAAAATCACCTGGAATTTCATGTAATTGAGAGTGGTCAAAGAGCAAATACGGCTTTTTATCCTTAAATCCATTTTCCAAATCTTCTGAATGATAGCGTATACCGTCCGTTGAATATCCAGTAATCCTCCCGCCGAATTGGTTATTTACCTCATCTAAATTTTCGACATTTCCGAATAAACTAACTGTGTAATTATAATGGACAATTTTATCCTTTGATAATTTAATATGTGCATTCAAAATATCCAAAGAATCTATAACCGGTTTTGTATTTGGTTGCAAATTTACAATAAGGAATCCTCCCGCTACAGCCGCTTTCGTTAAAGAATCATAATCTTCTCCTCCATTAAGTCTAACATGTGTATGCAGATCAACAAACGGTGGTGAAAGCAAAAGTCCATTGGTAGTTGCCGGATTCTCGGGAAAATCAAGTTCGATATCTTTTAGTTCAAAATCTTCTATCTTACCTTTGTAAATGTTGTAAACTTTTAAGCTTTCCACTCTCTCACCCCTTTTCTCACTAAAATAAAAGCAGGACCTTCATAAAAGAAGGTCCTGCTTTAAAATATATAAAACTATTATTGGCTAACGACAAAGTGGAAAAACAATTCAAGGAAAGTAAGAAATCTTCCCTAAAAACATTCTTTCGCTGATTAGTTAAAATCCTATTATTTTGTATATTCTTCGCCTCGTTCAAGCGTACACTCAATCGGTCTTGGCCTCGCTGGACCAAATTAACCATATCATACCCACCCTTTTTTTATTTAAGAAACTCTCGTGTGGTATTGTATCAAATACTTTTTAAAATGTCAACAACAACTTATAGACAAAACTAAAAGTTGTAAAAATCTTTTATTTAAAATAATTTTTGAACATTTTTAAAAGACAACAAACTAAAAATTTGACACACGTTCATGAAAAATGTTATACTATAGGCACAATGGGGGTACTGGGGATAGGTGGGAGCTGTAAATTAAAAAGTTTAAGTTCGCTTGTTTTTGTGTGCACGCCACTGGCGTGCACACGTTTGTTTTATTATTGTTTTATTTATTAAATCAGAGAAAGGTACTTGGTCCCATCATCTGGAAAAACGGTTACAACTCTCTCAAATTTGTACTTTTCTTTTATATAAATTGCTCCCAAAAGATTGGCAGCCGAAGACACACCAACAAATAACCCCTCTTTCCAAAGTATTTTCATCATATTTAAAGCTTCCTCATCATCGACTAGTATTATTTCATCTATCAACTGCCTATCTAATATCTTAGGTACAAACCCAGGAGTTATACCTTGAATTCTATGTTTTCCAGATGTACCTTTAGTTAATACCGGGGACTGCAATGGCTCTAAAGCACAGATTTTGACATTCTCTTTTAGCAACCTTTTTAAAACCCTTCCAACACCGGTTATTGTACCACCTGTTCCAACTCCTACAACGAATGCATCAACTAAAAAGTTCATCTCCTCCAAAATTTCTGGTCCTGTCGTCATCTCATGCGCAAGCGAATTAGCTGGATTTTCAAACTGATTAGGCATAAAAGCCTTTTTTTCTGAGACAATTTCTTGTGCTTTTTCAACCGCTTTGGTCATATTTTCGACAAGAACTAAATCCGCACCTAAAGCTTTTAATATATTCCTTCTCTCAACGGAAACACTCTCTGGCATTGTGAGAATAACTTTGAGTCCCAACCGTGCTCCTAACCAAGCAAGAGCGATACCCGTGTTACCACTAGTTGGTTCCACAATAATCGTGTTTTCAGTTATCTTTCCAGATATAACAGCTTCACGAATCATAAAATAAACTGGTCTATCCTTGATACTCCCCATAGGGTTGTTTCTTTCAAACTTTGCGTATATTCCATACTTATCAAGATATATCAAGGGTGTCTTGCCAATCTTTATACTTGAAATCTTACTTAAGTAACTCAACAAAAATCACCTCGGCATTAAAAATTTCAATAACTTTTAAAATGTATTTGTCAATTCAATACTATCTATTTCTTTTCGACAAACTGAATCATCCTCTAAACTAGATTTTGCTTTATTTGAACTGACAATTCTCGCAGGAATACCAGCTACTGTAGAGTTATCCGGTACATCATACAGTACAACTGAATTTGCTCCAACTTTTACGTTATTGCCAACATATATAGGTCCTAAAACTTTACACCCAGCCCCTAATATCACATTTTCACCGATAGTTGGATGTCTTTTACCAGTTGTTATATATTTCGCACCTAAAGTTACACCGTGGTATATAACAGTTCCTCTTCCAATTTCGGCAGTCGAACCAATTACAATTCCTGTCCCATGGTCAATTACAACACCGGGAGATATCTTCGCAGCAGGATGGATGTCCACTGAATAAATAACACGATTTAAATGATAAAAAAGATAACCAAAAAATTTAAACCCTGAGTCATAAAATGCTTTGGAAATCCTGTAAAGTCTTAAAGATTTGTACCCTGCGTGAAACCAATATTGATACCAAACTTCGAAGGAAGGATCAAATTTTTTCAAAGCCTCTTTGTCTTCTCTAAGCGTATTTCTAAGACTTGAAAATTCACTGAAAAGTTTTATAATCTTTTTGCCAAAAGTCTCTTTTTCATTTGAAATAGTCACCTGAAACATGCGCACCCCATTTAAAATCACTCCTTATATATGATTTAGAGATTATATTAGAACACTTGAACCATAACTTTTTATTTGTACTTAGTTTTACCTAATTTTATCACTTCTTCAAAATTTGTCAAGAAATTTTTTAATCACTTGCACAAACTCCAAAAGTTGTGATATAATAAAATTAGATTTTGTCTACAATAAAATTTAGATGTTGGAATTAAAATAAACCAGTGCAAACAGTGCAAACTAAAAGGAGGCATAAAAAGTGAACGTTACTGAATTGTTAAAGGAAAAGGGTGTTAAACCAACAGTACACAGAGTGGAGATTCTCGAGTACCTTATGAACACTTACTCGCACCCAACAGCTGATGAAATATACTATCATTTCAAGAAAGAACAAAAACTCGCTGTCATATCAAGGGCAACTATATATAACACTTTAAAAGCTCTTGCGGATGCTGGGTTGGTCTCTATCATAATCACACCAGATGCAATAAGATACGATTTTGTAAGAAAAAACCATCATCATTTTTATTGCACCAATTGTAAAACAGTTTATGATGTTGAATTAGAAGTTGAATTACCAGAAATTAATTCAATAGACAATCATGAAGTTCATCATGTCCAATTAACGTTAGTTGGAATATGTGAAAAATGTAAAACAAATCAAGAAGTTTAAACCATTAAACCAAATAATAATTCTAAACGAACGCTTTTTAAAACTTTGTAAAAGGGTTAAAAAGTATTTCAAAATTGTAAAATCATCACTGGAAAGGGGAGGTGTAGTTATGAGGGAGATGACAAAGAAGTTTTTAGAAGACGCATTTGCGGGTGAATCTATGGCTCACATGAAGTATCTTATATTCGCTGACGAAGCTGAGAAAAAAGGACTCAAAAAATTAGCGAACGCTTTTAAAGCAATAGCTTACGCTGAGTTTGTGCATGCAAGAAACCATTTTAAAGCTCTTAAGAAGCTTGGTGACACACCTGATAACATTAAATCGTGTATAGCTGGTGAAACATTTGAAATTGAAGAGATGTACCCAGTTTATAACGAAACAGCTAAACTCCAAGAGGAAAAAGAAGCGCAGATAAGCACACACTATGCACTTGAGGCCGAAAAAATCCATGCTGAGATGTACAAAAAGGCACTGAACCTTGTAAATGAGGGTAAAGATTACGATGCTGAAAAAATTTACATTTGTCCAGTTTGCGGTTATACAGCAGAAGACGTAGCACCAGAAAAATGTCCAGTTTGCGGTGCTCCAAAATCTGCTTTTGTTGAATTTTAAATCTTAAATTTTTACCAAACTTTAATACAAGGAGGGAATAAAAAATGCTAGGGGAATACGTAAAAAGCGGCGATTTTAAAGGAGAAAAGCATGTTCCAGTTATAGAAGCACCTGATTCGGTCAAGAAAAATGAATGGTTTGAAGTTGAAGTCAGCGTTGGAAAAGAAATTCCACATCCAAACCTTGTAGAGCACCATATTGCATGGATTGAACTTTACGCAATGCCAGAAGGTGCTCCGTATATTCTTAGAATAGGAAGATATGAATTTTCACCAACACTAGAAGAACCTGTTATAAAGGCAAAGATTAAACTTGAAAAGAATTCAAAACTCATCGCGTTGTCTTACTGTAATATCCATGGCCTTTGGGAAGGTTCAAAGGATGTAAAAGTCGAAGAGTAATTTGAATATGCATTAATAGAAAAAAACGGCAGCCACTTTTTGGCTGCCGTTTTTAATTTTGACAAAATTAATTATTTAAACAAACTTACCAAAGCAACAATAATTGGTTCTATAAAAAGCGCAGGTAAAAAGTTACCAACCTTTGTATCTTTGATTTCTAATATCCTTAAACCTATACCAATAACCAACAAACCACCTATTGCAATTAAATCGTTTAAATAAAGTGGTTGAGTTAAAAATGAAAGTTTACTTGCAAAAAGCGTAATCGTACCCTGAACAACCAATACACTTACAGCTGAAACCATAACACCTAATCCGTAAGTTGAAGCCAAAACTATCGAAGAAACAAAATCTAACAATGATTTTGTATAAATTATCGTACCATCACCTTTCAAACCAGCTGTTATTGACCCAACGATAGTCATTGGACCAACTAAAAACAAAAGAGAAGCTGTAACAAAACCTGTTGAGAAATCCCCCTCTCTCATCGCGTCACCAATTTTACTTAAAAATCCTTCAATATTAAGCGCTTCACCAATTACTCCACCTAAAACCATAGAAAACAAAACGATAAGAAAATTATTGACATCCAAAATCATCTTTATACCTATTCCGATTGTTGATAAACCTACCGCAATAAACAAAATTTTCCTATAACTTTCAGAAATACCTTTTTTAAACAATATTCCCAAAAAACTCCCGACTATAACCGCTATAAAATTGACAAAAGCTGGAAGAAATTCTCTCAAATTGTCTCCTCCCAACATTCAAGACTTTAAAATTTTAAATTGGCTCCAAACGTCACAAACGCTTCCGGTTTTTGTGGAATATTTCTTCCACCACCTTCTATAAAAAACTCCATCCCATTTAAATTCTGAATGACTGTTGACCACCCAGCAACAAGACCAAAATTGAGATATCCCTTATAATCAACAAAAACCATGGGGCTTAAGTACAAACCATTTGTTGTTTTTGATGAAAATCTAATGCCACCTTTTATGTAATTAACTCCTATGTTTAAAAATAAATTGTTATAGCTATCCGTGTATGTCCTTAATTCAATACCAACAAAGTTATCAGCACTAAATGAAACATACAAATAACTCTTACTTGATGATGAAAAAACAAGAGAACTTAAAAGTAAAATAAACAAGGTGAGAACAAGTGCAATTTTTCTGAACATAAAATCCACCTCCAAATAACATTCAAATTATTGAATTAACAAATTGTAAGAGCCCATAATAAAGTTCATCATGAACTCTTCTATCTGTTGCCTTTGGTAATATACACTCTTTTTTTGGCTCTATAACATTTGACAAAATTTCAGCTGCTCTTATCAACATTTCTTTAGTAATCTTTACCTGTTTTTCAACAGCCACTTTCATTATACCAGGAAAAGCAAGTAAATTGTTAACCTGGTTTGGAAAGTCTGATCTACCTGTCGCAACTATGAATGCACCGTCTTCATACGCTTCATCTGGAAAAATCTCTGGTACAGGGTTCGCTAGAGCAAAAATTATCGGTTTTTTGCTCATCTTTCTTATATCGGAACCTTTCAATATACCACCTTTTGATACGCCTATAAAGACATCCGCATCGATGATAGCATCTTTTAAATTACCTGAATTATTGAGATTACCGGTTAATTCACTTACCTCCAAATGATACTTATGCAAAGCTGTTTTTCTGTTTATTATACCATTTATATCGCAAGGTACAATATGTTTAGCCCCTATTTCAATTAGCAATTTAACGATATTGTAACCAGCGGCGCCTATTCCATTGACAACAATCTTGACCTCATCAATTTTCTTTTCAGCTAATTTTAAAGCATTCAATAACCCAGCTATAACAACTACAGCGGTACCTTGTTGATCATCATGAAATACGGGGATATTCATTTCATTATTCAATCTTTCAAGTACTTCAAAACACCTTGGCGCAGATATATCTTCTAGATTTATTCCACCAAACGAAGGTTCAAGCACTTTAACTATGTTAATTATTTGCTCAACATCTTGTGTATCTATACAAATTGGGAACGCGTCTAAATCGCCAAATTGTTTAAATAATACTGCTTTTCCCTCCATTACTGGCAAAGCTCCGTATGGACCAATATTCCCTAAACCAAGCACCGCACTTCCATCGCTTAATACAGCTATAGTATGCTTCCTTCTGGTGTGTACAAAAGTTTTTTCTGGGTTCTCCGCACATAACTTTGCAACGTCTGCAACTCCGGGAGTGTATAATAATTTTAGATTTTCCTCTGTAACTTCAATTGTAGGTATTATCCTGTATTTTCCATTTAAAACTTCGTGAAGTTGGATTGCATCCATATCGAATAAAACCTCCTCTGTGTATTTTCTAAAATAATTTTTTATTTTCTTTTTATTGAAATAATATATTTTCTCCGCAAAGTATGATATAATATTTTTAAAAAGTGAAACTGAATTTTAACATTAGAATAAGAAAACAAAGAGGTGATTGTTTTTGAACAATTACATTGTTTTTTCCATTTATTTCTCGGTAATTATATCCATTGTTAACTTTATTTATTCTTTAAATAAAAAGATTAGTAATTCATGCAAAGCAATACCAATATTGAATTTATCATTGGTTCTTTTCTCTATTTTGGAACTGTTAAAATTAGAAAATAATTCATCAATTTTTGGAATATTCCAGAACGGAATATTGGCTTTCTTACCAGTCTTATTCACGACTTTCATTTTGAAGTTCCATTCAGAAATTATTCCTAGAAAGATCGTTTTGTCTTACTCTATACCTATTATATACATTATTCTAACATTTACAAAAGTATTCAAAAATATACCATATAATTATTATCTTTTTGCCTCTCTTTTGATTATATATATAACATTTTTCCCAACAAAAAAATCCATGGATTATATTAGAATAAGATATCTTAACAGCAATATTATAACAATTTTCTTCGCAAGTATCTTTTTCTACGTGTTTATATTCATATTTTATAAAAATCATCCAGTTCTTTCTATTAGCCTCTCATTTGTAATGATTGTTATTCAATCAATAATTATAAATCGTAAGTTAACGGATCACCCAATTGATAATTTGATTAAAAGTATTGAACAAGCAAATACAATTTTTGTCTTATTAGATGAAGACGACAACGTATTGTACATTAACGAAGCTGGGTTAAAATTCATAGGATTAAGTAGAGACGAAATAATCGGTAAAAAAAACGAAGAAATTATTAAAATAACAAAAACAAGCAATCATTTAATAGAAAAAAATGGAAAAACTTATCGTTTTTCATTGCAAGAGACAAATGCAGGTAAGGTACTTATAATAAACGATATAACAAGTGGTAATAAATCTTTCTCTTCAATTGATATATTGAGCAATCTATTTGATTCACTTTTCGACAATGTACCAGATGGGGTAGTGATAATAAAAGAAGATGGCACGATACTAAAGTGTAACAGACAATTTTTAGAAATGTTTGGATACTCCAAAGACGAAGTTATAGGAGAAACTATTGACAATCTAATTGTTCCAGAAGATTTAAGTAATGAACCAAAGTTACTAAGAGATCTTGTGAAAAATCAAAAAACACTTAGGGTGGAAACTATAAGAAAAAGAAAAGATGGAAAAAAGCTAGAAGTAAGGTTAACTGTCGCAAAAATAAAAAATAACAACATTAAAAATAATGATAAAACCGAAGATTTGATTTACGCTTTTTACACGGATATAACTTCAGAAAAGGAAGCATTGAATATTGTACGAAACACTCTACAAAAAGATATCTTAACAGGTTTGTACACAAGGTCATATTTCCTAAGAAGACTTATGAGTTTAAATGAATTTTCGTTATCAGATGATTATCATGGAATAATACTTATAGATATAGATAACTTCAGTCATATTAACATATTGAAAAGTCATGCATTTGGTGATGAAATACTGAGACAAGTAGCATTAAGGATTAAAAATTCTCTAAGAGAAGGTGACATAATTTCACGGCCTTATGCTGACGAATTTTGGATAATCATTGAAAAAGCAGGAAAGAATTACCAACAAGCAAGAGAAGTTATAAACAACATAGTTTCAAAAATATTCAATGAAATTTCTAAACCATACTATATCGACGGAGAAGTAATAGAACTCAAATTTTCATCTGGATTGCACGTATTTTCTATTATTGATAATGCCGATGAGGTTATGAGAAAAGCAAATCTTGCATTAAAACGTGCTAAATCTTCCAAAGATAAAATTATATTCTACAATATCCTAATAGACAATGAACTTCAAGAAAAATCAACAAAAGAACGCGATTTAAGAGAGGCTTTCCACAATCGTGAACTGAAAATTTTTCTACAACCAATTTGTAAATACGATAAAACCATCGTAGGAGCTGAAGCACTCCTTAGATGGGTTAAAAAAGATGGAAGTGTACTACCACCTATAGAATTTATCCAACTGCTTGAAGAAAACGGCATGATAGTTTCTGTTGGCGAAGAAATATTAAGACAGGTCTGCGAAGTTCTCTCGGAAAACAACGAACTTAAGTTTATAGATATAAATGTTAGCCCAGTACAGTTAAGAGATGAAAAAATGGCTGAAAGATTCTTTAATATAGTAAGTTCATATGAAATTGATCCATCAAAAATTGTCATTGAGATAACAGAAAATATACTCATAGATATGAACGATATCGTAAAAAACAATATAGAGAAACTTCTAAAATATGGATTCGAATTATGTATCGATGACTTTGGTACAGGTTACTCTTCTTTGGCATATTTAGCACTTCTACCACTTAAAAAGATAAAGATAGATAGATCTTTCGTTTTTAGACTACCAAATGATAGAAAATCTATTAAGCTTCTGGAAGCTATATATAATATAGCTAAGGCTTTCCAACTCGAAGCCATACCAGAGGGAGTCGAAAACGAAAAACAACTTGAGATACTTTCAATGATTGGATACAAATTATTCCAAGGATTTTTCTTTGGCAAACCAATTCCAACCTATGAATTTTTGAAAAGATTAACAAAAGAGTAACACGAAATCCTACCTATTAGAAAACACCTCTAGGTGTTTATAGAGTATAATTTAGTAAGAAAGTTGATTACGTTTTGCTCAATAGTCCAATAAATCACCTAAGAGGTGTTTTCATGCTTCTTTCAAATTTTCCCAACTATTCTTATAAAATCAATAACCAAATCAGCGTTTATTTTTCACACAAAGAATTAAATGGAGAGGTTTTACCTCCCAATTTCCTTTTTGAAGTTTCGGTAGTTATAGATGTTCTTAGAGCAACATCAACAATCGTTACAGCTCTAAACAACGGTGCAAAGGAAATAATACCGTTTGAAGAAATTAAAGAAGCATTGGAATTCAAAAATAAAATTAATGAGAAAAATTTACTCTTGTGTGGTGAACGTGGTGGAATAAAACCGGAAGGCTTTGAGCTTGGAAATTCACCACTTGAATTTACCTCCGAAATTGTCAAAGATAAATCATTAATACTTACAACAACAAATGGCACACGTGCATTTTTAAAAGCTTTCAAAATTTCAAATAAAGTTTATATAGCTTCGTTTTTAAACGTTTCTTCAACTGTAGAAATTCTTTCAAAGTATAACAACATAGCAATTGTTTGCGCGGGAAACAATGGGAGTGTATCGTACGAAGACACACAACTTGCTGGATTTATAATAGAAAAACTTTTATCCAAAAAGGATTATTCTTTATCAGATTCTGCAAAAATTGCTTATAATCTCTGGAAATCGTTGAAAAAACCAGATTTCACAGGTGAACATGCAAAAAAATTAATAGAGCTAGGATTTCAAAAAGATGTTGATTATTGCCAAAATATAGATAAAATAAGTATAGTTTGTGAGGGAATTAGACAACCACAGAATTTATTGAAAGTAAAAATAATAAAAACAAAAATATAGAAAACATAAAGAGGTGACTATATGCTAGAACTCGAGAATATATCGTACAAGACTCAAGAAAAAACGATACTAAAAGACATATCGCTAAAATTCATCCCAGGTCACAGATACGCTTTGATAGGTACAAACGGTGCAGGTAAGAGTACGATTGGTTATTTAATAATGGGACTTGATGGCTATAAGCCTACGACTGGAAGAATTCTTCTTGATGGGAAAGATATAACAAACTCATCAGTAACTGAACGCGCGAAGCTTGGAATCACACTTATGTGGCAAGAACCAGCCAGATTCGATGGAATGACTATAGAAACCTATCTTACATTAGGTGGAAAATTGCCTGCACAAAAATCAGAAATCATTGAAGCTTTGGAATTTGTTGGATTAAACCCGAACATATACTTAAAAAGATTCGTCGATAAGACGTTAAGTGGTGGGGAAAGAAAACGCGTTGAGCTAGCATCTATTTTACTTATTAAGCCAAAGTACGTTATATTAGATGAACCGGATTCTGGTATCGATTTAATGAGCTTAAACATAATAAATGATATAGTTAATTACATAGCACAATACGGTGGGACACCTATAATAATAACCCACCGCGAGGAAATGGCTTACAATACTGACTATGGGTATCTTATATGTTCTGGAAAAATCCTCATGCACGGACCAATAAATAATGTTATAACCGCATTTAGAAACAGTTGTGAAGCATGTAATCATCCAAATATTCCTATTCCAGGGGAGTTGAAATAAAATGGATGTAAAAAAAGAATTTGAAACGATAGTAAAAACGGCTGAAAAGCTTGGAACAGACGCCTCAAAATTCATGGATAAAAGAATTGCCTCGATAATAATAAGTGGTGATAGAGTAATCGGTTTAAACAATGTACCAGGTGTTAAACTCATCCATAAACAGATAGAACACGGCGTACAAGTTGATATGGAAATAGAAGAAAATACCGAAGTGCCTTTCCCAATACATGTATGTACTGGATATATCGAAAAGAAAGGCTATCAAAAAGTTCTATTTAACATAATTGTTAGAAAGAACGCCAAGGTAAAATTCACAGCACACTGTGTTTTTCCACAGGCAGAAGATTTTACACACGAGGCTGTTTCAAACGTAGTCGTTGAAGAAGGCGCAATAATGGAGTACAACGACGAACATTACCACAGCGATCTTGGGACCATCACCCTTAAAACCACAACAAATGCAAAAGTTGAAAAAGGTGGAGTATATAAAAATAGTTTCCACCTTACAAAAACACGTGTCGGAAAATTAAACGTCCTTATGAACCTTGAACTTAAAGAAAACGCTGTTGGAGAACTTGTGTCAAAAGTAAGAGCTTCTAGTAATGATGAAGTTAATATAAACGAAATTGTTTACCTCAACGGTGAGCATTCAAGAGGACTTGCAAAAACCGTCGTTGTTGGTTTAGATGAGGCGAAAGTAAACGTCCTAAATGAAGCTTATGGGAATGCGCCGTATTCAAAAGCTCATATATCTTGTGAGGAAATAACGAAAGGAGAAAAAGTAACTGTTTCAACAACACCTGTTTTAAAAATCACAAACGACCTAGCTGAATTAACACACGAGGCATCTATAGGAAGAGTTAGTCAAAAACAACTTGAAACGCTTATGGCAAAAGGGCTCACTGAAGAAGAGGCAACTGAACTGATAATTAAAGGATTACTTATGTAATTGATGCAATCTCAAATGATTCGAGGTTGATAACTTGATCGCAACGATTATAACAATTCACTTATTTTTCGCAACTGTTTATCTTGTTATCAAAGAACCAGAAGTTGTTTTGAAAAATAAAAAAATAGTCTTAGATTACGCCCGAGTTTCACTTGGTGTTCTTGGGCTTTTGATTGCTTCTGGCATAGCTTCATTAACAACAATAAAATCAGCTATAATGCCACAAATGAATATCGTTCCGTGGCAAATATTGATAATCTTCTTTGGTTCTGCTTACATCTGTGGTTCTCTTGATGCATCTGGGATTTTGAAAATCATCGCTTACAAATTTGCAAGTTTTTCAAATAACGGGAAAAAACTCTTTTTTAACTTATTATTTTTAGCTGGAATAATGACTGTATTTACATCTAACGATATTGTCACACTTACACTCACACCGATAGTAATCTACATAAGTCAGTACGCTGATATCGATCCATTGCCGTATCTAATTACCATCTTCTTTACTTCAAATACATGGAGCATGTTTTTTTACATAGGAAACCCAACGAATGTTATTGTCGCACAGGCATATTCTTTAACTTTTTTCAACTACGCTAAGTTAATGTTCTTCCCAACTTTGGTCGCAATTTTAACGTCCGTAGCAGGATTTTACTTTAAATACAGAGAAAAATTACCTGGCACAATAAATGTTAACCTTGATTTTGATGAGAAAGCTGTTATAAAAGATAAAAGATATACATTCCTTTCGTCTGGTCTATTTGTTATCTTTTTTTTCACAATAGCAATAGGCGACTTAATAAACCTTCAGCTTTGGAAATCGATAACTATATTTACAGCTATATACGTTCTTCTAAATCTTGCTTTTTCAGATGTACTATCAGAAAAAGATGAATTTCTAATTGAAATAGGTAAATTTGATTATAATATCACTTTTTTTGTTGATACAATAAAAAGAGTACCGTGGAAAATGCTTCCGATGGTTGTAACATTTTTCGTATTTGTTCATATATTCACACTATTTGGCATAACAAAATTTGTCGGTCAACTTTTCAATTTTAAAAATCAATTAATTGGCACAATCTTTACATCGTATGTAACTGCATTTGCTGCAAATGTTATGATTAACCAACCAATGACGATATTCTTTGCCCAGGCGTTGTGGAAGAAACCTTTGAACTATGCAATGAGCTTAATTTTAGGGTCAAATATAGGTGGAAATATAACACTAATAGGCGCACTTGCTGGAATTATGTGGTCAAGAATACTAAAATTCTATGGCGTAGAGATGAACAATAAAAAATTTATGAAAGAAACATTCTCAGTATCTATGCTAACTTTACTCACAACAAGCTTGGCTATATACATTGTAACTATAATAATTAAATTATGAAATATGATAAATAAGCTAATAACGATTGGAGTGATACAATGTTTGATTTCACTAAGCATGGAGACATATCTGTGATAAAATTAAATGGAGATTTAAATATCAGCAACTCGATGGATTTCAAAGATTGGATAATAAGTGAGTTTCTCGATAAAAAAATAGTAAAAATATTACTTGATATGTCAAATATCAAAAGCTTAGATAGCTTTGCCCTTGGTGTTTTGATTGGAATTTACAAAAGAGTTATCCTCGCAGGTGGAAGACTTTGCATTTTATCACCAAATGAAAATATAAAAAGATTGTTTGAAATAACAGGAATGGATAAGTTACTAAAGATTTATAATACAATTAGTGAAGCTTTGTCAGAAATGAGATAATATTATACTATATTATAAAAGCATTGAGAAAGGAGGATACTATGTTTAACTTATTTGTCTTAACTCTTGAATACTTACTCTCAGGAATTGCAGTACTTCTTGCTTTGCGATTTATGAAAAAAGAAGGGGCTTACGTAGTCTTATCTACATTGATTATAGCTTCAAATCTTGGAGTTGCAAAACTTTTCAATTTGTTTGGTCTTGAAGTAACTGCAGCAAATATGAGCATGGGTATGGCATTCGTTATATATTCTATACTTACAGAAGTTTATGGACAATCTGAAGGAAGAAAAGCGGTATGGGTTGGATTCTTTGCTCAATTTCTCTTTATAATGCTCGGGTTAGTTTACACAATTTACACCCCATCGAAAAACGACTTTGCTCAAAGCTATTTATCGCAAGTTTTTGCAGTAACGCCAAGAATAGCCATCGCAAGTTGGACTGCGTTTATTTCTTCTGGTTACATCGCTGTTTGGATACACGACTCTTTGAGAAAGAGAACAAAACTTTGGATGAGAAATAATGCAGCCACTAAGATAGGACAAATCGCAGACAATCTTATATTTGTAACAATTGCTTTTTTGGGACTCGTTGATTTAAAAACCTACTTCCAAATATTTATAACAACCACAATCGTCGAATTTTTCCTCGATTACGTAGACACCTGGATCGTATACTTAGGTGTTAAATTCTTAAAAGATGAAAAGAAAGATTCGGAAAATTACCAAAAAATGGGAATTGTGTCTAACTAAATATTAAATATTGAATCAAATACAGAAAAAACATTAAGCAGAGTCGATTTCTTCGACTCTGTTTTTTTATTTAAATTTGGTATAATACTAAAGACTTCAAGGTAACGACAATAAATAAAAATGGGGGCTGATATCTCTTGATAGTTTACAAATTTTTGTGCACTATATCACTTGTTTTTGTACTCTTTGGTCTTGTAATAAGTAATGTCGACATATTCGAAGAACTTAAGATAATTATAATTTCTCCGGACTATCTAATAACGGATTATTTTGAGATAGCTGGTATTGGTGGAGCGTTTTTAAACAGTGGACTTCTTATGTTCGCTTTTATTTGTATCCTTAAGTTACTAAAAATAAATCCCTCAGGAGTTTCAATTGCAGCTATTATGACAATTGGTGGTTTTGCGTTGTTTGGAAAAAATATTTTTAACGTTTGGCCAATAGTTATCGGCGTTTTTCTATATACAATTATGACAAACGAGAATATTAGAACTTACTTGTACGTCGCACTTTTTGGAACAGCATTAGCGCCAATTACAACTCATCTGGTTCTTAAAAACTGTCTTAATTTAAACTGGATTGGATTATTATTTGCTATTTTGATAGGGTTCCTCCTACCACCCCTTGCGAGTTTTGCTTTGACACTACACAGAGGATATAATTTATACAACGTAGGTTTTACAGCAGGTTTTCTTGGCATGTTTCTTGGTTCGATATTGAAAGCTTACGAGCTTCATCCTGAACCACGTTATTACTGGCACACAGAAAATCAATTACTATTATCAATTTTCGTTTACTCTTTATTTTATTTAATACTTCTTTATGGTTTAAAACTAAATAATTGGAGCTTTTCGGGATACAAAAATGTTTTTAAATACTCTGGAAAGCTATTAACTGATTTCGTATTGTTAGAAAATGAAGCGATAACATTTATAAACGTTGGAATTCTTGGCTTATTAGGAACTTCCTATGTACTTCTAATCGGAGCGCCCATAAATGGACCAACCATCGGTGGAATAATGACATTAGCTGGTTTTGGAGCATTAGGAAAACATCCTAAGAACATATTCCCTGTAATATTAGGGACAATCATAGGTGCTTTAACTAATTCTCAGGCAATAAATAGCGCCGGAATGGTCTTAGCAGTTTTGTTTGGTACAACCTTGGCTCCTATAGCTGGTGAATTTGGAATTATTTGGGGAATTATCGCGGGTTTTTTGCACAGCGCCCTTGTTATGAATCTGGGCTTTTTGCACCTTGGCATGAACCTTTACAATAACGGTTTTTCCGGAGGATTTGTTGCTATGTTCTTGTTAGCTATAATAGATGCTTGGAAAAAATTAAAAGAAGCTATTGGTGAAAAGTTGAGAAGATTTGTAAAAATGGGGAGTGATTAAAATGGATATTGAAAAGATGATTGTAATAACATTAAGTGATATAGTGTACTATTTTCTAAAAAAAGGTGGACATATAGTATCATCTGAAATTATTTCTCTTGAAAATGACTTCCATTTGCTGATTGAAGTTAATATCGATGTTAACGAAGATATCAAAAAAGACATCGCATTGATGAAGAAAATAAAAGACCATCCAGAGTTAAAATATTACAGCGCCCTCGGAGAAAACATCGGTAATCTCCAAGGTATTTATTTAATTGCTCCTTACTTAAGTAAAATAGACACAGAAATCACTGATGGAGAACTAAAAATAGAGCTCTTTGTCAAAAAAGTGAAATAATGAGAAAGTGAAAGAGGTGAAGAAATGTTTTTCATAGAAAAGGAAAAACACAAGTTCTCTCTAAGTAATCCCGCCTTGCTAGTCGTAGACGTACAAAATTACTTTTTCGACAAGACATCACCAGCATATTTGCGTGGATCAGAAAGAATTTTGGAAAATATAAAAGAACTAATAGAAGGTGTGATGGGAAAAATTCCCATCATTGGTACTTTGCACATTGGAGGCTCAAATCGCATGAAAAACTGGTGGGGAAATATTGTGGAAGACGAATGGGCAAAACTGATGATTGAAGACTATAAATTTAATCACATCATAAAGAAAGATAACTACGACGCCTTTTATAAAACATCCCTTGAAGAAATATTAAATTCTCTTAAAGTTGATCAACTAATAATAACGGGAGTCATGACACACTTATGTTGTGAAACAACCGCACGAAGTGCGTTCGTGCGGGGATACGAAGTTATTATGGTTGAAGATTGCTTATGGGATAAGGATGAGTGGTATCATTACGCTTCATTAAAAAATCTCGCACATGGATTTGCTGTAATATCAAATAAAGAGGAGATATTGAAAAATTTCTAGAATAATATGTTTACTCCTCTTTGACGAAAGTATACGCTTCTTCCAACTTCTTTTGCGCATTCAAGTGCCTTTGCACATACTGACCACAGTTACTTCCTATCTTATTTTCCTCGAGTTCACCAACACTTATTATCACATCGTATCCACTTTCTCTTAACTTATCGACGAATTCTCTATGTTCTAGCACCAAACCCTCACCAGTTACATCAGAATTAAGGCCGTTTTCTATTGAACGATACGTTGGATTCACTGGAGTAATTTTTATCAAGAATTTTTCCGGATTGAAGAAATTCATAATTACACGTGCATCGGCAATGTTTTCTTTCGCTAAGGCAAAGTTCAATGTAATCTTTCTATCTTCGGTTGTGACAAATTTTTCACCGTATTCAGATATTTCTCTAAATGACCATTTTTTTACCGGAATTATCTCATCTCTTTGCTTTTCATCTGTACTGTGAATAGAAAACTGAAGCTGGAACTTTCCACGATAATGCTTTTCTTTTATTTCAATTAATCTCTCAAACCATCCGTTTCTTCCAATTGGCGCAACAGTACTAATCGATGGCATAAGCCCTGGTGCGTCTATTATCTGAGGCAATTCATCTAAAACCTTCAAAACCTCGTCATTCAACGCAGGTTCCCCTACACGAGCAAATTGAATTTTGAACTTTTCGACAGGAACTTCATCCTCGTAACGACTTCTAATCAAGTACAATATTTGAGCCAAAATTTCCTCTTTGGATAATCTTCTTTTATAGTACCCACCAGCATCACACATTTTACAACCAACGGGACAACCATCCATTGTTGAAACAATCAGTACCCATTTTTTATCTCTCGGAATCGGTGGTTGGACTGACTCAACAAATTCCACGAGAGCTCCTTGCCTAGTCTTACCCAAATAAACCATCGCTATATCTTCTTTACCGTATTTTTCGATAATTTCAAGTTCTTGCGTGTATTTTAAATCCTTCAAAACCAAAACACCTCCAACTTCCATTTATTTTTTCATATTTCTATCTTCTTTAATATTTCCATCGCACATTTAACTCCATCACCTATGGCTATAGAAGATTGCCTAAAGTCCACATGTGCAACATCACCAATTATATAAACCTCTTTCCCAATTTCAACATTCTCAATTTCAGGTCTATTCTCAAGCCTTCCAATAGCTATAAGTAAAGCGTCGAAAGTATATCTTCCTTTTGAAGTCTCTACAATAATTTTATCATCAATGCTATTTTTACTTTCCACATTCAAAATTTCATCATTTATTCTTACTGGAATACCTAATCTTTCAACTTCCTTAACAAGCTTTGGCACAGCCTTTATTTTATTACCCCTAACAAAAACGGTGGAACTATTACCTCTCATAGCATTTTTGATAGCGCCATCAAACGAAACATCCCCACCACCATAAAAAGCGATATTTTTCGCGTCCTTTGGTAAATCTCGGAATTCATACACAATTCTATTAGAAATTTCGAATTTTTCAATTCTTTTCGGCTTAGTTCCCGTTGCAATTACGACTATATCGGAAAAATAAACATTATTTTTCCCAACCAATTTTATCTTCCCATCGTTTCCATAATTTTCTCTCTTTGTTATTTTAAAAATCTCATCGTAAACAATATCTATGTTGTTTTCTTTCACTATATTTCTAAATTTTTCAACTAAAAATTCCCCTGGTGCAGGTTCAACCAAGGGAAAATTTTCGACAAACCACGCATTTTCAATTAATCCACCTATAGTTCTTTTTTCGTAAATAACAACATCTACATTGTACCTTTTAAGAAAAGCAGCGCAAGAAACTCCAGCAGGTCCACCACCAACAACTGCTACCAACATTTTAACTGACAATGCTCCCTGACAATACCTTCTATAGAAAATTAATTAAAATCAAATTAGAAACTTTTTTTCTTCTTTTCCAACAAATTTACCTGGTCCCATATCAAACGTACCGCCAAGAGTCAAAACTGTTCCAAGTTCTATTGGTAATCCAACTCTAACGATTTCTTCTACAACCTTTTTTACATCATATTTCACATGTATAAACTCATACCAAAAAACTCCATTATCTATATTTAATATCAAATAAGTAGCACCCGGTATACCATCTTTTGTTCGCCCGACACTTCCAGGGTTCAGTACAGTCTTTCCAAAAACGTGCTTGGCCATCATTAAATGTGTATGTCCATTGATTATCACATCCTCTTCAACATCTTTTGTAAGAATCTTCAGTCTTTCTGCGTTAGTTGTTGGTTTAACGTACTCGAGAAGATAATTAAGCGGGCTACCATGAACAAGCAAAACTTTAACACCTTCAACTTCGATTGACAATCTTTTTGGTAAATTCCTCAAAAATTCTTTATTCTCTGGAGTTGTAACTTTTATAGTCCAATTCAAAGATTCATCACCAACTTCGGTTTCTCTTCCTGGGTTGTACGAACACCCACAACTTTCTTTCTCGTATCCAACGGCATCATCGTAATTTCCCATAACAGTTACTATATTTTTTTCTTTTATCAAGCCAATAACTTCATTTGGATTAGGACCATAGCCCACAAGGTCACCAAGACAATATATTCTGTCTATCTGTCTTTTTTCAATATCATTTAACACACTTTGAAGCGCTTCAAAATTGGAGTGTATGTCTGAAATAAATGCTAACCTCGTCATCTTTAAACCTCCTTAGAAAAATATTTTTGAACCATAAATAGCTTTTGTCCAATTTTGTATTATAACACAAAATTATTAAGAAATTTTAGGATATTTGTGATAGAATAAAAATGGAAATTTGTGGTTAAAAAAGGAGGCCAAACTATATGTATTTGTATATTGCTGATGCCTTTACAGATAAACCTTTCTTAGGTAACCCTGCGGGTGTTGTTTTGCTTGACGATAATCACCAGATTTCAAAAGAGACAATGCAATTGTTAGCTAAAGAATTAAGATTTTCTGAAACAGCCTTTGTTAAGAGAAAAGGAAATAGTGATGAATTTACTGTGCTATTTTTCACACCTGTTTCCGAGATCGACTTATGTGGTCACGCAACTATAGCGACATTTACCGTACTTAGGGAAGAAAAAATCGTATCAACAGGTAAAACATACAAAATGATATCGCGGGCAGGAACACTTGAGATAGAAATTTTTGATAACTTAGTAATGATGGAACAAGCTGAGCCTGCCATGGGTGACGCGCTTGAAAATAAAGATATTGAATATATAGCTCAAGCACTTGGAATAAATCCAAATGATATTGGAGATACGAAGTATAACATATCACCAAAACCAGTTACAACTGGTTTGTGGGATTTGATTATACCAGTTAAAACAAAACAAGTTTTATACAGTCTTTCACCAGATTTCGAAAAAATCTCAGATTTTTGCCGAATAAACAATATAGTAAGCTTCCATGTATTTACATTAGATGAACAAAAAGCGCTTGCAAATTGCCGAGATTTTGCACCGCTTTACGGTATACCAGAAGAGTCCGCAACAGGTACGGCAAACGGCGCATTGATATATTATCTTTACAAACACGGCGTTGTTGAACCTGAAAAGATATACGAAATTATCCAAGGCGAAACAATGGGCAGAACGTCAAACATATTCGCAAAAATAAAGTTGAAAGATGGAATATACAAATCGTATATAGGAGGGAACGCAAAATTAATAGTTGAAGGTTATCTAAAGATTTAAATTTTATTTATCTTAAAAAGAGGATGATTTTTTGGAAAGCTTAAAAAAGATTTTTTCTCATTACCATATCTATTATAGTATTCTCTGCGATAGCTTTTGGTATATTTGTTACATACGCTCTTTATAGAGAGAAAACAAATAACGCAAAGGCTTTAATTTATCAAAAAATAAGTTAATCTCATTTTTGTTGAGAGACATTTTAAGAAATTTTACATCACATTAGTTCATTAGATATTGTGAGAAATGGTTAAAATTAACAGAAAAAGAGAAAAAATATAGAAGAATTCAAAATTTATATTCTGATATAAATTATCTATATTCAGGGCACGAAGATAAAACGCTGAAAATAAAACGTTAACGAAAGATGAATTTTTGATATTGGCAGAAGCTTCGAATTTGAAACAAGCGGTTGAAATAGCCGAGAGAATAAGAAAAATTATTGAAAGTGAATAATTTTATAGAGAAATAAAAATTACTATGAGTATAGGTGTTGCCTCTATCGAAGAATATCCCAACATATTTAACATAGATGAACTTATATCAGCTTCGATAAAAAGTTATACAACGCAAAATACAAAGGAAAAAATAGGACAAAATAATAAAATTAAGGAAAAAAATAAAACATGGCTTCATTCAATCTGAAGCCATGTTTTATTTTTTGATTATTCTTGCGATAATTTTTTAACTATCTCTATCATCTCATTCGAAAGTTTTTCAAGTTTCGCTTTTGTATCTTCAGAGCTTTCTCCTTTTACCATCACATAGGCTTTCATCTTCGGTTCTGTACCAGATGGCCTTACAAAAATCATACCATAATCAAAATCTAACCTAAGCGTTTCATTTGGTATGACACCATCGAACCCTTTTGAGTAATCAACGATATTTTTCAAACCATCTATACTAAATGATTTCATCTTTTCATACACTGCATATGACTTTTCAACAGAGCCAAGCTCGAAGTTTAGTAACTTTTCAAAATAATACCCATACTTACCGTAAAGCTCTTTCAATCTCTCAAGTAGATCAACTTTTTTGGCAACCCTTGCAACAAGTCCAGATGCAAGTACAGCGTCTTTGTCTCTCGCTAAATCCCCAGTCAAATAACCACAGCTCTCCTCAAAACCGATTACAAAATCAAGGTCTTTTCTTTTTTCAACCAAATCACCGATGAACTTAAAGCCGGTAGGTACTTCAAAGAGCTTTATACCATTTTCCTTACACATTGGTACAACCATATTTGTACTTACTATGGTTTTTACAAGCATTCCATTGTTCTTGCCACTTTTTCTGTATTCATCTATCAAATTATCGCTTAAAAGTACTCCGACATTATTTCCAGTTAATCTAACGTTCTTAAATACCACACCAACTCTATCCGCGTCAGGGTCTGTTGCTATTCCTAAATCCACTTTGAATTTCACCATGTACTCTCTTAGAAGTTCAAGTGCCCTGTCATCTTCTGGATTTGGCGTCTTAACGGTTGGAAAATTACCATTGTGTTCCATCTGCTCTTTCACTTCAATAACCTCTGCACCAAGTAATCTTAAAAGTTGTGGGACAAATCTTGCACCCGTACCATGTAATGGAGAATAAACTACTTTCAATCCATCCAATCTTTCACCGATTAACCTTGCAACATCTTGAACGTATTCATCTAACATATCATGAGATACAAAGTTATATTTTTCAACAGCATTTATAGGCTCATTCCAGGCATTCTCTACTAACTTAGCCAAAACATCGGTAACCTCTGGTATAGCTTGCACACCGTTTGATGTGTAAACCTTGTAACCATTATATTCCGGTGGATTGTGACTTGCGGTGATAACAATTCCCATATCCATCTTCAATTTTCTCACACCATATGAAAGCACGGGAGTTGGAACAGGTTCTGAGAATAAATAAGCATCAAGACCTTCGCCAGAAAAAACAGAAGCAGCAATCTTCGCAAACTTTTCAGAGTTGTTTCTTGTATCGTAGGCTATAAGAACTTTGTGTAAGTTGTTCATCTTCATATAATTCGCTACACCTTTTGACGCAACAGCTACAGTTTTTTCATCGAATTCCCCTTCACGCATAATTCCTCTAATTCCACCGGTACCGAAAAGAATCATCAAAATTCCTCCTTTTTCGTGGCTTCGTTTATTAAGAACAAAGATACGACAAATATAAAATAAAATGTATTGAGTACCATCGCTATCTCTGTGTTACGCGAACTCATAAGTCTGAAAACCACTGCAGAGAATGTCATAATAGGTGGTTCCGCTAAGGTTAATGTACCAGACGTCTCTCCCACAGATATTGTAAACGAATAAATGAAAGCTGTAAATAAAAATCCCTTTAAAAGTGGGATTGCTATCTTTACAATAGTTTTGAATCTCCCAGCTCCATCAACACGTGCAGCATCGATAATAGAATTGGGTATACTCCTCCACCCCGATTCTATAATCCCAAAAGATATGGGAAGGGTAATTAAAGAGTGCGTGAGGATTATTTTCAAAAGTGTAGGAATATTTATCAACACATACGAAAACGCTATCGTTACAGAAGACATAGCCGCAGGAATTAAAATAAGATATGTTATTTTCTTACCACGTGATGAATAATAACCCGCTATCGTACTTATTACCAAACTAATTACAGACGCACTTGTAGAAATTAAAATTGTGTAAAAGATAATATCCTTAACCGTGGCACCAACTAAATATTCTAAATTCTCATTTTTGAAAAACTCAAAGTTTTTTAGTGAGAATCGCCCGTAATAATCCAAAAATCCGGATAATGCGGAATAAATTAAAGGCACAAATATCAACAAAGTTGAAACCACAAAAAACACATAACCCCACTTTGGAAATCTTTCCAAATGCTTATGGTAATTTTTTTCGTAAGTCTCCCTTTTTATAGAAAGTACGTAACCTATTATTGAAATGAACAGCAATTGGAAAACCATCAATGTTGAAGCGGCTTTGAAATCAAACGTAATACGTGAGTACATGTATATTGCCACTTCTATAGTTGAATACTTAATCCCCCCTAAGATAAGCACAACGGAAAAACTCGTGAAGGTATATATATAAGTCAGAAAAAATGCCCTTAAAATCGAAGGCATCAACAAATGCAATTCAATCTTTTTAAATATTTCCCACTTACCTGCGCCATCTATCTTTGCGGCCTCTATAATATACCCATCTATATTCTCCCAGGCATCGCCAACAATTCTTATAAACAATGGAAAGTTGTAAAAAACATGCCCAAGCAAAATCGCAGAGAATGTATAGAGAATTTGCAAATCCAGACCAAACAACCTAAGCAAACGTGTGTATATACCACTTTTCCCAAATGTTAGAAAAAAGCCAATAGCCATTGTTATACCTGGTAATACAAAAGGGATACTCGACATAACTTTAAAAATACGCTTTATAACCGGATTTATCTTTGTTCTTCCAACTAAATAAGCTCCGGGAAGACCAAGCAACATTGTCAAAAGCGATGATAAAAAGGCTTGGTATATCGTGAATTTTATCTTCGATAGGTTATCGATAAGGGCTTGTAAGCTTAATCCATTTGAAAAGTAAAGATTGAACGAAAAAGGTATAATTAACGCAAATATAATGTAAAAAATAGGGATTAGCTCGTATATTTTTGACTCTACCTTCCTCAAAAAATCAACCCCCGAAGGTCACCACGTCTGACTCTTAGAATCCTCGAAAGTTTATAGATACTCTGCTCAAGACCACCAGGTCTATTTTGAACCAACCATATTCTTCTGTAAGACTCGATAACTTTATTAAATTCATCCTCAAATTCCATCCATTCATTCTCTGGAACCGCTTGAATGTCTTTGTATATACTCAAAAACTTCATAACTTTAAGCCCCAGCAATGCAAAATCTATATTATTCAAAATTTGGTCAACAACGAATGATAGTTTACTATCTTCATCACTCCTAAACTTTTGAATTTCTTTTCTTAATGAAAGCACATCATTTTCAACTTCTTTGATTTTTTCGAGTTCTAATTTATAATTCCCGTTTCTTTCGGGATACAAGAACGCGTAAAAGAAAGGTGTACCGTTGGGCGTATAAAAGAGCTTATTGTGAACTATTCCAAGTTTGTAAATTAATTCCGCAATAGGATATTCATCAGGATTAACTTCAAAAATATTGATATCCAAAGCTTTTAAAAATTTATCGATATTAACTTCTGAAACATTCCAACTCATTTCCGCGCTGTAAGAAAAACCGATCCATGAGAAAGGTAAATGCTGTACGTGACCGTTATCACCCCAATCGGTAGTGAGTACACCTATCGCACCGTATTTTTTACCATTGAAAATTGCGTTCTTTATATTTACCACTGCATTATCGGCTCTTCCAACAAAAGTATTCCAAGTAGAAGTACCAGGGCAAACGTAAAACGAAAGACCACTGTCAGCGTACAAACCACATTTTTCTTCGTATGGATGATCTGCCTCATATCCCCAAATCATAGGTATCATATCCTTTGGAAGATATTTGATAAATTCCGGGTGATTTTCTATGATATCTCCCCAGAACATCACGGACTTTTTGTGCTTTTTCGCAATGTTGTAAATCTTCATCAGAAAATCAAAATAAACCTTACCTTTCCCATATTTCTCGCAAAGTTCTTTCGATTTACCAACTCCAAGATCGAACGTTTCATCGCACCCTACATTAACTTGCTCACTCGAAAACAGAGGCAATAGTTCATCGAGAATCTCCTCAACAAATTTTTCCGATTCAGGTACAGCTGGAGAAAGTGAAAATGGGTATTCGTAGCGTCCACCCCAAGGTGTTTCATATCCTTCCGGAGATTCCGCAAGATGCTTATATTTCTCATGCACGAGCCACTTACTCATATGACCAAATGTGTTCTGATTTGGCACAAGCTCAACATACCTTTGTTTACAATATTTATCAAGTTCAATTATCTCTTCATGTGTTAGTGGGGAATAATCTTTCCAAACCTCTTCATGCTCTTTATACGCAAACGTATGCTCCATATACAATTGAACCTGGTTTATTTTTAGCTCAGAGAGTTTATCAATAATATACTTCAAAGTATCCAATTTTGGTACTCTATCGCGACTGATATCTATCATTATTCCCCTGTTTGGAAAATCAGGATAATCTTCTATAAAAAGTTTCGGTATTTTTTTGCCAAATTGTCTAATCAACTGCTTTAACGTCTGAACACCGTAAAATAAACCCCTTTCGTCGTGACCAAGAATAGTTATATAATCATCCATGAATAATTTGTACCCTTCTTTGTGCGGTACAACGTATGGATTAACACCAATGAAAATATCGCCATAGTATAGATTGGGACTTTTGTAACGACCAAATCTATACGAAATACCTTCTTTCTCTAAGAAATTCACTAAACTCGTTCCAATATCTACACTCTCAGAAAAAACCCACCGATTTGAGCTTAATAAAAAAGTTCCATCTTTAACTTCCAACTTTTTTGGAAACGGAATAAGGTAAATTTCAAAATCATATCCATTAACTTTCCTCATAAATATCCCCCCATGATTATTAAAAACGAAAAATGGGCACTAATTCCTATTAAGTTCCTCTTTTATTTTGAAAAGCTCATCACGCAACCTTGCGGCATCTTCATAACGCAATTCAGAGGCAGCTTTGTACATCTCCTCTTCAAGCAAAGCAGCGTATTCTTCCAAAGATAAACTCTCTTTCATTTGTAAAATAGAGTCCTCGTACACTTTGTACATTTCCTCTTCTTTGTCTCTAAACGGTGCAAATATGTCTTCCATCAGTGGTTTTATAATCGTTTTTGGCTTTATTCCATGCTTTTCGTTGTACTCCATTTGTATTTTCCTTCTTCTGTTCGTCTCATCAATAGCACGTTGCATAGCTGGTGTTATCCTATCGGCGTACATAATAACCTTTCCATTTTCATTTCTTGCGGTTCTTCCGATTATCTGTATCAACGTAGTCTCACTTCTCAAAAAACCTTCAGTATCCGCATCCAATATTGCCACCAAAGACACTTCAGGCAAATCAAGACCTTCCCTGAGCAAGTTGACACCCACAACAACATCTATTTCTCCAGCCCTTAGTTTTTTCAAAACCTCCACACGTTTAATCGCATCTAATTCCGAATGCAAATACAACGCCCTGATGTTGAATTCTACAAGGTATTCAGCCAACATCTCAGCTGTTTTCTTCGTAAGTACAGTGACTAACGCTTTCTCACCACGTTTTTTGACTTGTACAATCTCGTTTACTAAATCATCAACTTGATACCTCGTTGGTCTTACCTCAACTTGTGGATCTATTAAACCAGTTGGTCTGATTATCTGTTCAACAACTTGCTCTGAAACCTCAAGTTCGTAAGGTCCGGGCGTTGCAGAAACGAATATAACCTGATTAACTTTCTGCATAAACTCATCGAACTTCAACGGCCTGTTATCGTAAGCGCAAGGCAGCCTAAAGCCATATTCTACAAGGCTTTTCTTCCTTGACATCTCACCATGGTACATCGCTCTGAGTTGTGGAATAGTGATATGCGACTCATCTATAAACACTATGAAATCTTCGTCGTAATAATCAAGGAGTGAATAAGGAGGCTCTCCAGGTTGTCTGCCATCAAAGTGTCTTGAATAATTCTCTATGCCGGTACAATAACCGAGTGTAGTAAGCAATTCTATATCATTCATTGTTCTCTGCCAAAGCCTTTGTGCTTCCAACTCCTTACCTTCACTTCTTAACTTCTTAACCTGTTCATCCAATTCTGCGCGAATACTCTTAACTGCTCTCTCTATTTTTTCCTCAGTTGTAACGTACTCCTTTGTTGGATATATAGTTAATCTATCAAGTCGTTCTATAACATCTCTATTCATCCTATCAAATGTGTACATCCTATCAATTTCATCACCGAATAACTCTATCCTTATCCCTTCGTCTTGATAAGACGGGAATATTTCCAGCGTATCACCACGGAGCCTGAAACTTCCAGTTAAACCTATATCTTCCTTTCTTTCGTAACCTATCTTAACTAACTTCTTGACAAATTCAGACAGATTTATCCTCTGCCCAACCTCGAGCTTTATATTGAGCGTATCAAAATCACGTGGGTCACCACATGCGTATATCGCAGAGACACTTGCAACAACGATAACATCCCTGCGCGTCATTATAGATTTTATAGCACTCATACGCATACGCGCTATAACATCGTTTATATCCGCACTTTTCTCTATGTACAAATCCTTTGTGGGCACATACGCCTCAGGTTGATAATAATCATAATAGCTTATGAAAAACTCCACTTTATTATTCGGGAAGAACGCCTTAAACTCCGAATAAAGTTGTGCTGCTAAAGTCTTATTTGGTGAGATTATTAAAACAGGTCTATTAGCTTCCTTTATAACATTCGCCATCGTAAACGTCTTACCACTCCCCGTAACACCAAGGAGTGTTTGAAAACGATAGCCTTTATTCAAACCATTTACAAGACTTTCTATCGCCTGAGGCTGATCCCCCATCGGTTCATAATCACTTACAAGTTCGTATGGCATCTTATACTTTATGCCTCCTCTTAGAGTTTAAAACATCATCTTTCAATAGGATCAACGAACAACGTCTTGAAATTCGAATAAAGCACCAATCCTGGTTTTAAACCCTTCACCTTTTTGACATACTTTATATAGGTATAGTCAACTGGCACATTACTTGAATACCTTCCTTTACTGTATGTAGCCGCCAATCGCGCAGCGTAACGCAATGTATCTTCATCAACGCTCTTCCCATTTGTTTTTATCACCACATGGGCTCCAGGCATACCTTGTACATGTAACCATATATCATTATCACTTGACCTTACAACAAGTTCGTCGTTTTGTCTGTTATTCTTACCAACCAATATCGTAAAACCGTTATAAACATACTTTCTAGGCTCAGAAACCTGTTCACTTTTTTTCTTACCTTTTTTATCAACTTTCTTCTTAATCAAACCATTTTCGACCATTTCATCTTCTATTTCAAATAATTCCTCCAACCCCTCAGCATTTTCTATAGTCAATTGCAACTGCTGAAGGTAAGAGAGTTCTTTAGATAGAATTTCTTTTCTTTCCTCTATCCCTTTTGCTTTCCTTTTCAACTTTGAATACAAATTGAAATATTTAACACTATTTTCGATAGGTGATAAATTCTTCTCCAGCGGTACAGAAACATGGCTATCACTTTCCCAATCGTAAAGACTCGCCATTTCTTCACCACAATTTATCTGGTAACTGTAAGCCTTAATAAGCTCACCATATTTTCTGTATTTATCAGCATCTTTGGATTCTTCAAGTTCTTTCTCAAGTCCAGAGAGTAAATTCTCATAATGGTCTATTTTGCTTTTCACAACACTTATAAGTTGATTTCGTTTTTCAGTAATTTTATCCTTAACTTCAACATACTCAAAATATTCGTTCACACATTTCACAAAATCAGAACATTTTTTCTCATCTCTGTACTGGTGGAGACGTATCACGGAAATATCCTTAGGTTTTTCATCTTCGTAGTACAGTCTTAACGTTCCTTCTTTTAATTCTTCCTTTACACTTATCAATATTTCATATACTCTTTTCAAGTCCTCAAGAGAAACTTCTGATAAACTCTTGTTATCGAGTTCAGATCTATACAAAACCTCTTCTGCTGTGACTTTCGAAAAACCTTGGAATTTGGTGTATATAAACTCGACAAGGTTTTTCTTCTTATCATGAAAATCTTCAAAAATATCTTTCAACCTATCAAATGAATCCAGTTCGTCTATTGTCAGCTTATCTGAAGGATACAAAACGAACTTTTCACCGGGGAATATATTTCTAAACTTCGTTTGGACTCTTTTGAACGTTTCAAGTATCTCCGAATTCTCAACAATTATCGCGTTGGAGTGCTTACCCATAATATCAAAATACAAAGCATAGTTGTGAACAACACCAATTTCGTCAATCTTCTTCAATTCCAAAACAGCCGTTCTCTCATATTGAATATTCGAAAAATTAACAACCTTCGCTCCCCTTATCCTACTGCGTAAAAATTCGACAAAATTATTTTTTTCCGGATCTTCGACAAAATGATTCACAAATGATATATACGAAAAATTCGGATTAAGGGATACCTTTAAATCTCCATTATCAAATGAGAAATATAAAGTATGCTTAGATAAATAGATATTTCTCAAATTAAACCCAATAATTTTCTTTGCTATTTGCTCAACCGTTACCATCATCACAAATCCATCGTACGGCATGAAAGTGCTCCTTTCACGTTCACATCAATATTCTAAATCCAAATCAACGATATTTTTCGGAGCTTTTCCCGAGAGAATTAACCTCAGATTTTCTATCGTTTCGTCTATCCTGCCAGTCTGCCCTTCTATTGTAAATCCACCAACGTGTGGAGAAATGACAACATTTCTAAGAGTATGAATTGGATATTTAGAAGGTAATTGAACAGCATGATCAACATTTGGATAAAGATACCACGTATCTATACCTGCGCCGGCTAAAATATTTTCTTTCAGTGCAAAATAAAGTCCTTCTTCATCAATCAGTTGACCTCTCCCAACGTTTATAAGAAATTTACCACGCATTGAATACAATCGTTCTTTATCTATAATTCCATAAGTTGATTTCGTAAGTGGCAAAGCAACAAAGATAACTTCGCCAAACCTTATAGCTTCATCGATATCTGTGGTAATGTGTTGAACATAATCTACAGATTCGATACTCCTTTTGTACCCCATTATTTCGCAATCAAATCCAGAAAGCAATTTAGCTATACTCCTTCCAATGGTTCCCAACCCAAGAATTGAAACCTTTTTCCCTTGGATTGAATACCAAAAATCTTCCTTCTTTGAGCCTGCTTCGTATCCATGCCATATACCCTTTGACAAATCGTTATGGTACTCCACGACCCTTCCCATAACAGCTAAAGCAAGTGCAACAGCGCGTTCTGCAACAATCTTTCCATTCCCATGGTTATTTGAAACAACAATATTTCTCTTTTTAATTGCTTCTATAGGTAAGCCATTAACTCCGGCCCATGGAACAATAATATATTTCAAACGCTCAGCTTTATTCAACTGACTTTCACTTAATCCACCAGTTACAATTACATCAGCTATCGGAATAAACTGCTCAGCTTCCATTCTATCTGCTGGAATAGCGAAATCATCGTTTGGAAATTCAGATTTCAACTCTTCAATTTTCAATTTAAAATAATCAATTAATTTGGTCAGAAAAAGTACGGTCATATTAACTCTCCTCCTAATAATTTAGACTATTCTAATAAAATTATACCACAATTAAACTAACCAACACTGTAAAAAAAACGTAGGTTGTATATTTACAACCTACGTTCACTATCTTTATCGTTAGATGGACTAAAGACTCATTAGACATTAAAAGAACGTTGTCAACGCAAGATATATTATCGCACTAACACCTGCAGAAAATGGAATTGTTATAAGCCAGGATATCAGTATATCTTTAAGCACTTCTGTGTTAACTACTTCTATACCCCTTGCCAAACCAACGCCAGTAACTGCACCAACTACCGTATGAGTTGTACTTATCGGAAAACCAAATATAGACGAAAGAAGCACCGTTGTGGCTGTACCAAAGTCTATTGAAAATCCCCTTGTATTATTAAGTTCGGTTATATCATGACCTATCGTTTGCATAACTTTGTACCCATACAGTAAAACTCCAAGAGCGATTCCAAGCCCTCCGATAAACAATATATACTTTGGTATCTCAACGCTTGAAAAATTCGTTACTCCGGTTTGTTTGATCATAAATATGAGCGCTATTGGACCTACTGCATTTGCAACATCATTCGCACCGTGTGAAAAACAAACGTAAGCAGAAGTAAGTACTTGAACCCTTTTAAATATTGACTCAACTGCGTCGTAATCGTTGCTATTTCTTTTTACATATCTAATAGTAAGAAAATAAGAAACAATCCATGCAATGAATCCTAAAATAAGCCCAACTATCGCGGAATATGCATATGTTTTTTTCAACGTTTTGAATGTAAAAAGGAAGGAAATAAGGAAGAACGTAAAACCAATCATAACAGGAGCAACTTTCTTAGCGGCGGTAAGTGGGTTGGGTCTGTGTAAGATTGTAACTGTAAGTATTTTGAAAACAAGATATGCTAAAATACCGCCAACAACAGGAGATATAACCCAAGAAAGAACGATTTTCAGCAATTTAGACCAGTAAACAACCTTAAAACCACCACTCACCAAACCAAATCCAATCATTCCACCTATAATAGAGTGAGTTGTAGAAACAGGCATTCCATAAACAGTCGCAAACATTACCCAAATTCCAGCCGCAAGTAAAGCAGAAATCGCACCGTAAATAACATAATTTGGATTTTGGATATGCTCAATAGATACGATACCACTGGCTATTGTCTTAGTAACGGCAGCTCCAAACATAACAGCTCCCAGAAATTCTAAAAAGGAAGCCAGCAATGCTGCTTGCTTTGGAGTTATGGCCTTTGCACCAACGGCTGTAGCCATACCGTTAGCTACATCATTTGCACCAATCGCAAATGCCATAAACATACCTATCAAAATTGCAAATAGTGTTATCATATCCTAATCCTCCTCGTATAATAAGTTCGGTAAAAATTAAAATTGGTCTTTGAAAATTGAATGCATATTTTTTAACACCTCTGGTAAAATAGTTTCAGGTTGCCCCTCCTTGAGACTTTGTTCTCTTAAATAAGATTGCCTAACTAGAGTACAGC
>NZ_LNGG01000011.1:0-84324 GCF_011057735.1 Fervidobacterium sp. 2310opik-2 | reverse complement strand
TAATTTTAACTTTAATAAATTTCAAGTACTGTATAGACAAAATACCTGATGAGTATACCATACCACAAAATCATATTTTATGTTTAATTTTACGTTAACATTGTATTGTGAATAAGTATAGGTGTATTATTTGGGGTATCTTTTCAATCTTTTATGGTAAAATAAAAATACCAAAATCTATTCGGGAGGGGATAGGTATGAAAAAGTTATTTTCGGTTCTCGCTATTGTTTACTTTATCAGCATTTTTAGTTACCTATTTGCTTTGAACGCGGATGATTTAAACAAACTGTTTTATGAAGCACGTAGAGATCACGATAAAGATAAGCTTCTTCGTATAATAAAAGAGATAGAAAACTTTAATGGGTACACAAAAGATTCAAGACTATTAACTATACTAGCAGACTGTTATTTGGAATATGCTAATTGGGGTGTGCCTGATAAGGAAAAAGAAAAGACATTGGAGCAAGCCAGAGCACACGCAGAAGCAGCTATAAAACTTGATCAGAGAAATGGAAGAGCTTATTACATAGCTGGTGCTGCTATCGGTAGACTTGCGCAATATAAAGGAATTGTGCAGGGTTTGTTTATGCTCGGAGATTTTGACAAAAATATTGACACTGCGATTAAACTGCTTGATGAAAATAATGAAGAAGGTAAACTCTACAAAACATTTGCCTACATAGCTTCTGGTATGCGTTATAGAGATGTTCCATGGCCACTTTACAATTATAAAAAATCTGAAGAACTTCTAAATAATGCACTCAAATTAACACCTAATTATCCAAATATATATCTTGAGCTTGGGTATTTATATTTAAAGACTGGAAACAAGGACAAAGCAAAAGAAATGTTCCAGAAAGTTGTTAGTAGTACGGCTCACCCATGGCTTGTTAAAACACACGAGGAAGCTGTTGCAAGTGCTAATGAGGAACTTAAAAAGCTGAAATGACAGTTACGTGCATTGGAAAACTAAACGTTGATTTGCTTTATTCTGTGAAAGAAATAAAAGTAAATGAAAACCATGTTTCTGAAGAGATTTATATAAACGTTGGTGGTAAAGCCACCAACGTTTCCGTTGCTTTAGCCAAGTTGGGTGTAAATTCCACGTTGATAACAAAAATAGGGGAAGATGAATTTGGTGCTTTTGCTTTAAAAAAACTCAAAGAATTTGGCGTAAATGTTATAGCTGATAGAATTGAAAGAACAGGTATAACATTCATCATAGTAGATGAAAAAGCTAATAATACTATGTTTAATTATCTTGGAGCAAATAAGTTCTTGTGTGTTGATGATATTTTAAGAAAAGAAGAAATAATATCGGAATCTGATATTGTTTATTTTCAAAGCGGAATTGAACCAGATATTCTAAATAATTTGAAAAAAATAAACAAAAACGTATTTGTGGAATTGTCAGATTTTATAGATTTTCAACTACTTAACGAAATTCCGTATGCTTCTATGAACGAATTAGAAGCTCTTAGAATTACAAACACTACAAAGATTGAGGATGCTGCAAAAAAGCTAGTTTCCCTTGGCGTAGAAAAACTTTTCATAAAACTTGGAAGCAAAGGGAGTCTTTACTATTCTGAAAATGAAACGATTTTTTGCGAGTCATTTAAAATAAATCCAATAGATACAACAGGTGCTGGAGATTCATTTACAGCTGGTATTATATATGGTTTACTCAACAGAATGCCAGTCAAAAAAATACTTAAATTTGCCAATGCTTGTGGTGCTATTACTTGCTTAAAAAAAGGTACAACCGAATCATTTCCAACACTTCAACAAATCAACTCATTTTTAGGACCCTCTTTGTGATTCCTAATCTTTGTCATTCAAGCATCCCTAAAAAATCTGAATAAATCAAACATTTTTAAAATTCAAAGCATTTAATTAAAACCAAATGTAACAAATGTAACAATTGTAATTATACATTTATTGGTGATTATAATTTTTTAAAGTAAATTATAGTCAAATATGATACTATTTCTTTCCTTTACAACAATTTACAATATAAAAACCGAGTATATAATTTCATTAAAGGAAAGGTAAAATCACAATTGTCGGGGGTGAGTTATATGTCTAATTGGTTAGAACTTGAGGAATGGTTAAAGCAGGAGCGAACTATACAAGAACTAAAAGCAGTGGCAAAACAGCTTGGTTTGACAGTCAGAAAGCAGATGACAAAATCGGATGTTAGAAAAATGCTTGAGCGGTTTATCGAAAGAGCGAAATTAACATCTTCAGGAAAAACAGTAAATGCTTCAAGTGCGACTTCTCCTTCAAAGCCTTCAGCTGATTCGAAGTCTGTTGTCCAACCTGTTAAAGAAGACCTAACAATCCCCGAAACATACAACAAAGATAAATTAGTTGCGATGTCTGTTAATCCTCATTGGCTCCACTTCTACTGGGATTTCAGCCAAGAAAATAAAGAATTTTTTAAATCTCGAGAAATAGTTAAAGTTGTTCTGAGAGTTTATGATGTTACATATATCGAGTTCGATGGTACAAACGCTCATCGAACATTTGAAGTCACAATTGACCCGATTAACTTAAAAAATTACTATCTTAATGTTCCAATGCCCGGTGCACACTATCTTGGGGAAATTGGTTATTATGATGTAAACGGTACTTACAAAGCTTTGATTAGGTCAAATCTCTGTAAGATGCCTGTTAATTCACCAAGTCAATCGACGAGGGAACGTTGGATGGATTTAAGGAAGAGAAGAAGAATTGTTATGCCATCAGGTGGTATGTTGACACCTATTATTGAAAGAGTTGCAGGTTCTGTTCAGGGTTTGGAGCATCTTTTTCGGATATCAGGGGCCGGAAGTATCAGTGTTATTCGCCTTAGTGGGAAGGGGATGTAAATATGCCACGTGGACAAATAACGTTCGTTCTTCACGCACATTTACCGTTTGTTCATCATCCAGATTATCCGTTTTTCTTGGAAGAACATTGGCTTTTTGAAGCTATAACAGAAACTTATATACCGTTACTTAGAATGTTCAGAGAACTCGAAAAGGAAAAAGTTCCCGTTAAATTGACTATGTCAATTACGCCTCCTTTAATGGAAATGCTAGCGAATCCAGATTTGCAAAGTAAATATGAAAAACATCTTGAGAAGCTAATAGAGTTAGCTAGGAAAGAAGTTGTTAGAACAGAAGCAGAACATCCTACAAAAAATAAAATGGCCAAATTTTATCTTAACTTTTTCGAAGAAACGCTCTTTATTTTCAGAGATGTTTACCAAAGGAATATTTTGAATGGATTTAGAGAATATTTCTCAAAGGGGAACCTTGATATAATCACATGTAACGCAACTCATGGTTATTTACCCTTTATGGAACAGTATCCTCAAGCGATAAGGGCACAGTTGGAACAAGCTGTAAAAACTTATGAGAGGCATATAGGGGTTAAACCAAGAGGAATTTGGCTTGCAGAATGTGCTTATTTTCCAGGGCTTGATAAGTATCTTGCTGAATACGGTATTGAGTATTTCTTCGTTGATTCGCATGCGCTCTGGTACGCAGATGAAAGACCAAGATATGGTGTTTACAGACCGGTGGTTACGCCAAATAATGTCTTTGCATTTGCAAGAGACCCCGAGAGTTCAGAACAAGTTTGGAGTGCGCAGATTGGATATCCTGGAGATTCAAGATATCGCGAATTTTATAGGGACATAGGTTTTGATAGAGAGTATGAGTACATAAAGCCTTACATTGATCCGAGTGGTGTGAGGATGAATGTTGGGATAAAGTATCATAAAATTACTTCAAAAGATACGCCACTTGAAAAGAAAGATTTTTATGATATCGATGAAGCAAAAAAAGTTGCTTATGAACATGCAAAAGATTTCCTTAGAAAAAAAGAAGCACAGGTCGATTATCTATTAAACCTTTTTGAAGGATTAGAACCAATAATTGTTGCACCATTTGACGCGGAACTTTTTGGACATTGGTGGTTCGAAGGGCCATATTTTATCGAATATTTCATGAGAGAAGCGGCCAAGAGTCAAAAACTAAGAGCGGTAAGGGTTTGTGATGTTGTTGACTGGATTGAAAAAGTTCAAATTGTTACACCGGCAGCGTCAAGTTGGGGTGCGAATGGTTACAATGAAGTATGGTTGAATGGTACAAACGATTGGATATATCCTCATTTACATGAAATGGTAGAAAAAATGACAGAGATGGCAAAACTTCACACAAATGAAACAGATCCAATAAAGATAAGAGTATTGAATCAAATGGTAAGAGAGCTTCTTTTGGCTCAATCAAGCGACTGGGCGTTTATAATGACTACTAGAACAAGCGTGGAATATGCAGTTAACAGAACCAAAACGCATATTAAACGATTTTTAACCTTGTATGAAATGCTAAAGAGTGGTAATATAGATACAGGGGAGTTACAGAGGTTGGAATACTTAGATGATATCTTCCCTGATGCTGATTACAGAATGTACTTAAAGATATAGCATTGAATAACGTATAGTTATCTATGTAACCCTCTGTAAAGGTTATTCGAAGCTCCCCCGAGATGTAAATACGCATCTCGGGGTGTTGTGTTGGAAAGCATGAAAAACTTGAGAATAGTGAAAATTAGTTTTTCTATCGACAAAAACGAAAAGGAGGTAAGGACAGTGCCTGCAAATATTTTTGAAATCAGATGGCATGGTCGTGCAGGTCAGGGTGCAAAGAGTGCTTCTCAAATGCTTGCTGAGGCAGCCCTTGACATGGGTAAGTATGTACAGGCCTTCCCAGAATATGGTGCTGAGAGAACAGGTGCACCTATGAAGGCGTTCAACAGAATTTCTGATGAGCCGATACTATTACACTCCTCAGTTGAAACCCCGAATCTTGTCGTTGTTATCGATGACACGCTTCTTAGTAACCCAGATATCCTTGCAGGGACAAACGAAGAGACAGTATTAATTGTTAACACAGTCAGATCTATCGAATGGGTTAGACAAAAATCTGGCTTCAAAGGCAAGATTTGTGTTGTTAAGGCAACAGACATAGCACTTGAAGAACTCGGAAGAGGTACGCCAAATACCGTAATGCTTGGTGCAATTGCAAGAGTAACAGGAGTTATAGAACTTAAATACGTTGAAGATAAGATTAGAGATATGTTCTTAAAGAAATTTGGTGAAGAGGTTGTTAACAAAAACATTAGGGCACTTCACAGAGGTTATGAGGAGGTGACTTGCAGTGCCTGAACTCAAAGGATGGAAGGAACTTCCAATTGGTGGATTAATAGTCGAACCAGGAAATGCTAAGCAATACAAAACAGGAACATGGAGAGTAATGAGGCCTATTTACCAAGCGGAAAATTGTATTCACTGTATGCAATGCTGGTTGTATTGTCCGGATCAAGCAATCGTAGTTGAAATCGTTGATGGAAAACCAAAAATGAAAGGTTATAATTACTATTACTGTAAGGGTTGCGGACTTTGTGCAAATGTATGTCCAAAGAGTATAGACCCGAAAACGAAACAGCCAGCTCCAGAGGATAAAAGAGCTATAGTTATGAAACCAGAAACAGATTTCTCAGAAGAGTAAGGAGGTGCGAAAATGCCTTTAAAACAAGCAATTACAGGTGCAGAGGCTATAGCCTATGCAATGAAACAAATAAATCCAGACGTCGTTGCGGCATATCCTATTACACCACAAACGCCAGTTGTTGAATACTTCGCGAAATATGTTGCAGATGGTGTTGTTGACACTGAAATGATTCCTGTTGAAAGTGAACATTCAGCAATGAGTGCAGTTGTTGGTGCAGCAGCAGCAGGTGCAAGGGCGTTTACAGCGACAGCTTCCGTTGGTCTTGCTCTTATGCACGAAGTAGTTTTTATTGCAGCATCGCTAAGGCTTCCAGTAGTGATGGCTGTTGCAAACAGGGCACTCTCAGGACCAATTAATATTCATTGTGACCATAGTGACGCGATGGCTGAAAGGGATAGTGGATGGATACAGCTTTGGGCAGAAAATGCTCAAGAAGCTTACGACTTTACAGTCATGGCTTACAGAATCGCAGAGCATCCAGACGTAAGACTCCCAGTTATGGTGAATTTCGATGGATTCATTATCTCTCACGGTGTTGAAGTAGTTGAAACGCTTGATGATGAAGTTGTTAAGCAATTTGTTGGAAAACCAATAAGAATGAATTCATTACTTGATACATCTAAACCTGTTACATATGGTGCTCTTGACTTGTACGATTATTACTTTGAGCACAAGAGAAGTCAAATTGAAGCAATGAAGCATGTTCCGAGGGTGTTTAAAGAAGTCGCAGAAGAATTCGCAAAGATTTCAGGAAGAAAATATGATTTGGTTGATGAGTACATGGTTGATGATGCTCAATATGTCATGGTAGCATTAGGTTCAACCGCCGGAACAATAAAACATACAATTAACGAGTTAAGAAAAGAAGGTAAAAAAGTTGGACTTGTTAAACCATGGGTATTTAGACCATTCCCAAAAGCGGAATATCAAAGAATATTAAATGGAAGAAAAGCTGTTGTAGTTCTTGACAGGTCAGCTTCATTTGGTGCAGAAGCTCCACTTTATGAAACGGTAAAATCCGCACTTTATGAAGTTGCTGTTAGACCACAAATGGGAAGCTATGTCTACGGTCTTGGTGGAAGGGATATAACACCTGCTCACATTAGACAGGCATTCGAAGATGCATTCAACGGCAATTTAATTGTCGACGAAGAAAGATATCTTGGGCTTAGAGAGTGACAAATAAGGAGGTGTAATTGATGCCATTAAACGCTATAGAACTTGCTAAACTTTTTCACGATAAAAACCCTGGAATAACACAAGGTCACAGAATGTGTCCGGGTTGTGCAGCACCAAACGTAGTAAAATTCGCACTCATGACAGCTATTGCAAAAGGTTACGAACCAGTGGTTGGCCTTGCAACAGGTTGTCTTGAAGTTTCAACAACAATTTATCCATACACTGCATGGAACATTCCATACATTCACAACGCATTTGAAAATGTTGCAGCAACAATAAGTGGTGTTGAAACAGCATTTAGAGCAGCTAAGAAAAGAGGAGAAATACCTGCAGATAAAAAACTTGCGTTCTTTGCATTTGCCGGTGATGGTGGAACATATGATATAGGATTGCAATCATTGTCTGGCGCAGTCGAAAGAGGACACAAGTTCATTTATATAGTATACGATAACGAAGGTTACATGAATACAGGTAACCAGAGGTCAGGTTCAACACCTCCAGGTTCTGATACAACAACAGCGCCAGTTGGAAAGAAATTACCTGGAAAAGCTCAGCTTAAGAAAAATATTGTTGAAATAATGGCAGCTCATGAAAATGTTTACGTTGCAACGGTCGCTTTATCAGAACCAATGGACTTCATGAAAAAGATAGAAAAAGCCCTTGAATTTGATGGTCCATCTTTCATTGCAGCACATTCAGCTTGTGTGAGATTCTGGAGAGTTAATGACGATAAAGCCGTAGAGACAAGTAAATTGGCAGTAGAAACACTCTACTGGCCACTTTACGAAGTTGAAAGAGGCGTTTATAGAGTAACAAAGAAAGTTACAAACCCAAGGCCAGTTGCAGATTACATAAAATCACAAGGAAGGTTTAAACCACTTCTCTCAAGACCTGATGCACAAGAAGTTATTGATGAAATCCAAGAATACGTTAACAGAAGATACGAAAGATTACTTGCTTTGGAAGAAGCAACAAAAGATAAGCCAATAAGATAATAAAACATAAAAAAACTGAGCCGCTTTTTTTAGAAGCGGCTCAGTTTTTTATAATAATTTACAGTGAATATCATCAACTTTGCTTTCGTTTAGATAAGCATAGGCAAGACATCCAGATTTACAAGATACATTTCTTAAACTGCATTTTGCACACACATTTGGTAACAATATCTGATTAGTGTATTTTTCCCAAATTACTTTGAAACGTTCATTTCTGACATTTCCCATGTAAAATTCCGGATTGTACCTAAAATGTCCACATGGAACAACATTACCATCAACTAATATCGATGCATGGGTTCTGCCCGCGGTACACTCTTCTCCTAAAATATTTTCTTCGATATACAATTCTACATTGCCTTTGTAAGCTTTTAATTTTTCTGCAACATATTCAACCATTTCACGTGTTGGAAGTAATCTATCCTTAAATATTTTACCTCTTCCAACAGGTACAAATCGGTCAACGTAAAGGTTGGTACCTAATTTTTCAGCCAAGTTTATCATATCATCTATGTACTTGTAATTTTCTCTATTAACAACAAACAGCAAAGTCACATCAAAGCCCGCATTGAGAAAATTATTTATGCCATTCATTGTTTTTTCAAAAGTTCCCTTACCACGTACAAATTCATGAACTTCTGGAGTTGGGCCATCGAGGGAAACACCTACAAGCAAGTCGGGAACAACTTCCTTTAACTTTTTGACTAATTCTCTTGATGCAAGTGATGCATTTGTGTTCATTAGCATTTTCAAACCTCTGGAACGGCCATAATAAAGTATCTCGAAGATATCTTCCCTTAACAATGGCTCACCACCAACGATGTCTAGCAATTCTGCCTCAGCCTCAATTAGTTGATCTATAACGTTTTTTATTTCTTCGGTTGTAAGCTCAACAACGGATTTTTTACCAGCATTGCAATAACAATGTAAGCATCCATAATTACAAGCGGTTGTTATCTCGAATTCAATATTATGCGGTTTGGGTCTAAGAGTGGTGTTCATCACCATACCTCCTGAAAAATTTTTTGAGTGTCAGAAGGGAGTAAAAATAATAAATAAAATAAAAACCCCGATTAGGGGGTTTTAATGCAAATAATTGAATTTTGGTAAACTTTTGGTGGAGGCGGCGGGAATCGAACCCGCGTCCGAAAGTAAGCCACCGCAAGCATCTCCGAGCGCAGTCTGTGTTTTGAATTTCGCCAAACTAACGCCCACAGACAGGCTTTAGTTTGGCTAGCCTCAGTGGTTAAGGTGTTTCAGAACCCGAGGCGCGTTCTGAACACCTGGCTGGTAGGGTCACGCCCGACTATGAGAGACCAGCCAACTCTCATAGTGGACGGCTGCCAATTCTAATTAAGCAGCAAGAGGAACGTATTCGTTGGCACTTATCTTTTCCCCACCGTTTTTTTACGAGGACGGTGGGCAACCTCGGCTCGCTTCCTGCGAAGGCCTACCCCCGTCGAAACCGTTCGCCCCCAAAATTTTATCCCAAGCCTTAGAAAATAATAGCGATGGGAAAACCATCGCTATTTTTTGATTTATTATTTGAGCTGGTGCCGAGGGCGGGACTTGAACCCGCACGGTCCCAATGACCGCATGGCCCTCAACCATGTGCGTCTGCCAATTCCGCCACCTCGGCAAGCTAATGCAAAGTTTGGTAGTTTAGTTTTTCCCTTTTTTGGAGCGGGTGACGGGTTTCGAACCCGCGACCCCTTGCTTGGCAAGCAAGTGCTCTACCGCTGAGCTACACCCGCTCTGTTTGGTTGCTTTATCTTTCCTTTGGTGCGAGAGGAGGGATTTGAACCCTCACGGGATTATCAGTCCCACTGGATTCTAAGTCCAGCGCGTCTGCCAATTCCGCCACTCTCGCACCTATTTCTGGTGACCCGGGCGGGATTCGAACCCGCGACCCCCTGATTAAAAGTCAGGTGCTCTACCTGCTGAGCTACCAGGTCACCTTTATGAACAACGCGTTTTCACACGTGCCGATAAGAATAATACCATACACTGTAAAAAGTGTCAAGAGGTTCAAAAAAATTTTTCTGATTTTCTTGACTTAATTATTTCATTATGGTATATTAAAATGAAAATGATTTTCATTTTCAACAACACATAATTGTGTCAGCAATCATAAACATAGTAAATTTAATGGGGGTGAAAAGATTGAAAATGACTAAGAATCGGCAATTGGTATATGAATTGCTCAGTAAATCAAATGTGCCAATGACGGCTTATGAGATGTCAAGGAATTTGGAAGGAGTAAGCCTAACAACGGTTTATAGAGCATTGGATTATTTGGTCGCAAGTAATGTTGTAAGATACTTTGTTTTAAACGATTTTAAATACTATTATTTAAATTCTGAACATAAGCATTTTTTCCAATGTACAAAGTGTGGAAAATTCTTTCCTCTCGATGAATGCTATATGAAAGAGTACGAAGAACATATTGAGAAAGAGTTTGGATTCAAAATCTCAGAACACTTCGTATTTTTTACTGGCTTGTGCAAAGAATGCCAAAAATAATTTAAAAGGAGGTCTTAGATATGAGAAAAGATATAAAATATTTATTTCTTCTTTTTATATTAACAGCTGGTTTAATATTTGCTTTGGATAAAGTCCCTACCGTTGTTACTTCCATAAACCCATATTATCTCATAGCAAAAGAAATTGCAGGAAATAGATTGAATATTCAGTTACTTATCAAACCAGGGAGTGACCCGCATACTTTTAGTCCTTCTATAAGTGACGTAAAAGTGCTTTCAAATGCTTCTTTAATAATTGCAAATGGTTTATGTCTTGATAACTCTTATTTGAAGAATTACAAAAATGTTGTTTATTTAGGCGAATTTATACCTAAGGATAAATTATTAGAAGGTTCGGAAGGGGATGGATCTGATATTGGTAATAGTCATGAAGTTGGATATAACCCACATGTTTGGTTGGCTCCAGATTTTCTTATTGACTATATTATTCCCAAAATCGTTCAAGAGATAAGCAAGCTTGATTCAAAAAACAAAATTTACTATGAAAATAACGCTAAAAAAGTTATAACCTCTCTAAAGATTGTTTCAAAGAATTTAGATAAACTCTTAGCTAATCAAAAAGGTTCTGTTGTTATTCTAGAGCATCCGTCTTTTATGTATTTATTTAATAAATATGGTATAGAAGTTCTTTCGGTTGAGGAAGGACATGGTAAAGAACCTTCCACTTCTCATATAAAAGAGATAATAAAAAAAGCTAAGTCAAAAAAATTACTTGGGATTTTTGTCGGGCCTCAATTTAATGAGTCTTCTATAAAAACTGTCGCGAATGAACTGAAAACTGAATACATGATTTTAGATCCGCTTGGTTTTAAAATAAAAGCGCAGAAAATAAGTGAATTGTTTAACGAAGTATATCGTGTCTTGCAGTCAGCTATTAGTAAAAAGAGCGGTAAATAAGGTGATATTTATGAAAAATTATTCTATCGAAGTTGAGAAACTTGAGGTAAAGTTTGGAGATATTGAAATTTTGAAAAATGTGTCTTTTAAGGTTAAAAAAGGAGATTTTGTAGGCATAATAGGTCCAAATGGGGCTGGTAAATCGACACTTATTAAAGCTTTAATTGGTCTTATACCCTACAAAGGACGCGTGGTTATAAATGGCAAAGTAGGTTACGTACCACAGTTAGCTTCATTTAATAGGGAATTTCCAATTTCTGTTTATGATTTTGTTAGGGTACCAATCAGAAAATCTGAAAATTGGAAATCAGAAGTTGATAAAGTTCTTGAAAGAGTTGGTTTAAAAGGTTACGGTAAGAAATTGGTTGGTGTACTTTCAGGCGGAGAATACCAGCGTGCTGCGCTCGCAAGAGCGCTTGTTGCGAAACCAGATATTCTTATCTTAGATGAACCAGAGTCTGGTGTAGACGAGATGGGGAAGGCACGATTTTACGAATTACTAAGTGAACTTATTTCCGAACAAAATATAACGATATTAATGGTGAGCCATGATATAGGTATGATATTCGAAAAGTGCACAAATGTTATGTGCTTGAATAAAACTTTACATTGTCACGGTCCCACAACCGAAATTGATATAACTGAAGTTAAGAAAATCTTTGGCGAATTTGACTTGTGGATAAGATCTGATAATCACTTTGAAAAAGAACATGGTGGGCATGATAAAAATTATAACTATCATGAACACAATGAACATCAAGGGTAAAAAAGAATAAAACCAGAGGTGTATAAAAAATGGAATTAATTAAAGATATTTTAACTTACGAATTTTTAAGATATTCGCTTTTATCAACAGTTCTTATATCTGTACTAACCGGATTTGTCTCACCAATAATAGTTTACAAGAAGATGGAATTTGTTGGCGATGGTTTGGCGCATGCGATTTTCGCGGGTGTGGCTTTGGCTTTCATTTTGAATTTTAACATCTTCGTAGGTGCCATGTTTGCAACGTTGCTCTTTGCATTTTTGATATATCAGATTAACCAAACGTCTCAATTGGCGGAGAGTACTATAATAGGTATGCTTTTGCCAGTATTTATGTCTGTAGGTATTATACTTTTTTCTAAAACAAATAAATATACTACAGATGTTATGTCTTATCTTTTTGGTAATCTTTTACTCATCTCAAAAGGTGATATTTACTTTCTTTCTGTTATAGGAATTATTACCGTAATTGTTATACTATCGAAATTATACGAAATATCTTATTGGATAAGTGACGAAGCGATGGCACAGTTTTATGGAATAAATACTAAGATTATTAAATTTGTTGTTTTGCTTAGTATATCACTTGTTGTTGTTGCATCGTTAAAATTAGCTGGTGTAATAGTAATGGGGGCTTTTTTGGTCTTACCTGGAGTATTCTCAAAACTTCGCGCAAAATCCATAAAAAATGCGATTTTTAGAGCGTCGATATTTAATTTTTCTACATCTATCATAGGTTTTGTTTTAGCTTATTATTTTGACATTCCACCAGGTCCATCAATAGTTTTAACATCGTTTTCTTTTCTTTTGGTTTCTATGATTCTTTCAAGATAATGGAAAAAAGAGAATAAAGTGGTATAATTAAATGAATAATATTATATTTTATTAAATTTTGGGGGTGGCTACTTTGGACTTTGGAAATTACAAAACAGTAAAAATTTCAGAACCTATATTCTTGAAAGGTGGGGATATAGGGGTATTGTTAGTCCATGGTTATACAGGTTCACCACACGATTTTTCTTATATGGCAAACGAGTTAAATAAAGCCGGTTTTACAGTTTCCGTGCCAAGACTGCCTGGTCATGGGACATGTGGAGAAGATTTCTTAAAGACAGACGCAGACGATTGGCTAAGAAGAGCTTTTGATGCGTATTATGATTTGCAAGGGATGTGTAAAGAAGTATATATTTGTGGTCTATCTATGGGAGGAGTAATTAGCCTCATCATGGCAGCTCAATTAAAACCAAAAAAATTAGTCACATTAGCTGCCGCTACGCATGTATTTGATAATCGAATAAAACTTACACCTTTGCTAGCCTTGTTTAAAGAAAAAATGCCACGTGAAAATAACGAAAAGTACGAGGATCCAGATTTGGAATATCTCAGAAAAGAATACTGGTCTTACAACTGGCCCAAACAAGCCGCAGAGCTTTATAAGTTGATGAAAATCTCAAGAAAAAGTGTTACACAAATTATTTCTGATACCTTGGTAGTTGCGGCAAGAAACGATAATACTGTTCCCTTAAGTGCTGCAGAATTTATTTATAATAACATTCGATCAGAGAGAAGAAAACTCTTGGTGTTTGAACGTTCCGGTCATGTGTTAAGCAACGATATTGAGAAAGAAGCGGTTACGGAAGCTGTTAAAAATTGGTTCTTGGGTATTGAGGCATAGGAGAAAATGGTAAAATAAAAATAGACAAATTTTGTCTAATTTTAACATTAAGGTAACCCTAATTCTGGAAAAGTGGTGTATAATAAAAACGAACATGAATTTGGAGGTGTTTTACATGGGTTTATTATCAGAAAAAGATAGGAAGTACTTGGTTGATTTATTTGCAAAAGAGTTAGAAAATGAAGTGAAGCTTTTATTCTTCCACGGAGAAGATTGTGAATACTGTGATTTAGAAAGCCAACTTCTTGATGAAGTAAAAGAGCTTTCAGATAAGATTGTTGTCGAAAAATATCATAAAGACAGCGAAAAGGGTAAAGAATACAATGTTGAATACGCACCTGCCCTTATACTTACGCTTTCAGATGGAGTAGATAGAGGTGTAAGGTTTTACGGTATCCCTTCAGGTCATGAATTTAGCACCCTTATTCAAGACATTATCACATTCGGTAAAGGCGCAAAGCCACAACTTTCGCCTGAAACTATTGAAAAGTTGAAGAACTTGGATAAACCAGTTAAAATCAGTGTTTTCGTTACACCAACGTGTCCATATTGTCCAAGAGCGGCTTTAACAGCACATAATATGGCCCTTGCAAGTGACAAGGTAACGGCAGAAGTTGTTGAAGCGAATGAATTCTTCGACCTTAGTGAACAATTTGGAGTTTCTTCAGTTCCGCATATTGCTATCAACAGAAATCCTGATAGGTTCTTTATAGGTGCTTATCCAGAACCACAATTTTTACAACAAGTTCTTGATTTGGCTGAATAATTTGGCTTAGTAATTTTCTCAATTTAAATTAATGAGCCGATAGCTGTTGCTAATTGGCCAGCCATCCCCCAAACATTTCAGGGCACTTTATGTGCCCTGAATTTTTAGGAAATTTTATCAAAAATTATAGAAAAAATAACGAAAGGAGGTATTTGTATGGGTTTATTTGATATTGGCTCAGCTGGAAGTGAACTTAAAGAATATTACGATGTGATTATAATTGGTGCAGGACCAGCAGGTTTGACCGCAGCAATTTACGCAAGAAGAGCAGGCTTAACGGCTCTCGTTATTGAAAAAGCTATCGAAGGTGGAGCAGTTACACAAACCCATGTTGTAGAGAATTGGCCAGGTGAGATAAGTATAGAAGGTCAAGCTTTAGGGCAAAAGTTTGCCGACCATGCAAAACATTTTGGTGCAGAGATTCACTACGCGTTCGCACAAAAAGTTTACGTAGATGGTGATTACAAGGTTGTTGAGTTAGATGATGGCAATAAGGTAAAGGGTAGAGTGCTTATTATAGCTACAGGAACGGAGCCAAGAAAGCTTGGAGTGCCAGGTGAAGCAGAGTTTAGAGGCAGAGGGGTTACATACTGCGCGGCTTGTGATGGATATCTATTTAAAGACAAAGATGTTGTTGTCGTTGGTGGAGGAGACAGTGCTTGCGATGAGTCTCATTTCCTTTCAAAGATAGTAAATAGCATTACAATGGTTCAGAACTTACCATACTTAACGGCAGCTAAGGTATTGCAGGAGAGAGTTCTTAACAATCCAAAGATAAAGGTTATAACAAATCATATTGTTAAGGAAATTAGAGGTACGAATAAAGTGGAAGAAGTTATTATTGTGAACAATGAAACGAAAGAAGAAAAAGTTTTAAAAGCAGATGGTGTATTTATATACGTTGGTTTAGTTCCAAAAACTGAGATATTCAAAGGCTTTGTAAATATGAATGATTACGGTTACATAATTACAGATGAAAATATGGAAACAAATGTTCCAGGAGTTTACGCTGTTGGAGATATTAGAATTAAAGGACTCAGACAAATTGTTACAGCAGCAGCAGATGGCGCAATCGCAGTTGAACATGCTGCAAAGAAATATTTCTAATTATTTAATATAGAAGTGTAGAAAGGAGGAAACACATATGCCAACATATAAAATAAAGATATACACAACACCAACTTGTCCATGGTGCAAAAGGGCAAAAGAATATTTTAAACAGCTGGGCATATCTTTTACAGAAGTTGACGTATCAAAAGATCGAAAAGGCGCGGAAGAAATGGTTAGAAAATCAGGTCAGATGGGTGTCCCTGTCATTGAAATTGGGAACCAGATAATTGTTGGCTTTGACAAAGCAAAAATTGATAGAATCCTTGGAATTAGCTAAAAATCAAAAGATAATATGGTAGATGGGAAAATACCATCTACCCTATATTTATTGATGATTAATTAATTTTACAAGAGGTGAGATTATGAAAATCAGTTGCCCAATTTTGAGGTTTTTATCAAGATTATTTATGAAAAAATTCAAGGTTATCAAGGTGAGAAAACTATGAGAAAAATTATTTTTTATTTATTATTATCACTTTTATTTGTTAGTTCTTTATTTGGCTATGATTACACATATAGTGACTTGGGAATAGCGCACAGAATTTCACAAATTGAAGATAAAATTTTGTTAATAATGTTCTCTTCCCCAAGTTGTTACTATTGTAAGCTGTTTGACAAAGATGTTATTACAAACAAATCGGTTCAAGAATTTTTAAGGGGAAATTATGTTTTTGTCAAAATTGAACCATCAAGCTATAAGACAACTTTTTTGGGAAAGAGTTACACAAACAATGATTTATTTTCTGCTTTCGGAGTTAGAGGTACTCCAACGTTTGTGTTTATAAGGAATAAAGAATCAATAACTCAAGTCCCGGGCTACATGCCAGCTGAAGATTTTCTAAAAGCACTTAAATACATTATCAGAGTTGTTGAAAAAAATTACAAAGAACCTTTCGACAGCTACTCAAAGAAATCTGATGATCTGAAAGGTTATCCAAAGATAGTAAATGTTGACAAAGCTAATAGTGAATATATTTTAAAATATGATAAAAACGCGCAATTAGTTAGTGATTTACCAAAAGATATCGACGTATACAAAGTTTACGTTACAAAAGATGAAGACGTTGCTAAGAAACTTGTTGAATTAGGAGCTATAAGGGTGCTTCTTGTAAAGTGAGGTGCCGAAAATGAATCTTCTTTCTACTCCAGATATCTCTGTATTTGTTGCGATAGTCTCCGGGTTACTTTCGTTTTTTAGTCCATGCGTTCTTCCATTAATTCCTGGTTTCATAGGCATCGTTTTAGGTGGTGACAAAAAGTTTCAAAGGCTTATAGGATTTTTTGTAGGTTTTTCGTTTATGTTTACCTTACTTGGCGCATTTTCTTCTTTTCTTGGGAGTTTTTTGGTAAAATTTGGTGGAATAATCGAAAAAATTATAGGTATAGCGATTATAATATTTGGTATACTTTATATGTTGGAGATACAGCTTTTTAAAGGCAAATCTTTAAATATATGGAAGTTCAAGGGATCTGGATTATTAGGTGGTTTGATATTAGGACTTGCGATTGGCTTTGTTTGGATACCCTGTAGCAGCCCTGTTCTTGCGTCAATTTTACTAATTGCGGCTCAGAAAAGTTTGTTGAAGGGTATGATTTTATTGTTTGTGTATTCACTTGGGATTTCTGTACCTTTTCTCACAATAGGTACTTTGGTAGCGCGAATTTTGACAAGAGGTTTTGGGACACCATCTTGGGAAAAGTGGATGAAATTCATAGGTGGAGGATTTATAATATTGATGGGATTACTCGTCATACTTGGCAAAATGAAAGTTTAAAAAAGATAAAACTGTGGAGGTGTTTTATATGGCTACAGCAAGAATGGATTTTTATTCAGGCATGCTCTTTTATTCGAAGACGCTTTCAGGTCATGACCTTATTATTGATGCGGAGCCTTCTTTTGGTGGAAGGGATGCTGGACCGAGGCCGAAAGAATTGCTTCTCTATTCTCTGATGGGATGCACAGGAATGGATGTTGTGTCTTTGCTTAGGAAGATGAGAGTTATAGAAAATATGGAAAGCTTTAGGATGGAAGTTGAGTACGAACAATCACAAGAACATCCAAAAGTTTATACTAAGATACATTTGAAGTACATATTCAAATTCAATGGTGAACCACCAAGGGAACAAGTTGAAAAAGCTGTCAATTTATCTCAAGAAAAGTACTGTGGAGTCTCCGCTATGCTAAGGAAAGCTGTACCAGAATTTTCCCACGAGATTGTATATGAATGATTTATAATCTTTAAAAAAACTCTTGAAAAATCTACAAACTATGGTATTATATTCAACGGCATTTGAAAACATTTGAACGGGTAAAAAGGTCTGTGAAAAAAATTTAACAATAATCAACATAACTGAAATGTTGACAAAATTGAAGGTCTCAGTTATAATAAGTAACGCAAACGTGATTTAAAGCGAGCCAACGTAGCTCAACCGGCAGAGCGGCTGACTTGTAATCAGCAGGTTGAGGGTTCAAGTCCCTCCGTTGGCTCCAAAATCCCGACTCAAGTTTTTTATGTTTGCGTGGTGAGGTGCCCGAGTGGCCAAAGGGGGCGGACTGTAAATCCGCTGGCAGAATGCCTTCGAAGGTTCAAATCCTTCCCTCACCACCAATATTTTTATAATTAGGAGGCTGAACGAAGATGAGAGTTCAAGTAGGGCTCAAGTGTGAAGAATGTGGAAACAGAAACTACTACACAACAAAAGAGAAAAGCAAAAAAGATAAGCTTAGATTAAAAAAGTACTGCCCAAAGTGCAATAAGCATACATTCCACACAGAAACAAAAGTCTAATATTTTAAGATAATTAGTCAACTTTTGGAGTCTGAATTTTTCGATACCCGCAGGGGCGTAGCTCAACTGGCAGAGCACCGGTCTCCAAAATCGGGTGTTGCGGGTTCAAGTCCTGCCGCCCCTGCCAGTTTTTATTTTTTATTGTTTTATAAATGATTTGATGAAAGAGTTGTTGCTGAGGGGTGAATTAGATGCTTGAAAAACTCAAGAAATTCTTCGCTGAAGTAAAGTCAGAAGCAAAGAAAACAACATGGCCAAACAGAGAAGAACTCTTGGCGTCTACAGGAGTTGTTTTGTTTATTCTTGCTGTATCAGCTGTTTATCTTTTCCTTGTTGACTTGTTGTTCTCCGGAACGTTGGGTGCGTTGCTTCAAAAATTCTGAGGTGATTAAAAAATGAAAAAAGAATGGTATATAATTCATACCATTACCGGGTATGAAAACAAAGTTAAAGAGAACCTTGAGGCAAAGATAGAGGCCCAAGGTTATCGTAATCTTGTATCGCGTGTTATTGTTTTAGAAGAGACTGTTATAGATACTTCAAGTAAATCACTTGAAAGACACGTTGTTACACATGAGGCTAAGCTTCACGTGAACAACGGAGCCGATGTTGAAAAAGGAGATTTGTTAGCTGAAGAACCTTCCATCAAGGTTAGACGTGATGGAATTATTTCTGAAGTTATAAACGCAAGAAGAATAATTGTTGAAACGATGGATAAAAAATTTTCGAGGACATATATAATTCCAGAATCGGCTAAACCAGTTACCGGATTAAGAGTTGGTTCTAACGTTTTCCAAGGAACGTTTCTTGCCGCAAGCGATGAATTTATTTGTGATATGGATGGAAGAGTCATTGTAAATGAGAAGGCAAAGAAAGTCGTTGTCAGAACCTCTTTTGGTGATGAAGATGTTTATATTATACCTGCTGATGTATATAATTCGGCTGTTGTAAAAAAAGGTGTTCAATTAAAAGCTGGACAAATTTTGGCTGAGGGTAAAAAGATATTTTCAAAGAGTACAGGAAGAGTTAGTGTTGTTGATTTCGCAACAAGAAGGGAAATTGTAATTCAAAAAACAAAGAAGAAAAAGTTATATCCGGGTTATTTATTCGTTGAAATGATAATGAATGATCACACATGGGAATTTGTTAGAGGTACGCCATTTGTTATGGGGTTTGTATCGGCAGGTGGAAGACCTCTTCCATTAAAGCCAGAGGAAGTGCATTACATACTGAGGATGGCAGGACTCGAAGAAACAGTTCAAGCAAAACCTCAAGTTGCGAAGGTTGAGCTTGAAATTCAACCGGGAGACGCTGTAAAGATTATCACAGGTCCATTCGAAGGATTTAGCGGTATAGTGAAAGAAGTTGATGAAGAAAAGCAAGAACTTAAGGTAAATGTTACCATATTCGGTAGAGAAACTCCTGTTACAGTGCATTTGAACGAAGTAGAAAAAATATAATACATAATGTGTTGTAAATTTTGATAATTTTTTAGGTTTTTTCAAAAAGTGGGAGGGCATAGCCCGAAAGATTTTAAACCACAGAAGGAGGTAAGTTGTTATGGCTAAAAAAGTTGTTGCACAGGTAAGACTTGTGCTTGAAGCCGGAAAAGCAACACCAGCTCCTCCAGTAGGACCAGCTCTTGGTCAAAGAGGAGTTAATTTGATGGAATTCTGTAAGAAGTTCAACGCTGTTACAGCCGACAAAGCAGGACTTCTTATTCCTGTCATTGTAACAGTTTACGACGATAGGTCGTTCACATTTATTACAAAAACTCCTCCTGCAAGCTTCTTGCTCAAGAGAGCAGCAAAGATTAACTCTGGCTCAAGTGAGCCAAAGAGAAAAGTTGCAGGAAAAGTCACAAGACAACAGATTAAAGAAATCGCTGAACTAAAAATGCAAGATCTCAACGCCAATGACCTGGAAGCTGCGATGAAGATTATCGAAGGAACCGCACGCAGCATGGGTCTGGAAGTTGTAGATTGAAGCGGAAGGGAGGAGGCTTAGAATATGCCTAAACACTCCAAAAGATACAACGAAATAAGAAAGCTTGTTGATAGCGAAAAGGCATACACTTTAGATGAAGCAGTTGAACTCTTAAAGAAAACAGCGACAGCGAAATTTGATGAAACAGTTGAATTCCACATCAAGACAAATATTGATTACAGAAAGAGTGAACAAAATATAAGAAGTACAATATCCCTTCCTCACGGGACTGGTAAGAGTGTAAGAGTCCTTGTTTTCGCAAAAGGTGAAAAGGCAGAGGAAGCAAAACAAGCAGGTGCAGATTACGTTGGAGCAGAAGAACTTGCAGATAAAATTGCGAACGAAGGGTTTGTTGATTTCGATGTTGCGATCGCAACACCAGATATGATGAAAGTAATTGGTAAGCTTGGTAAGGTTTTAGGTCCAAGAGGACTTATGCCAAACCCAAAGACTGGAACCGTTACAGAAGATATAGCAGCAGCTGTTTCCGAATTTAAGAAGGGTAAGGTTGAGGTTAGAACGGATAAGACAGGTAACCTCCACTTCCCAGTAGGAAAAGCCTCTTTTGAGCCAGATAAACTTAAGGAAAATATTAAATCAGCATATGAACAGATACTTTCTCTCAGACCAGCAGGTGTTAAAGGGCACTTTATAAAGAAGGCAGTTGTTGCAACAACAATGGGACCTGGAATAAAACTTGATCTTAACGTTTTAGCAGAAGGAAAGAGATAATTTCAAAAAGCGATTAATAAACTCAAAAGCGGAGGGTGTACACCTTCCGCTTTTTCTTTTTGAAATTCTTTTGATAATTTTTAGGAAATCATAGTTTTTAGATGATATAATAATGCAGATGAATAAATTCTGAAATTTAAAGTGGTGATGTGATTGTGATTTGGATAAAATTAAAAAAGGTATATTTTTTGTTTTTTGCTTTGACTTTATTTATTACAACTAAAAGTTTTGGTTATTACGTTTCATTTAAAGCGGAAGTATCTGTTATTCCAGGGGTAGTCACTATGAATGAACTTGTTGAAGAAACAGATATGTCAAGTGAGGTACTTGAAAAAATAGTAGTTGCTTACATGCCTTATAATTCAAAATTGACTTTAAATAAGCGCTATTTAGTCAATTTAATTAAAAAACGTGTCGGTAACGTTGATGGAGTAATTGATGACGTGCCCATTGTTATTGTGTCTGATAAAGTTACAAATAGTTCTTTGGAATTATCAGAAAAAATTTTAGTTGAGAGTGAAATTGAAAATATCGTAATTAATGAATTGAGTAAATATTACCCGAATGGTACTAGTTTTAATTTAAAGTGGCGAAGTGGTTCTCTTGTTGAACACGATAATTACTCAATTTCAGTTCAAATAACTAACAGAGCTAATCCATTTGTTAGGATTACTCTTAAAAAATCAGGAAGGGTAGCTGGATATATTTCACTTCAATATGAGGCAATTTGGATTAGGAAAATAGCGGTTAGTAAGAGAAGAATAGAGAAGGAAGAGATAATAGGTTTGAATGAAGTTGAATTCGTTGAATACAATATATATAGTTTAAATAAAATGCCTGTTTTCGAAGAAGATTTACCCGTGATGGCTGGTAAAGTTTTTCAAAAAGGCGAAGTTATAGATGGAAAGTATATTAGCGATGTTCCACTGATTGTAAAAGGTCAAGTTGTAAAAGCTATTAGCATTGTTGGTGGAGTGATGGTTTCAACGCTTGTTCAAGCTTTAGAGAATGGAAATGTTGGGAAAGTCATCAGTGTCAAAAATCTTGAGAATGGAGTTATTATAAAAGGAACTATTCAAGAAGATGGAACAATAATTGTTTTGGAGGTGAAGTAAGTGTTTAAGTTAATTAGATTGGTAAAAGCAATTACAACCATTTCAATATTTATCAGTGTTTTTTCGTTTTCAACTTCTTTATATACAAGTTCCACAAATCCTCAATTCCAAAACTTAATGGGAACATACAAAGCTTCTAAGGTTGGCGATGCGATTACGATTGTTGTGTATGAATCACCCCGTATATCTACATCTTCACAAGTCAATTCCATTACAGGTGCTTTTATAAATGCAATAAACACTGGCACGAAACTTGTAGGTCTTGATTTGAGTAAGTATTTGCCAACAAATAGCTCGCCAACTGATAAGAGGGATAACAAAAGTCAAGCTAATGCTGTTGTTGAATTAACCGCTGTTGTTAAAGAAGTTGATTCAGCTGGAAAGATGTTTGTTGAAGGTAAAAAGCAAATAAAGGTAGGGAACGATTTAAGAGAGATAATAATAACGGGTTGGGTACATCCTCAAGCTATTAAACCGGGAAATATAGTTAATTCCACTGATTTGATAAATGCACAAATTTGGGAAAATGGTAAGGTTGTTTTTCAGGATGATCCACAACAGAGTACATGGCTTGGCTTATTACTATCGGCAATTGTTGGTTTGTTTAAATAATTTTGAATGACATGCAGGAGGAAGAAAAATGCGTAGGAATACATTGAGCATGTTTTTATTTATCACATTAATAATTTACTCTTCAATATTTGCCGTCAATGTTCGCATTAAAGATTTTGCAAAGTTCAGAGGTGCGAGAGATAACCAATTATTTGGTGTTGGTATAGTGGTTGGTTTGAATGGAACAGGTGATAGTGGGACGTTGAATTCGACTTTACTTTCTAATATGCTCAAGAACTTTGGTGTTACAGTTAATCCCAACGATCTAAAAACAAGAAATGTTGCTCTTGTTATGGTTGTTGCAGACATCCCACCATTTTATAAGCCTGGTATGAGACTTGACGTTGAAGTTGCGAGTATCAACGACGCAAAAAGTCTTAGAAATGGTATATTACTCCAAACACCGTTGTATGGCGCAGATGGAAATGTATACGCAGTCGCACAAGGTCCTGTTTCCGTTGGAGGAGAAGATGCTAAAGGTAGTGTTAATTTACAAAAGAGATTTCCCGTTGTTGGATATATTCCAGAAGGTGCACTTGTTGAAAGGGAAATACCATTCAGCATAGTTGATGGTAATTCTGTAACTATTCTTCTAAATAAACCAGATTTCACAACCGCGGCAAGAACGGCACTCGCTATAAACACGAAATTTGGTACTAACATTGCGAAAGCTTTGGATAGTGCAAGTGTTAAGGTAAATATTCCAAATGTATTTTCAGATGACGTTATTTCCTTTCTCGCTTTGCTTGAAGAAATAGAGGTTCCGATGGACGTCGCGGCTCAGGTAGTTATTAACGAACGTACGGGAACCGTAGTCTTTGGCGGTGACATTGGGATAGCAGATTTTGTGCTTTCATATGGAAATTTCGTTATAACAATTACCAACGGACAAATTGGAGATAAAAAGGCAACTATTGGAAATTTAATAACGGCACTGAAATCTTTAGGTGCTACTCCACAGGATATAATTGCTATTGTGCAGGAATTGTACAAAGCTGGAGTTATTTTTGCTCAGCTTAAAATTATGTAATTTGTAAAACTTTCGCTGAGTAAAAGTAGGTGATAATGTGGAACTTAAACCATTGAACCTTTCCAAAACAACTTTAAGTTCACCTCAAAATAATAAGAAGCTATTGAATGCTGATAATGTAAACAATTCGAAAGACATAGAAAATTACCAAAAACAGCTCAGAAAAGTTTCTGAAGAATTTGCCGCATGGTATATATACGAAATTTTTAAAAAGATGTATGACACCGTGCCTAAGAGTGGATTAATACAGGAGAGTTTCGGTGAACGTTGGTTTAGAGAAATGCTTTTGCAACAATACGCATTAAAGACAGCAAAAACGGATTTAAAGGATTTATCTGATATGATTTACAGGAGCTTAGGAGGGAAAGAAAACACGGAAAGCATAAATTCCGCGAAGAATACGACTTACAGGACGGAAGCTCTAAAGTTACTCAACTCTCTCATTTCTCAAAATCAGGAATCTGGTGAGTGAAGGAGAAGAAAATAGGACAAAATCATCAACAATACCAATTAACACATTTTGACTTCCCATACGGTTAAGGGCACTCCTTAAGAGGTGTGCCTTTATTTTTATAGAAAAATTCACATTGATTTCTGTGTTTATTCCTCCTTTGTAAGCTATTCCTCCGTGTTGTGATACTACAACAAGCTCTCCGTTTCGAGTGTAAAGTTGGGTATCGGAGAAGCGACCAGATATAAGTGACCTTCTTAATAGTTTTTGAAGTTGAGCTGCGTTTATTTTAGCTTGCATTTGAAATCTGTTGCAAAGATTTCTTATTTTTTCTGGAGTTTCTGTTGGTTTATCACCACATACGGTGAAAATATCATTTCCTAAAATGTACATTTTCTGGTCAAGTTCATCAAAATGTATCTTTATTTCTTCGATTTCCTCTAAATCAAATGTTTTTATAATATGCCTTGCTGAAACATAAGGAATACTCGTAGAAAAGCTTCCCGGCTTAAATTCAAATGTTCCTTTTTCTTCCGATTCTTCAATGTTTTGTGTTCCCAGTTTTATGTACGATAACATACCAGAGTGGTGTGATATTAACTCTATGTTATTTGGACTAATGAATATATCAACGTTGCTACCCTCTTCGATAAAACATGAGGCTAGATCAAAATCACTAAGAAATTTTTTCTTAGAAACTAGTACCATTTTTTCCGGGACTTTTTGGATAGCCATATTTTCTATATAATTAACACGCAAACGTAGAATCTCATTCTGACATTTGAAGGTTACAATACCATCTTGGAAAAGTAGATTAACTCTTCCTAACAATTCCGAAGAGAATTGTTTTACAACATCAAGTGATATCTGGAAAGGTTGGAATGGTTTAGAAAAAAGATATGGTGAGAGTTCAAAATAACCTCTAAAGCAACTATCTGAGGCCATTAGGTACAATTTTCCTTCTTGTGGGAAGAACGTTAATTTTCTATTTGATGGCTCAAGTGTACCACATACTCTATCAGCTTTTTTCAATATATCTTTTAATTTTTCCGCATCGATTTCTATTGTAAAACTTCCCATGGGTACACCTCGTAACTATTTTTAATAACCTCCATGTAATTATGTGATTATGTGCTCATCATTTCAAAAAAGTTTGGTACAGGTTCGAAATTTAATCCATCATTCTCTCCTGATTTTATTCTTTCCAATCCGGCTCGTGCAATCATTGCGGCATTATCCGAACAGTATTCCAGAGGTGGGATGTAAAAGTTGAATTCTTCAGATAAAGCTCTAATTTTCTCTCTTAGTCTACTGTTAGCGGCTACGCCTCCTGCTAAAACAATATTTTTTAGATTATTATCTCTTGCCGCTTTTGTAACTTTATGTAGAAGTACGTCTATCATAACTTCTTGAGCACTTGCAGCTAAGTCAGCTATTGGAAGGTTATTTTCGTTGTATCCATTCTTAATTAATCGTTTTATTTCATACAACACAGCTGTTTTAAGCCCAGAAAAGCTGAAGTTATAGTCTGGATCGTACATCTTTGGTTTTGGGAAATTGAAAGCGTTAGGATTGCCGTTCTTAGAAATTTTATCTATTTCCGGACCACCTGGATAACCAAGACCAAGCAAGCGCGCGATTTTATCAAATGCTTCCCCAACAGCGTCATCTACACTACGTCCAAGTATTGTTACGCTGTTATTTTCTTCAACTTTTAATATAAGCGTGTGACCACCAGAAACCATAAGAACAATATACGGTGGTTTTAACTCTGGATATGCAATGTAATTTGCATAGACATGTCCGATTATATGGTTAATACCTACTAAAGGCTTTTTATATCTCAATGCAAGACCTTTTGCAAAGGAAACACCAACTAACAAAGCTCCTATCAATCCTGGACCTTTTGTAACTGCTATTCCATCTATTTTCTCAATGTTTATGTTTGTTTGATTAATGAGTTCAGAAAAAAGAATAGGGAGCTTTTTCAAATGCTCCCTCGCAGCTATTTCTGGTACAACACCGCCAAATTTCTTATGGATTTGTATCTGTGAATAAACCAAATTAGCGATAACGGTATTATCTTCAACGAGTGCTACCGATGTTTCGTCACAGCTTGTTTCTATTCCTAAAACTATCATGTGACACCTCTTACTTTTACGCTGTTTCTTTCATGTAAATCTTTGGCTTTTCTTTCTTCGTTACGCATTCTTCTGTTATTATAACCTTTTCAACAGCTTTTAAATCTGGTATATCGAACATAATGTCTATCATTACTTCTTCGAACACACTCTTGAGCGCCCTTGCTCCCGTTCCTCTGCGTAAAGCTTCTTTCGCGATAGCATATAGTGCTTGCTCTTCAATTTCTAATGTTACTCCATCGATTTCAAAGAGTTTTTTGTATTGTTTGAGTACGGCGTTCTTTGGTTCTTTTAGGATTCTTACCAAATCATCTACACTCAAATCATCTAACGTGCCTATAACCGGGAATCTTCCAACAAATTCTGGCATCAATCCGTATTGGACAAGGTCATCTGGGGTAACGTGCTGTAAAATTTCACCTAATCTCATTTGTTCTTTGCTTTTGACAGGCGCGTTGAATCCTATTGTGCTTCCTTCAATTCTTCTTTTGATTATCTCATCAAGACCATCAAAAGCTCCACCAACAATAAATAATATGTTTGTTGTGTCAACTTTTATGAATTCTTGGTATGGGTGTTTTCTACCACCTTGTGGTGGAACGTTTGCGATAGTTCCCTCAACGATTTTTAGTAATCCTTTTTGCACGCCTTCACCACTTACATCCCTTGTAATAGATGGATTTGGTGATTTTCTGGCTATTTTATCTATTTCATCGATGTAAATGATTCCATACTGTGCCCTTTCAACGTCGAAATTTGTTACTTCGAGTAATCTAAGTACTACGTTTTCAACATCTTCACCGACATAGCCAGCTTCCGTTAATGGTGTTGCATCTGCTATCGCGAATGGAACATCAAGGATTTTAGCCAGAATTCTTGCCATAAGCGTTTTACCGCTTCCGGTAGGACCGATGAGTATTATATTTGATTTTTCGATTTCAACGTCATTGGTGTCCTTACCGAAGAATACTCTTTTGTAATGGTTGTACACAGCTACCGATAGTATTTTCTTTACTCTCTCTTGGCCTATAACGTATTTGTCCAATTCTTGCTTTATCTTTGATGGTGTTGGCAGTTCTCTTCGGTCTTTTGGTCCAAAACCCATCGGTTTTATTTTTTTGTCACTTTGTAATATGTCGTGAAATAGCTCAACACATTCACTACATATATACACATTTCCAGGCCCTGCTATAAGTTTTTCAACTTTGTCTGATGCTCTTCCACAGAATGAACAAAACTTTTGTGCCATGAAATACCTCCTTATTCAACCTTGCCCAATCTTTTTTATATTATTCAACTGTTACGCTTTTCGCAAGGTTTCTTGGTTTATCCGGGTCGTAACCACGCTTGTCAGCTATGTAGTATGCGAATAGTTGGATTACCGGTGCGATTATTAACGGATATAAATCTTCATGTGCTTCTGGGATGTATATCACGTCATGCGATATTTTTTTGATTTCTTCATCGCCTTCTGTTGCTATTGAAAGTATTCTTGCGTTTCTTGCCCTCGATTCTTCGATATTGCTTCTCATTTTTTCATACAAGCTGTCTTTTGGTGCAATCGCGAAGACTGGGAAAGTTGGATCAAGTAATGCTATTGGTCCGTGTTTTAATTCGCCTGCTGGGTACGCTACTGCGTTTATGTAACTTATCTCTTTTAGTTTCAATGCACCTTCCATTGCTGTTGCTGTATTTATTCCACGACCTATGTACATGAAATGATGGTAGTTTTTGTAATAATCAGCTAGTTGATTTATTTTTTCGTTGTTAATTATCTTTCTAACAATTTTTGGTGATTCATTCAATTGTTTTGATATTATATTATGTTCTTCTGACCAGATCCCTCTTTTTTTCATCATGTACAAACCTAGTGTGTATAGAATTATTAGTTGGTTAACGTAAGTTTTTGAAGCAGCAACTCCTATCTCTGGTCCTGCGTTCATGAACAATGTTATGTCACTTTCTCTTGTTATCGTTGAACCAACAACATTGGTTATTGCGATAACTTTACCACCTGCTTTTTTAACTGCTCTCACACTCTCAAGAGTATCCGCCGTTTCACCAGATTGGGAGATAGCTATTGTTAACGTATTATCATCTATCCTTATAGGTCTATATCTAAACTCTGATGCAACATCTATAAGTACATCAACATCGAGATATTTTTCCGCAAAGTATTTGAACACAAGACCCGCGTGATAACTTGTACCGCATGCAACAAGGAGTATCCTTTTAACTTTTTCTAGATTGAATTCATCAAGTTCTTTAAGATTTGGTTTTAAATCTTCATCAAATCTTCCGACAAGTGCGCTTTCTATAGCTTCTGGAACTTCGTGTATTTCTTTGAGCATAAAGTGTTTAAATCCGCCTTTTTCTGCAGCTGATTCGTCCCAAGAAATGTGCGTGTGTTTTCTGATGACAACATTTCCAGAAAAGTCTGTTACCTTTGCTTTATTCCCCTCTATGTAAACAACATCACCATCTTCAAGGAATATAACGTCACGAGTGTATTTAATTATAGGAGTAACGTCTGATGCAAGTATGCATCTCTCATCGTTGCAACCTAAAACGAGTGGACTACCTTTTCTTGCACCTACCATGATATTTGGAATATCCGAGTGTATTACTGCAATCGCGAATGCCCCTTTTAGTTTTTTCAATGCTTCCAAAACTGCTTTGTATAAATCGCCTTGAAAGTTTTCTTCGATGAGGTGACTTATAACTTCTGTATCTGTGTCTGATTTAAATTTGTGCCCCTTTTCTATTAATTCATTTTTCAATTCTTGGTAATTTTCTATTATTCCGTTGTGTACAACCGCGATTTTTCCACTACAATCGGTATGAGGATGAGCGTTTTTATCACTTGGTGCACCATGTGTTGCCCACCTTGTGTGCGCAATACCTCCATGGACTACTTTCTCAGTTTCAACAACGCTTTTCAAATTATCTATCCTACCGACACTTTTGCTAACGTAAAGACCATTTTGGTCTATAACAGCAACTCCTGCTGAATCATATCCACGGTACTCAAGTTTTTTAAGACCATCTATTAAATCACTTACTTTAAATTCATGACCAATTATTCCAACGATACCACACATTTTAAATCACTCCTTTAAAAATTGCTTTGAAGACATAGAAGAGCTTTATTTATTATACACTTTTAATCTTTCATTTAATTGTTCTACCAGTTTACCTTCCACACCTCTGACTGCTACGTCTATGGCGTTGTATATAGCTATTCTATCTGAATTCCCATGCGCTTTTACAACAATTCCATCTACTCCTAAGAAGAACGAACCACCGTATGTTCTTGGGTCGAGTTTTTTCTTTAATTTCTTTAAAGTTCTTGAGAATAGCAAAGCACCTAAAATTCCATCCAAGCTTTTTTTGGCTTCTTGCTTAATTGTATGTGAAATGAGTTTTGCAACTCCTTCCATTGTTTTCATAGCTATGTTACCAGAAAATCCGTTAGTTACAACAACGTCAACAGTACCAATATTTATATCGTTTCCTTCGACATTTCCATAAAAACTTTCATTGAAAGCTTGTTTTAGTAATTGGTACGCTTGTTTTTCTAATTCTGTACCCTTGTTTTCTTCAGTTCCAACGTTCAATAATCCAACTTTTGGATTTCTCTTGCCAAGTATTTTAGCGTACTCTATACCCATTGCGGCAAATTGGATTAACCATTCATGTTTGACTTCGGCATTTGCTCCAGCGTCTATGAGTATAGTAAAATCATTTAAACTCGGTACAGGTACTGCCAAAGCCGGTCTATCTACACCTGGTAATCTTCCAACAACGAGTGTTGCACAGGATAGTAAAGCACCTGTGTTACCAGCGCTGACGATAGCTTCTGCTTTCTTTTCTTTTACTAACTGAGATGCTATATACATCGAACTATTTTTTCTTCTTAATGCATCCGTTGGTTTTACATCCATTGGCAAGGCTTCTTGTGCTTCAACAAGTTCTACTAATCCTTCACTTTTAAAATGTTCAAATTCTTTTAGAGTATCAGCTAAACCAACAAGCACGAGTTGGACTTTTCGACCAGTTTTTTTCACATTTTGCAAATACATAAGAGCGCCGGCTTTTATTTCCTCCGGCGCCCTATCTCCGCCCATTAAGTCCAGCGCTATGCGAATCATTTCGCTACCTCAAACACCTGCTTCTTACCGTAATAGCCACATCTTAAGCAAACTCTATGTGGTTGTTTTGGTGCGCCACAGTTTGGACATGTGGTTACCGCAACGCTGAATGCTTTGTAAATCTTTGCTCTTTTGTGGTGTGTTCTGCTGCTTGAACGCTTCTGCTTTGGTACTGCCATAGTTATCCCTCCTGTGTATGCTTGATTTTAAGTAATATTTCGAATCTTGGATCAATTTTCTCTTCCATTTTATCACATTTATGGTCAGGCTCTTCATTTAAGTCCGCACCACAATATGGGCACAAACCTTTGCAGTCTTCACTACATACAAAAACATCTGGTGCACTGCTAACTATTCCTTCAATTATTCTTTCCTCAAGGTCTATTATATCATCTGTAATCAATATTTCATTCGATAAATCTTTAAGCTCTTCTGTTTTGTGAGTAATTTTCTTCTCAAAAGTATACACTGCTTCGACGATTCCGTCAATGTACATTTCTGAAATTTTTAAACACCTGTCACATGGACGTTCTACGTATCCTCTTGCGTATCCACCAAGTAGTATTTTATTATCGGCGTAAGTAAGTACTAATTTTACTTTGAAGCTACCATTAACAACCTTGTAAGTTCCTGTATGCAATTCTATCTCATCAATTGCATAAATATCTTCTATGATTTTTCTTTTTTCATTAATTAATTCCTTAACGCTAATTTTCCACATTGCAATCACCTCGGGACTTTGGTATTATAATTATAGTACTTTTTCGAAAAATGTTAACTTACAAAAAATTAATATAGTGTAAATTTTTGTATATTTGTATGGTATAATTTTTAAGTGAGCCCTTTTGCTGATTTTATCAAACTATTGCAATTTGGGGTGAATTGATGTGGATTGGTTTAGGAAATTTGTAGATTGGTTTGCAAAGTTTCCTGAAAAATGGAAAGCTTTGCAAAAAGGACAAAAATTAGTGATTATAATGATAATAGCATCTGTGATTTTGGCTATAATTCTTCTTGCCATTGTAAATGCACCAAAGTATGTTTTGCTTTTGACAACGCGAACAGAACAAGATGCTGGAAGTGTTATACAACAACTTGAAACATTGGGAATACCCTACAAAGTTGAAGCTGGTAACAGGATATTGATCCCATCGAGTTATAACGTTTACGAAGTTAGAATGAGATTGGCTTCTACTGGAATTCTTTCTGGTTCTTCAAGAGGATTTGAAATTCTTGATCAGACTTCACTTGGTGCAACAAGTTTTGATAAGCAGGTCAGATATCAAATAGCACTTCAAGGTGAATTAGAAAGAACTATTTCAACGATAAAAGGTGTACAAAGTTCAAGGGTTGTACTTACACTTCCGAAATATACTTACTATGTACGTGGTGAAATGTCGGAGCCGAGAGCTTCGGTTATGGTTGTTATGGATCCCGGTCAAAGTCTAAGTAAAGAACAAGTAAAGGGTATTGTTTCATTGATCCAGGGAGCTGTTGAAGGGATAAAGACTGAAAACATAAAGATTATCGATCAAACGGGACAAGACCTAACCGCTATGTTGAATTTGGATCAATCAACTGCGCTTGCCTCCACAAAAATGGAACTTAAAGTTAACCTTGAAAATTATTATAAGCAAAAGATAAAAGTTCCACTTGAAAATATTTTTGGGCCAGGTAGAGTGGAAGTTATACCAGACGTTAAATTAAATTGGGAAAAAGTTGAAAAACAGATAACCACATACACTGCTCCAAATAAAAAAGAGGGATTGGTAAGGAGTAAAGAAACGGAATCTGAGTATTCTACAACAAGTCAAGGAGCTGGCGGCCCCGTTGGTACAGAGTCTAATATTCCACCAACAACTTACGAATCAACTGAAGGAACAGGAGTAACTACCTATCAAAAAAGCCATGAGATAGTTAATTACGAACTTAATCAAGTTATTGAGAACATTGTTAAAAATACTGAAGGAGAAATAGAAAATATAACGGTATCTGTTGTTATAGATTCATCTTCCACAGTTCTTGAAAGGACCTCAAAGGATGAAGTGCAAAATTACATTAAAACCATCATCGAAAAGAGTATATCAGCTAATACTCCAAACGGTAGCGTAACTTATGCTGTTGCATTTTTGCCATTTAGTAGAGAAATCCAAGAACAGTTTTATAAAGAATTGCAAACTACTACTGAAATACAAAAACTTAGAACAAGGTTGATATTGGTATTACTTGCTTCTATACTTATATTCTTCGCTTCTTACCTTGGTCTTATTCAATTTAGAAAAATAAAAGCAAGGAAGATGATTCAAGAAAGGTACAAATTGTTACAAGAAGAAGCACAACGAGCATTGGAAGCCATTGAACAAGCAGAAGAGGTACAACCAGGCGGAGAGGAAGAGGCTATACTTGAGCAACTCAAAGAATACTTACAACAGGTTTCCGAAGTTTCTCCAGAAGAAGTTGCTACCGTGCTAAAGGTATGGATAAGTGAGAAATAAAGAGAAATTGATTAAGTGAGCATTTGAAGGAAGGAAGAGATTATGGCCGAAAGAAAAACACTTAATGGAAGGAGAAAAGCGGCGATATTGCTTGTAACTATGGGACCTGAGAGGGCTGCAAAGGTTCTCAAAAACCTCGAAGATTCGGAAGTTGAAGCATTGACAGTAGAGATAGCTAATCTTGGTAAGGTAAGCAATGAAGAAAGAAGAATAGTCTTAGAAGAATTTCAGAATCTTACTAAGGCACGTGAGCTTTTAATTACTGGTGGTATAGACTACGCAAAAGAGATGCTAATAAAAGCATTTGGGCCAGAAAAGGCTATGCAAATCATCGAAAGATTGGTATCGAACCTTGCTGTAAAACCTTTTGAATTTATGAGAACAGCCGATGTTGTTCAAATAGTGAACTTCCTTCAATCTGAGCATCCACAGACAATAGCGTTGGTACTTAGCTTTCTTGATCCAAGAACGGCTGCACAGGTTCTTGGAGCGTTACCTGAAAACTTACAAATTGAAGTTATAAAAAGGATATCACTACTTGAACGTGCTTCTCCAGATGTTGTAAAAGAAGTTGAGAAATTACTCGAAAAGAAATTTGCTGGTGTTGCGACACAGACAATGAGTGCTGTTGGCGGACTAGACACAGCTGCTGAAATTATGAACAGTTTAGATCGTTCAACTGAAAAGACAATTATGGAACGTCTTACTTATGAATCACCAGAACTTGCAGAAGAAATTAGAAGAAGAATGTTTGTCTTTGAAGATATCCTCAAAATTGACGATAGAGCTGTACAGCTTGTTCTTAGAGAAGTCAATATGCAAGATTTGGCGGTTGCGCTCAAAGGCGCTTCAGAAGAACTAAAGCAAAAGATTCTGAACAATATGTCAAAACGTGCCCAACAGTTACTCAAAGACGAAATGGAATTTATGGGACCTGTGAGAGTTAAAGATGTTGAGGAAGCTCAGCAGAAGATAATAAATATAATAAGAAGGCTAGAAGAAGCTGGAGAAATTGTTATCTCCCGTGGTGGTGGTGAAGAGCTTATCACATAGTAATATATAGTAATATTAATTTTAATATTAATTGTAGCGATTTGTCTCAGTATAACATTCAAAAATGTTATAATATCTAAGAAAGGAACATCGTACATGTGGGACGAGAATGTTTATTGTTGTGTTGATATAGAAACTACCGGTATTGACCCTTCAATAGGTGATAGGATCATTGAAATCGCAATAATACCGATTTATAAAGGGAAGATCGTTAAAGAATGGGTGTATACTTCGTTAGTTAATCCAAAAGTTAATATCCAAGCATATGCTCAAAGTGTTCACAAGATAAGTAACTCAGATATTGAAAACGCGCCAGAACTTGATGAAATAATTTCTGTTGTTAGGAAATACTCAAAAGACACAATTTTGGTATTTCATAATGCTAAGTTTGACCTCACTTTTCTTGACTATGCAGCAAAAGAAGTTGGACAATTGCCGTTAGATGTGTATTATATCGATACTCTTGATATATCAAAGGCGGTTTACGGCAGGAGAAGAAAACTTGAGAGTTTAGCTCAAGAGATGAAAATACAACATAAAGTTACTCATAGAGCTTACGACGACGCTTTTGTAACCGCAAATGTTTTTATTAGGTTTTTCGATATGTTGGGTTGGGAAGTTATCCATGAGTTCCTCAAACGTTGGATGGGAAGGGAGTATTGATAAAATGGTTAAAAATTTTATACTTGATACAAATGTGCTTATACACGATCCAGAAGCTATATATTCATTCGAAGATAACAATATATTTATACCGCTCCCTGTGATTGAAGAATTAGATAAGCTTAAGAGAGAACAAGGAAGAGTTGGTAAAAATGCTAGATTGGCGATACGTGTACTCGATGAAGTAAGAAAAACTGGCGATATACACCAAGGAGTAAAACTTAGGAGTGGTGGGACTTTAACGATACCTGTGTTAAACGAGTCTGACTTTGATAAGCATCAAGTAAAATTCCTTTTTGAAAAATATGTTGATAATTGGATAATCGCATATTCTATGTATCTGAAAAGTCATCGACCGGAACCAACAATTATAGTTTCAAAGGATATAAGTTTAAGAATTAAAGCTGCTGCTTTGGGAATACCTGCCGAAGATTATCTCACTGACAAAAATGACCTTTCTTTACTGTCGCCTGGTTATATTACCGTTAAAAATCTTAAGGGTGTTGATACGAGTAAAATTTTTCCAAACGAATATATTGAATGCGAGAATGGTTATTATAGATTTGATGGAGAGAATTTTGTTGAGGTTAATCCAAAAATTAAAGTTTTTAACGTTAGTCCAAGGAATAAAGAACAACTATTCAGCCTTGATGCACTTTTAAATGATGATATTAAGGTGGTTTCTCTGATAGGTATAGCAGGTACCGGTAAGACTTTCTTAGCATTAGCTGCTGCTTTGCAAAAGACATTACAAGAAGGGGTGTATGATAATATCGTTGTAGCAAGACCATTGGTGCCAATGGGTGGAAAGGATATTGGTTATCTACCCGGAGCGCTTGAAGAGAAGATTTCTCCATGGATGGGCGGTATTATGGATAATTTGGAGTATCTATGTAGATTAAATAATCTTAGTTTCAAAGAGATAATGAAGAAGGAAATAATCGAATTGGAAGCTTTGACTTACATAAGAGGGCGTTCCATTCCGAGACAGTATATAATAATTGACGAAGCTCAAAATCTAACGCCTCTTGAAGTAAAAACGATACTTACAAGAGCTGGCGAAGGAACAAAAGTCGTTTTAACAGGTGATCCATATCAGATAGATACACCATATCTTGACGAAAGTAGCAATGGTCTTGTCCATGCAGCTTCAAAATTCCGTGGGCAAAAAATATCATGCCATATTATACTAAGTAAAGGCGAAAGATCTGAATTGGCAACAATAGCCGCTGAAATTTTATAAATTTTACAAATTTTGTAATTAGGGGGAATCTTAGGTGATCGTAGAAGTAAATAATCTGGCTTTGTATGAACACTACAGCGGTTTTGAAAAGTTTAGAGATAATATTTTTAGGTGTAAGGTAAATTTACTTGCACACCTTTCTAAAACATTTACCGATGCGAAGTTTGTTTTTTACAACGCATTAGGTGAATTTGGACTTATTGAAGACCTTGAGGAGGTCTTGGAAGGTTTTTTTCACGAATTTGAAGTTATTTATAAGGAAATAGACCTAGATTTCAACTCTTCGCCTGTAAACAATGTTCCACAAATTAGGATGGATGGCGTGGTCAAAAAATTGGATGAAGCTGAAACGATAGGACTTTATAGACTGCCAATGGCAAGTAATCTAAAGTGTGACTACACGAATTGTTTCTACTTAATTGAAAATTTCTTAACTGAAGATATGGGAGAAAATACACTTAGTTATGTTGTTGATGTAAAACCGAGAAACTTTGCTGAATCTAATATTACAAGCAATCTTAATACTATTGCTGAAAAGTACGTAGTTTTGAAACTTATTAGAGGTGAAGAGTTATGTTTCTAAAAAAAGCTAAGATAAATGGATTTGGCAAGCTAATAGATAGGCAATTTAATTTTACGCCAGGAATGAATATAGTATTTGGTCCAAATGAGAGTGGCAAGACTACGCTTGCCAGATTTATACTTTACACACTTTCTAATCCAAGCAACGAGGCACTTAAATATAAACCTTGGAACGGTGAAGAATTTGGTGGATTGCTGGAAACTTCAGAGGGGACATTTGTCTTTGGTGAGACTTCGGAACAAAAGCAAGATAAAGATTTCTTAGAGAGTATAGCTTTCCTTATGGAAGACGACGAACTTGAGAGTTTGAAAATAGATAAAAGTATAATCGAAAGTTCTCTTAAGAAAAAGAGCGAGAAAACAGAGATGGGAAGAATTATAAAAGGGGTCATGAAAGGTCTTGAAGAATTTCAAATAGATAAGTGTGTAAATAAAATTTCCTCTGATTTGAATGACGTAAAAGCGGAAATTGAAAAAGTAAAATCAATTATAGTTGTTAGAAATAAGCTATATTTAGAGAAGAATGATATTTCAAAACGTTTAGAAAAAGCACATGACGAACTGGAAAACTTGCAAGTTGAGTTAGAAAATCTAAGAAAAAAGAAAAAAGAAGAATTGAAAAACGAAATAACCAAAGTTCAGATGAAAATCGATGAAATAAAATCGAAACTTTCAAAATTGTCTTGGGTGGAACGTATAGATCAGAATGTTGTGTTCGAAATCTATGGATTAATTAAAAAAATAGATAATGTGAAAGAAGAAATTGATAAATTGGAAGAAGAGGAAAAATCTCTTGTAGAGATTATTAATACCAAAGACAATGAGATAAATTCAAAGCTTAAATTGTTAGGAGCAACGTCTGAAAAGGATTTAGAAAGCATAAGTTTGAGGTTAAAACATCTTTCTCTACTTTCAAAGATGTATGGTGAGGGAATTAGTCAAACTGAAGAAGAAGAACCTCTTTGGCATATCTTTATTCAGGATCCATCTATAATTGAACGTGCTGAAGATGAAGAACAAAAATATCAAGAAATAAAAAATGCTATCGAGAAAGAAAAAATAGACATTCAAAATCAAATAGAAAAACTTGAGGGAAGCGCGAAATATTCAAAGGATTTATCTATACTATCAGGTATAGCAGGCGTAGTGTTGTTAGCGCTTGGTTTATTGTTTAATAAAATAGCTTTATTTATGTATTTGCCATCGGTTTTGTTTTTGGGCTTTGCTGTTTTGCTTTTACTAAAATCTAGGAATAATATTTCAAAGCTATCGGTTCTTCAAGAAAGACTTATGGAAATAATGATGCATCGAGTTGAGCAACCTCAAGTTTGGAAATTGCTCGGCCAATACGGTGTTAAGAATATTAGGGATTTGCGGAAGAAATATTCAGAATTTCTCGAATGGAAAGCAGCGAATGTTGAAAAGCAAAAGAAAATTATAGAATTGAAAGAGATAGAACAGGAGATTATAAAAGAGCTTTCCAAGTTTAATGTAAATGGTTACGCTCAAATGGTTGTTTCCGCAGTCGAGAATTTACAAAGGACATTTAATGAAGTTCAAGAACTTATTTATGAAAAAGAAACTCTCGAAAGGAAGCTTACACAGGTTCGTGGCGAATATGTTTCTAAACAGAAAGAACTTAATCTGTTGCATAATCATCTTGAAGAATCACTAAAGACAAATGGTGTTTCTAAACAAGATATAGAAAATTATCGTACCGATTTTGAAAATTATCTAAAACTTAAGTCAGAACTTTCAGAGAATATTACCACATTAAAAGATTTGGAAAACAATCTTGAAAACGAAGATTTAGATAGAGATATTCATTCATACAAATTGTCTGTCGAAAATCAAATTAAGATTATCAATGAACTTGAGCAAATGTATCAAGATATTTGTAAAAAAATTGAAGAAAATAGTGTCAACAAAGAACTTCTCTCTGAACTCTTAGTAAGGAAGGATGAATTAGAGTTTAAGTTATCACTGATAAATTTGATAGGGAGTTATATCCCAAGGCTTTTTGAACACCTGAAAGACAGTTATTCAAAATTTGTTGAAAGCTATTACAAAAATTTCAGTGATGAATTTATTAAATTTTTCAATTATGTTTCTGGACAAACTAAGAATTTCTTTGTAACCCCGGAACTTTCTGTGAAGATATTGGTTGAAGGGGATTTAAAAGATCCTTCTGAATACCTGAGTGGGTCCACTAAAGACCTTCTAATTTTTGGTATTAAGAACGCACTTTACAAATCATTTTATGATGGAAACATTCCTCTTGTTATAGATAACACGTTAATTCGTTTTGATGACGAGAGACTCAAAAGAATTTGTGAATATCTTAAGGAGGAGTCAAATTATAGGCAGATAATACTTTTAACGAGCGATAAGAGAATAATTAAACATTTTGATAAAAACACAAATGTATTATACTTGGAGGGGTAATAATGTACAAAAGAGTTCTCTTAAAATTAAGTGGCGAAGTTCTAAGCGGAGAGGATCAAAAAGGATTCAACGAAGAGCATGTTGAATATCTTATTAAGGAAATAAAGGGTATATCCGAATATGGAACAAAGCTTGGAATAGTTATAGGCGCTGGGAATATTTTCAGGGGAAGGGATTTTGAGGGTCTTAGGCCAACTATTTCTGATCAGATAGGGATGCTCGGTACTGTTATAAACGCGCTTTATCTTAAAGATAGATTTGAGAATGCTGGCATTAGGACTGTTATTGTGTCGCAGATAGTAACATTACCTTCAGTTAAATTAATCAATTATGACGATATTGACCTTTACTTTGACGCAGGTTACGTAGTTATATTTGCGGGTGGTACAAGCAATCCTTTCTTTACAACAGACACTGGTGCTGCACTAAGGGCAGTTGAGATGAAAGCAGAACTTTTGATTAAAGGTACGAAGGTCTGTGGTATATATGATAAGGATCCTAAAAAATACAGCGATGCAAAAAAATATAACGTTATAACTTACGACGAAGCCATAGAAAAGAATCTAAAGATAATGGATACAGAAGCTTTTTCTATATGTAAGAGATATAATATGAAGATACTTGTTATGAATTTCTTTGAAAATGGGAATCTTCTTAAAGCTATAAAAGGTGAAAATGTAGGTACACTTGTTGTTCCAAAAGTTTAAAAGTTTTTAAGGGATGTGTGGTAGATAAATGGATAACGATAAGGTAAGCGCATGGTATCCTGGGCATGTGCAGAAAGCGAAAAGACAGATAAGAGAAAATTTAAAGAAGATAGATATAGTTATTTTTGTCCTAGACGCAAGAGCACCAGTCACGACGACAAGTTTTGAGATGAATATTTTTAGGGATAAAGAAAAGATAATTGTTCTTAATAAATCTGACCTTGCCAATAAAGATTACAATATTTTGTGGAAAAACGAGATATCGAAATCTTTTCCTGTTTTGCTCATGAGTAAGGAAACGAGTGGGAAGAGCATAATAAATCTTGTAAAAACTTCTTCAAAAAAAGGGAATCCACATTTAGCGGTGGTCGGTGTTCCTAATGTTGGAAAATCTACAATTATAAATAAAATTATAGGAAGACACCGCGCGAAAACAGGTTCCCAGCCTGGTATTACCCGCGGAGTTCAGTGGGTTAGTGTTGATGGTATAGTGGTATTGGATTCGCCAGGTATTTTGTATTCTGAGATATATTCGAAAGAAATAGCTGCAAAATTATTACTTATTGGTTCTATACCTGTTGAAAACTTAAATGATGAGATATATGATATAGCTTTTAACATCTACAAAAACGTGGCAGGAATTGATAAGGATTTCTACACTTTCTTGGAGGAATTTGGTAAAAAAAGAGGTTTGTTAAAAAAGGGTGGAACCGTTGACTTTGAAAAAGCAAAAAATTTATTCTTCAAGGAATTGTCAGATGGCAAAATAGGACAGTTTACTTACGATACAGACTTTAATAAATTTTGGGAGGTTGTGAAAAATGGTTGATGTGAGGATTATAAACTCTGTTTTGGCATCAGCGCAAAATACTTACGAAATGGTACTTCAACTGAAAGCGAATTTTGGTAAACCACAAGCAGTAAAGGATGTTGTACCAAAATACAACATAGTAACGGTTATAGGCTTCACTGGAGATATTGAGGGAAATTTTATATACTCTTTTAGTGAAACAACAGCATTAAAAATAGTTTCAAGGATGATGGGAATGGAATATGGGGCATTGGATGATCTTGCTCTTAGCGCGATAGGTGAGCTTGGGAATATGACTTCTGGAAGTATTGCCATGAATCTTGAGAAACTTGGTTACAAAATAGATATAACACCTCCGACAGTTATAACTGGTGAAGGAATGAAAATAACAACTGAGGGAATGATTATAAGACTTCCAGTGAATCTTTTTGAAGAAGACGATTTGGAACTTCACATTGGTGTTCGTGGAGGCAAATAAATAGTTAAAAAATTGAGGTGGAGATAAGATGGTAGTTGTAACCGGTGTACTTAAGGAAGAAATAATAGGCGTTTTCAGGGAATTGCTCCCGCTTCTTGAAAACGGCGAATTGATTAAAAGAAATTTTTCAAGGGGAATCATTGGTGGGAATGAAGTTGTAACGATATATGGTTTTATAGGTAAAGTTGAAAGTGCGATGATAACTCAGGCGATAATAGATAAATTTAATCCTAAGTATATTATACATTGTGGTTCTGCTGGAGCGATAGACCCAAATTTAAAGATAGGTGATATTGTATGTGGTACCACCTATTACGAGCATGATTTTCAAGGTGGTAACATTATGCCGATAGAAGCTTCACACATACTTCTTGAGAAAATTGCTGATGTTTATAAATACGTTGCTTTTGGTCCAATGGTTAGTGGGGATCTTATTGTAAGTGATAAAAAAATGAAGGAGATGCTTTATGATAAATACAAAGCTTTAGCAGTCGATATGGATAGCGCTGCAATGTCAAAGGTATGTAAAGAAAATGGGGTAGAATTTTGCTCTCTAAAGGTTATCGTTGATACTAGTGAAGAACAGGCTCACATTGAATACGAACAAAATTTCAGAAAATTTTCAAGCCTTCCGTCGACAATAGTTTCTGAGCTTTTGGATAAACACATATTATAGTTTATGCATAGTGAAAGTAGGTGCTTTCCTTGAAAGAGAGGGATAATAGAAACGATTTACAAAATAATTCCAATGTAAAAGTTTGGACTGTAAATGAGAGCAATTACTTTTCAAGAGTAGATAAATTTTTAAGAAAAATGCTGAAGAATGTACCATTAAGTGCAATTTACAAGTTTTTACGTACAGGTAAGGTAAAAATAAACGGTAAAAAGGTAAAAGACCCTTCAACCAAGTTAAACATTGGTGATGTTATAGAATTAATTGAAGAGTCTTTAGATAATTACAGTCGAGAATACTTAGAGTTAAAGCCTGTAAAAATGGATTTAGATATTATTTACGAAGATGAGCTTATAATTGCTATAAATAAGCCTGCCGGGGTATCAGTACATCCAGGAAAGAATGTTAATAAACCTTCTATTATCGAAGGGCTTATGCATTACGGCAAGGAAAATGGCTTCGAGCCTTTCCTTGTACACAGGTTAGATAAAGAGACATCCGGTGTGTTAATTGTTGCAAAGGATAGAAATGTGGCAAGAGAGCTAAGTGAAATTATCTCTTCACGAAATGTTGAAAAAATATATAATGCTTTGGTTTTTGGTAAGGTGCAGAAAGTTACAATAAACACGCCTATAGATGGCCAAGATGCTGTAAGCCACATAATTCCAATCGAATATTTTAGAGTTAAATTGAATGGTATAAGTGTTGAGTTAAGTTTCCTTGAAGTTGAAATAGAAACGGGAAGGAAGCACCAAATTAGAAAACACCTTTCATCAGTAAATTGTCCAATAGTTGGCGATAAAGATTATGGAAATTTCAGATTAAACAGAGAATTTTCAAAGAATTTTGGTTTGAAAAGGCATTTTCTTCATTGTAAACAGATGAAATTTGTTTTCAATGGAAGAAATTATAATATCTTGGCCCAGCTTCCCAAAGATCTTACCACAGTTATTAAATATCTTAATGCGGAGAGTGGTAAAGATTGAAGATACACATCTTTCCAAAAAACGAGAAATATGTCGAAATACTGATTACAGTGTTTTCCGTTATTTTATTACTCTCTATATTCTTTCGAGTTCCAATAGATAAAGAAAACACCGCTGTTACTTTTTTCTTTGAAGATGATAGCCGCGTACTTTTTTACACGGGCAATGAAAAAATAGAAGATAACGTTGAGTTAGTAATTCCAGTTGGTAATATCAAAGAATCTCCGCAGGATTTCTTAAAGAAGGTAAACGGTAAATACGTTGGGAATATGGAATTTTACGGCACGACAGATTTTGTCAAAGAATTTTACAAAAAGACAGGTTACAAGAAAATTGTAAAGGTTCATTATATAAAGCCCGAAGAAATACCAAAGTATGATACTTACAGACTTTTCAAAAGATTTTGGAGGGCGGTTGTTGAAAGAAGTGTTGAGGTTATAGTTGTACCAAATTCTGAGACTTCTGTAGAAGCGTACAAAATCTTTAGTAATTTCTTTCAAGTGAGTATGCGAATACCTAAACCAGACGATACGACTTGGAATAATAAGATTTTTGGAATATTGTTAGGAATATACGTAACACTTCAAATGCCTTTTGCAGTTTTGTCTTTTCTTTTCTTTAAGGATTATTGGTTTTACGTTAGTTTAGTGAGTATACTTGGAACTATTGGTTGTTATTTTTCGGCAAAAAATAATTTCTTTAGAATAGTGAACTTTGCTTTATTAGGAATCCTTACTAACTTTTCTTTGTATTCATTTCAATATCTTAATGACCTTGAAATTTACCGTGGGGTAAAAATTTCACTTGTATTGTTACCATCGTTATTGGCTGTGATTATTTTTACGAAGTTAGGTAAAGAGAATATTTTCAAAAAAAGTCACATTATAACTTTTTCAATAATTGGCTTACTGAGTATTTCGTATATGATTTTAAGAAGTGGAAATTATGGTTTTGTAACAAAGTTTGAAGAAGATATTAGACTTCTACTGGAGAATATATTCATCGTAAGGCCGCGAACAAAAGAAATTATTTTCATTCCTATATTATTGTTATCAACGGAGTTTGAAAATGCATTTACAAAAGCACTATTCTCATTTTTTGGAACTTTTGCTCTTGTTTCAATTTTTAATTCGTTTTGTCACATAAAGGCGCCAATATATGTTTTGGCTTACCGTGAAACTATTACAATACTAATTGGCGTAACTATTTACTTTTTCGTAGTTACTTTTATAAAACTTATAAATATTTGGACAGGTAAAGAGTGAAAAAACTTAAGCTTGTTTAAAATTAAAAAGCCCGTAATTTTTTAATTACGGGCTTTTTATTTCAATTTGGTGGGTGTGGTAGGAATTGAACCTACGACCCCTTCCTCGTGAGGGAAGTGCTCTTCCACTGAGCTACACACCCGATGATTAAACACAAACAAAAAACTTCTTCTGAAAAACAAGGAAGCTTATATATTTTAACATATTATTTGGTTTATTTCAAGATAATTCTCTATTTTTTATTAAATATTTGCGAGCGCAAGTTTTTCTTCACTTGTTAGTAGATTATCAACCTCGAGAGTTAAAATCATTTCGTTCTCTAATTTTATAACTCCAGAGATAAATTTTACATTTGACATACCACCGATGTGCGCAGGAGGCTCATCTATTTTATCTTCTGTAACTGTTAGTACTTCTCTAACATCATCGACAAGAAAACCTACTTTCTTATTATTTTCCAATTTTACAACTATTATCTTAGTTTTTTCTTTATTTTCGAAATCCGGTAGCATAAATTTTTTGCGAAGGTTTATTATTGGAACAATCTCACCCATTAAGTTTATGATTCCTTCAACGTATTCAGCTATATTTGGCATTTTTGTTGTTTTTTCGTACTCTTTTACCCTTTCTACCTTCATTATGTTAATTGCAAAAATTTCTTTGCCTAAATGGAATGTTAGAAATTTAAGTTCCATACAATCACCCCCAGATTTTAATAAGTTCTGTAAAATATTTTATCATGTATTTGTGGTTTTTGTACATTTAAAATTTATAAATAAATACCTAAAATTTGAAAAAAGAAAATAATATTGAAAGAGTCAATAATCCTAATGATATTATTAACCACCTAAAACCAAGAGCATTGCTTTCTTTTGATTTTTTCTCGTTGCTTTTTCTGAAAGCTCTTAATCCTATTTCAAAAAATATTATCGTAATAGCAAGCGCTATAACAAAAGCTATGAAGAAGATATTTGAAATGACAAAAGATATCTTCATAAAAACCTCCTCGGTTGAATTAATTAACTAATGAAATTTAAAAGCTCAAATTAATTCTTGGCTTGTTAACATCTATCTGACTTGCGGTACTTCCAGCAAGTTTCATAGCCTCTCGCCAAGTGGAGAGTAAATCTGAGAGGAGCGTTTTTACATCATCAATCATATCTTTGTCTTTTTTTATATTAGCCTCTACGAGTGTTCTGTACATATAATTGTACAGAGCGCGAAGGCTTTTTGCGATATCTCCACCTTTTTCCAAATCGAGCGCCAAATTAAGTTCCATAACTATATCTTGTGCTCTAACGATTTTTTCGTTAGCCTTTACGTAATCTTTTTCATCAATAAAAACTTTTGCTTCTTCAAGCACACTTATAGCTTTTTCAATCAAAAGTTCTATAAGTTTAGCAGGGCTTGCTGTCATTACCATCTGTTCCAAATAATCCATGAAGTTGCCTCCTTCTTTCTTATAATTCAATCTTATAATTCAATTAACATTTTTGAGTGCTTCTAAGATTTTAGTGAAGTATTCTATGTAATAGTCTAAAACATCTGGTATTTTGTTTTCAACGATATCTGATATTTCAATGTTATCCCGGTTACTCAGAGAATTTAGTAGCTCTCTAAGAGTATTAGCTATTTCTTCTCTATTTTTTGATAAATTAAGTTCTTCTTCCGATAGTTTTGTTATCTGCTGTGTGGAATTTCTCAAATTTTCCATAGCTGCTAATCCGTCGGAAAGGTCTGTGATTGCCTTCCAACCACTTTCGTTTCCGACTATTAAGCTACTAGCAACTTGTGGGAGTAAAACTTTAACGTTGTTTATGTATCCAAGTACATCGTTAAGAGTCTCTTTGAGGAATTCCACAGTATTTACAAACTCCATTTCTATTTTTATGTCTTCATCTATTTTAGCTCCTTTTAGCTCTTCTACAAATGAAATTGGTATATCTTTATCATTTATTTTCAAACTCTTCAAAACCATACCGCTTGGCAACATTTTACTTAAAAACGCGCCAAAATTTTCAAAGTCATTAGAATTATAGACTTTTTCTTCTCCGTTGATGATAGCTCTTATCATTACTTCTCACCTCTTAATTTAAAATATGCTCTCATAATCCCTACTATTGTTTTGACATCGGTTATCTCTCCATTAATACATTTCTGTACTGTCTCATCGAAATCCTTAATGTGTACCTTTAAAATTTCATCCTCATCAGGATCCATAGTGCCTTTGTAAAGTTTTCTTGCTAAGTATAAATGAATAACTTCATTAGAGAAGCCTGGTGTTGTGTGTATATATCCGAGGTACGTGTATTCTTGAGCTCTGTAGCCCGTTTCTTCTTCCAATTCTCTCTTTGCGCATTCCAACGGATTTTCTCCAGGCTTATCAAATTTCCCTGCGGGAATCTCTAAGAGCATCTGTTTTATTGGGTATCTGTATTGCTCAACTAGTATTATCTTTCCATCGTCAGTTACCGGTACAACTGCTACTGCGCCAGGATGTTGAACGTATTCCCTTGTTGTTACAACGCCATTTTCGAGTACAACTTCATCTTTTAAAACCCTTAGTAACATACCGTTAAATATCACCGAAGTAGTTATCGTCTTTTCCATAGATTTCCTTACCCCCTAATAAAAAATATTTTGGAAATTTTATTTTACAACGATAATTCTTTCTCCATTTGTTGTTATTATCTCGCCGGTTAAATCTGAGATTGCTATTGAAAGAATTGATTGCCTAAAATTTGAATATTCCATAATAAGTTTGAAATCATTATTCCATATTTTAATCGTATTGTCAGACCCAGCCGTTACTATATTATTTCTAAAAATCATAATTTTAAATACCGTAGAATTATGACACTTATGTGTTTTAATTACTTCTAAATCTCTATTTAAAACATAAACATTTCCATCCCATCCAGCTGTGTAGATATTTACTATTTTACCACTAAAGCTATCTATAGACCATAGTGTATCTTTAGATATTTTTTTCTTAACGATACCATTTGGGGAAACTTTTGCAACGTAACCTTCTAATGAAGATACATATATTTCATCTTTAGAATTTGACCAAATATCGGTTATAGAAAACCCTGTTTCGTAAATTTTCACTGGTTTGTAACTATTGATATCCCATACTATGACCCTTCCGTCCCACCCTCCGCTAATTAAATAATCACCAGTAATATATAAGCTCCAAACATAGCCTTTATGACCAGCTAATGTGTTTAATAATTTCCCACTTTTTAGGTCCCATACTTTTATCGTCCTATCACTTGAGGCAGAGAATATCTTATCTTTGTATTTTACGATTTTCTTCACACTATCTAAATGGTCATCCAAAATTTTAGTGATAACGTAATTACCATCTTTATCCTTCTCCCATACGGCGATTTTACCATCCTCGTGACCAGATATAACTATTTCACCTGCAAATAGCGTGGAAATCTTACCAATTTGTGATGAGAACTGGCGAACCGGATTGTAATTTTGCATTTCTATAACTCTTCCATTTGATAAGCCAATGTATATTGAACTTTTACTAGCAACGATACTAACTATCTGTGATTCAAAATTTATTTCTTTGTTGTCAATTTTTAGGTTTTCACCTACTAAAACAAGTTTTGAATTTTCTAAAATGCCATCGTAAAGTGGGAGAACACTTGATTTGTAAGATTTAATATTGTCTTTATTTATTTCAGCAACAGTTCCATCAAGGTAAAGAGCAATTATTGAACTATTTTTATACATCAACTTGACTACAACACTTGGCAATTGGAATATTTCAGAAAGCTTTTTTGTTTTCAGATTGTATTCAAATATCTCGCCCGTATTTGTGCCAATAAATAACTTGTCTGAAATAGTTTTATCATAATCAAGAGCGGTTATCCATTTATTTTTCAACTCAAGGATTTTATCTAACTTACCAGCTGAATAGCTGTACAATATTTCATAACCGCCTATAATCAAATTATCGTTATACTGAATCATCGAGATACCGACGTTGTTTAGCTTAATTAACTGTGTGATTTTCCCGTTATTTAAAAGCGCTAACTCGCCGTTAGATGTTGTAACTGCGATATTTTGCTTGTAAACACAAATACTTCTTATTGGAGTACTGAACTGATAATTCCATATCTTCTTGCTTGTATTTCTCTCGTAGGATTCTAATAAACCATTCTCTCTTGCGACGTATAAATATTTTTCATCTAATGCTAATTTCATAGCGGAATAAAAGTGCCTTGAGGATTTTGAAATATACTTTCCTTCCGGTGTGTATGCGAAAATTTCGCCTTGACGGTTGGATAAGAAAAGAAGATTATCGAGGTAAGTGATTGAGGTTATTTCTGAAGGAGAAACGGAGAATTTTTTAATCTCTTTTAAGGTATTTAAATCAATTACCATAACGTCACCAAGCTGAGAAATGAATAGTTTATTATCTATTACGTGAATTGCGTATATATCATTCTCAAGTTTTTTCAGCAAACTTATTTTAAGATTTTTCAGTTCAACTTTGTACAGCTCTCCATTAGACGTTCCAATGAAGATATTATCATTAAATGAAATAAAAGATATTATCATACTTTTTAGTTCATACGTCTTAAGCAATTTAAAATTTTTAAAATCAACGATATTTAATCGGCCGTTCTCATCACCACTAATTAATTTATCGTTGATTACAGATACTTTCCTTACCCAACTATCGTGTATTTTCAAAATTTTCATTATTTTAAAATCTTTCCAAATAATTATACTGTTATCTGAACTACCTGATATCAAGTAATCTTTATAAAAAATTAGGCTAAAAATTGATGCACTGTGACCTGTGAGATTGTATAAAAGACTTCCAGAGATTTTATCAAATACCTTTATCGTATTGTCCGGCTTATACCCTCCAACCGCTATGTATTTATCATTAACAGCGACGCACCGAGCCCAAGAATCATGGGTGGAAAAACTTTGAATAATTCGCAATTTTTCATCCCAAACTTTCAACATTCCATCCGCGCCAACTGAATATATATTCTTACCATCTGAAACAATCTCCCAAATGGTATCTTTGTGCCCGTAAAGTACGTAATCAATGCTGAAGATTAGACTTTGAATTGATAATAGAATGATTAAAAGAGTAATTATCATTTTGGTTGATTCCATACTATCACCTTCTAAAAAAATATTATAGCACCAAGTTAAATTATATTTATTGTAAAAAGGAATGTTGATTCACTAGCCAAAAAGGATATAATTGAGAAGAACAGCCATATATACAAAATAATCTAAAAGGAGATTTTCAGGTATGAACGCAAATAGTGCAGCTAAACAGGTTGAAGTTAATAAAAAAATTTGGGCAAAATACTCACCGTTTCTGTATTTTCTTTTATTTGCATTGTTCGTTGTGAACATATTTTGGCTCAACAAGTACATTATTTTAGCTGACGCATTGGTAATTTATGTGTTTTATGATTACTTCAGAAAGAAAAGGGTAGTTGAGGAAATTGAAATATCTGTAGATGCCCGTGGTAGAGTATTTGCAAACGAAGAGTTTTACATTAAGTTCAAAATAAAATCACCATATTATGTAAAACTTACCTTAACTCCACCATTGATTATAAACAAGGAGCCGAAATTTATAGAACTATTTCCGAATAAAGAGGAAGAAGTAATTTACTCATCTAAACTTGGCACAAGGGGAACGAAAAAATTAGGAGCTTATTCCATAAAGATAAGCGGTTTTGGTAATTTATTTGCATTGATTAGGAACGAATTTATAGATTCTGACATAAAAGTACTTCCTGATATGGAAGAAGTTAGCGTTTTTTTGGAAAGAATACTTGAAGCTATACCTGTGATAAAGAGTAATTACAAACTATCAGAAGATGTATCTTACATAAAAGACTTAAGGGATTACAACAATGAACCTTTAAACAGAATCCATTGGAAAAACTCCGCTAAATACGATAAGCTTATAGTTAAAGATTACGAATACGCAGGAACGGCAAATTTATACATATTACTCGATCTAAACCTTCCCGGTGCGATATATTCGAAAAATGCTTGGCTTTACATACGCAAAAAATACGAAGAGGACGCCATAAAAGCTACAACAGGTTTGATACATTACTTCTCAACAAAACACGAAAAAATTAATTTGCTTTTATCCGATAAGAAAGGTTTTAGAAAAATAATAGAGAAAGATTACGTAATTTACTTCGATTATCTTTCCGATGCGGAAGGAACAATAGAAAACGAGAAAGACACAACGGATTTTGTAGCTGAGTTACTAACGACAGTTCAGCCCGTTGATACGGTGATAATCATAAGTATGTTTTTGACCAAGGAAGAAGTAAAAAAGATAATAGAACTTAGAGGGAGATGTGGAAGAGTTATAGTACTTGTGATGCCTTACGGATATCGAGACGAGAAAACCAAAAAATTTAAATCGTATTATGACGTACCGATAGAAATCAGAGAACTTTATAAATACGCGAAAGTTCTGAGAGACGAGAATGTGATAGTAGAGATATGGCACGAGAATGTAAGTCTAAATGAAGGTTTAATCAATATCCAAGAAGAATGGTGAAGAAATATAAAATACAAAAAGCAAGGAGTGGTCTTTATTTCCGTAATTTTAAAAAACTTAATAAACACCATAATAGTTTTACTCTCTGTCTTACCTGTTGAAAATCTAAAATTCACACCGCATTTAGTTTTTGTATTAAGTGCTTTTGTCATATCTACTCTTGTAAGGGAAGAAATAATCTCTCTCATAATACTTGGTTTTGGGTTACTTTACTCATTCACATTTACTAATGTTGGTATAGTTTTATTACTTGCATCTATTCTTATTTACATTATGAAAAAAAGAAATAGCAACGAGTTGATAAACCTCACATTTTACTTTATGACTATTGCTATTTTCAACAACATGATTACTCCGTTTATGGCTTTTGCATTCGTTCTATTTAACTTAAACAAATTTGGTGAATATATAAATACTAAAAAAAGGTTTGTTTTATTAACTTTATTGGCTATTTTACTATTATTACCCCTTCCACAACTTGGATTAAAGATAGAAAATTTATCTAAAAGTTTTCAAGCAAGTAAATCTGTCGAATACAACCAAAAAACTTCCATAAGTACTGAAAATCAAGCTAATATAGAAGAAAATAAAACACTTATAACTCAAGAAAATAAAGTTAATCAACAAAAAGCTCTAAGCAATTTTGATATTACAATTCAAGACAAACTTTCAAAAATGTCAAAAGCGTTAGCGATAATATTCTCTGGTTTACTAGCTTTGTACACAATTTTTCTTACATTCAAAGCTGACAAGAAAGATAGACCAAAAATCTGGACTGCATTTTTTATCACAAATATTATTTTGATATTATCTTTCGCTGTATTAAACGCTCTATTTACCGAAATGAGCAAGAATGTGCTGCCCATTTCTATAAACCAATATCAAGAAAAATCTTATAATAGTGAATCAAGTAATTCACTGAAAGAAGTATTTAAAGAAAGAAATAACGTGGAAAATCCAAGCGCATCGAATAGACTTAAAGAATCATTCAAAAATCCAAACGTGATATTAACTTTATCCATTATAGGATATTCAATAGTTGGTTTTTCAATGTTTATCGCTATATGGTATACGACTAAGAAATTCTTCAAAGCTATGATGGAAAAAGTCCAAGAAAATGAGGAAAATAATACAATAAGCGAAGCAACTGTTTATACTACGAATTACTCTTACGATGAGATACTCAAACTAAACGATAATGAATTTGTAGAACACAGTTATTTGTACGTAAGAAAGACTTTTTATCCAGAATACGATTATCTGACACCTTATGAACTGTATGAAATGCTCTTACAAAGGTCAGAGGCTCTAAGCGATGAGTTAAGAAAGATAACAAATGCGTACGTTAATCTCAAATACGCATTGAGAAAGACTTTTTCTTTAGATGAATTAGCTGAATTGAAAAATATATTCATAAAAATTTGTCAAAAAGCTAATTTTGAAAATTGAAAGATTTTGGGGGACTAAGATGAAAGGAAGCTACATTTTAGTTTTAGAGCTTTCCGAAGATAGGAAAATTTACAAGTGGGATTTAAAAAGAGGTTTGTATGTCTATGTAGGTTCAGCTATGAATAATATGGAAAAAAGGATACAAAGGCATCTTTCATCTAAAAAGAAGTTTCATTGGCATATTGATTATCTTTTAGAACATGCAACCGTGAAATATATTTTTATGATTTCATCGAACAAAAAAATTGAAGAAGAAATATCAAAACAATTTTCAAAAGAATTTTCTGGACCAAAAGGATTTGGTAGCACTGATTTAGATGTAGAAACAAACTTATACTACATAGACGATTTTGAAAAATTTATGAGATTGGTTTCAGAATATTTGAATTCTATATTACATTAATAACCTATAATAACCTATCAAAGAAGTAAATGATATGAATTATAAAAACTAAAAAACTGAGGCTCTTATCTTTATTAAAGCCTCAGTTTTTTAATTAGATATCAGATATTAGAGCTTATCTAAAAATTCCAAAATTTTTTCCAAAATTATACTTTGCTGTTCTTCCTTCGTTATTTTCGAAGGATTATCCTTTTTTTGAAAGCCGTAATATCCAAAATTTGAGTGATTCCCACCAAGAATCATAAAGTACTTTGTGTCTTTTGGAAGCAATTCTTTGTATTTTTCAATTTTTTCAACAGTGGCAAGCCCATCGAGTTCTCCAAATAATGATAAAACTTTAATATTTGAGTTGGACAGATTATTCTGCTTTGCTGGATAGGCTCCAAGCAAAATCAATCCAGTTACTTTATCTGGATTATCGTATGCGAATTTTGCGGCCATAGCACCGCCTAATGAATGACCAGCAAGAACCACTTTCTTCAAATTGTATTCTTTTACAATTTCACCCGCGATGTTTGGTTTTAATACAGCAAGGTTTAATGGCATTTTGGCTAAAAATACCCTGTAGCCATTTTCGGAAATTTTATAGCATAACGGTGAATAAGCTTCTGGGTATACAAAACCACCGGGGTAGAAGATTAAGTCTATCTTTGTTTTGTTTGTTGAATTTATTGGAGAAAATACGATGAATTCTCTCTCAATTTTTACATCAACGTTTTCATTTGAAACTAAGTAGTTTTTGACAATTTCTTCTGGTTTATAGTTCAAATAATCAAATAACCATATGCACAAAACAACCAAAGTTACTAACAAAGTTAAAGAACTGAACAATATTTTCACTCTTTTTGCTTTCAATTTGTTCATCTCCCAACTTTATATTGCCAAATTTCAAACGTTCTCTTTTTCAACGACAGGTACTTTTTTAAGAATAGATTCTATTATTTCTTCCTTTGTTTCTCTCAAGATTTTTGATTCGGTTGTTTGGATGATTCTGTGTGTTAGTACATACGGTGCAATTTCCTTAATATCATCCGGTAAGACAAAGTCTCTCTGATCCAGATAAGCCCATGCCATGCTCATGTGCATTAATGAAATGCTTGCTCTTGGGCTTGCACCGTATTTTAATGATTCATGATTTCGAGTTGCTTCGATGATATCTACTATGTACCTTTTCACGTCCTCACTTATTTTTACTTGCCTTACATTTTTCTTTTCTTGACTGAACTCTTCTGGAGTTCCAACTGGCTTTAAATCTTCTATTGGATGTTTTATCTTTTGAGTAGTCAGTATCTCCATTTCGCTTTCTTTGTCTGGATAACCGAGCGAAACTCTTGCCATAAACCTATCAAGTTGTGCTTCTGGAAGAGGAAATGTTCCTTCGTATTCAATAGGATTTTGTGTTGCGATAACAAAGAAATTGCTGGAAAGTTTGTGAGTGATACCATCAACTGTAACTTGTCCTTCCGCCATTGCTTCAAGGAGAGCAGATTGCGTTCGTGGAGTTGCTCGGTTAATTTCATCAGCCAATAAGATATCAGTAAATACAGGTCCAGGTCTAAATTTGAATGTATCTTCTTTTCTATCGTAAATGGATAAACCTGTTAAATCTGTTGGAAGCAAATCAGGTGTAAATTGAATTCTTTTAAAATCAAGCCCTAACGACACTGCAATTGCACGTGCTAAAATAGTTTTTCCAACTCCGGGCACATCTTCTAAAAGCACATGGCCTCCTGCATACATTGCCGCAAGAACTACCTTTATTTGTTTGTCTTTTCCTTTGATAACTTTTTTAACGTTTTCTATAATCTTTTCATTTAACAAAATTATCCCTCCAGGCATTTTTTATCTGTTCTTTGTTTTATCTCTTATAAAATTCTCTATTGACCTATCCCACGTGCGTTCTCCTTCCTTTGAAAAGAAACAACCAGGAATCTCACCTAAACTTCTGTGGTATGCAACACACTCGCAGCATTTTCCACGCTTATCACACGATGTGTATGTACATGTACAATTTTGCAGGTTTTTCTGTACATTTGGGCAAGATACCATAAACCATACCTCCCCTTAAATTTTTCAAATTTTTAAGTTCCTCACTTATAGATTATAACCTACAAAATATAAAAATCCAAGAAGGACTAAATGGATTTTGATAATAACTGAAAATTTCTATTATATAGCGAAAAATAAAGAAAGAAGAAAAAAACATCTTAGAACCAATGTTGGAATTAAAATACTTTAAAGTTTATAATCAAAGCAACAAGTTCAATAAATTAGGGGGAATGTATCTATGAAAAGGAGTAAAGATATTGAAGTTAGAAGGCTTTGCAGATTATTAGGTGAATTAGTACCATATTCTATAATTGAAAATTTTAATTTCTATGGTTGGATGTACGAGGGAAAGAATATCGATTTACCATTCACTTGGAATTACGATGGGATTAATCATGTGGTTTTTTCAAATAAGTTCAGTATTTTAAGGAAAAATGATTTCGAAGATGTTTATATCCAGGCATGGTTTGGCGGTGAGAGTTTAATCCTAATCGATGGAGAGCCTTATGGAGAAGTTAACACATACCATGAAGAATTGAATATAACACAATTCTGCGATGGTAAAGAACACAAGATAGAAGTTCAAACAGTTGCGCGCGGGCTTTTTGGGACACGTGAAGAAAGTGTTTTTAAGTATTCAAGGATAGTTGTTTACGACAATGAAATTCGAAAGGTTATATTTTTCGTAAAAAATGTCATTGATACCATAAAAGAAACAAATAATGAATCACTTGCGAATGCTCTTGTAAATTTAACGGATGAATTTCTTTCTAAATTGAATATCCCGCACGCGACAGAGAATTATATAAAAACTGTTAAAAATGATCCAGCGATTGTTGAACAGGTCAGTTCTGTTTGGTCGTCTGCGGAATTTCCATATTTTGAAAGCGTCTATGATAAAAAAATAAAAGAAAACATTTTAAGTGATTTTGAAATTTTTGGAGAAAAACTGAAATCATTAAGAAAGTTATTTCCGAAATTTGGAAAGGCTTATGTAGCCGGACATGCGCACATAGACTATGCGTGGCTTTGGCCTGTTCACGAAACAAAAAGGAAGATAGTCAGAACATTTGCAAATGCTGTTCAATTGGCAAAAAAGTATAAAAACTTTGTTTATATTCAATCTTCTGCGCAAATGTACGAAGATTTAAAAAGTCTCTATCCAGAACTTTTTGAGCAGATAAGGAATTTAGTAAAGAATGGTCAATGGGAACCTGTTGGCGGTATGTGGGTTGAGTCTGATTGTAATGTACCTGGCGTGGAATCTTTAATCAGGCAGTTTTATTACGGTCAGAAGTTCTTTGAAAAAGAGTTTGGAAAAATAAGCAAAGTGGCGTGGTTACCCGATGTATTTGGTTTTTCTTGGTTTTTACCACAGATACTTAAACAAACGGGAATAGATTATTTTGTAACCACAAAACTAAATTGGAATGAAGCAAATGACTTTCCTTATGATATATGCAAGTGGAGAGGTATAGATGGCTCTGAGGTTATTTATTACAACTTTAAAAATTTTGAAGAAGGTTACAACGGTAGAATTAGTGCAAAATCGTTGATTAATACATTTTCTAATTTCAGGCAAAAAGAACTTACCGACAAGTTTTTCATTTCCTTTGGATACGGTGATGGTGGCGGTGGCCCTTCGGAAGAAATGTGCGAAAGTTATAATCCGTTAAATGAGATACCAGGAGTGCCTGAAGTTGAATATTCAACTACCGAAAGATTTTTCTGTGATTTGACACAAGATTTGGCAAATTCTAAGTTGCCAACTTGGGATGGAGAGCTTTATCTTGAACTCCATAGAGGGACTCTGACTTCCCAAAGTAGGACAAAAATACTTCACAAAATCGCAGAAGATGAGCTAAGAACAACCGAAATTTTGAACGCGTTGTTTTTGGGAGATAAACAAGCGCAAATCGACGAGCTCTGGAAGGTGTTACTAAGGAACGAATTCCATGATATACTTCCAGGTTCTTCCATTAAAGAAGTTTACGAAGATACAGAAAAAGAGCTTAATTATGTTATAGAGCAATGTGATGTGATTCAAAAATCATTTTTCGACGGTAATGATGAAATTATTACTATTTTCAATCCATCTTCTTTTAAGCAACGCATTTCATTTGAATACAACAACTTTATAAAAACAAACGATTGCGATAAATCTTTAAAAACAATCAAAACGTACCGTGGAAATTATCTTTGCGTAAGTGAAAATGAACTAAAACCTTTCGAAATATTGTCGTTTAAAGTTCAAAGAGAAAAATCAGAATTCCATAACACTCAGAAATTCGTTGATGATTATACAATAGAGAATGGTTTATTACTTGTACACATTTATCGTGATGGAAGTATAAATATATTCAATAAAGTTTTAAAGAAGTGGGCGTTTAATGAAAAAGGGAATGTCTTAGTAACAGCGAAAGATATACCAGCCTATTGGGAAAATTGGGATATAGATTACAGAACGAGGAACCATTATATTGTTCTTAAAGCTGAAAAAATAAAGATTGTTGAAGATAATGAGATAAGAAAAGTGGTGGAAATATTCTACGATTACGAGGGAAGTAGAATTTGGCAATACTTGATTCTTGAAAATGAATCCGATGAATTAAAAGTTGAAACCAGAATTGATTGGCATCATAGAAGAAGTATACTTAAGGTACTCTTCCCAACAAATGTTTTATCAAGATATGCAAAATACGATTTAGATGGCGGATACATTCAAAGACCAACGCATGATAATACCAACTTTGAACAAGCGCGTTTTGAAGTACTCGGTCACAGATGGATTGATGTTTCACAGTACGACCATGGTGTATGCATTATAAACAATGGAAAATACGGACATATTGTGAAAGGTTCAACAATAGAAATGACTTTAGTTAAGGCAGGTATATATCCTGATTTCTTTGCTGACGAAGGAGAACAAAGTTTTATTTATTCAATATACCTACATGGTTCTGAGGATGTAAAAGAATTCTACGCAAGAGCTGATAAATTGAATAAGAAAATAAAGGCCTTCAACGGTAAACCATTAACAAAAGGTTGGAATTTAAATATTTCATCTGATTCATTGCGTGTGTTGTCTTTAAGAAAAGTTGATGAAAAGATATACTTAAGGATTTTAGAGACCGTTGGGAGCAGTGGAACAGCAACGATAAAGTTAGAAGGAATCAATTTTAAAGAAGTGAAATTCGTAGATATTTTAGAGAATAAAATTTCTGAAGTTGAATTCAAAGAAGGCAAAATAGAATTGACTTATAAACCTTTTAAAATTTACACCATTGAATTTGTACTGTGAAATTCGATAAAACTACTGATTAAAAAAGCTGATGAGAATTTTCTCATCAGCCTTTTTACTTTTTTATCGTTAGCTTGCAACTAATAATTCCAAGTTTTCAATATATTCAATTCGTTGTCTAATTGTACAAATTTCGCATCTTTACCTTCAGTTATTCTACCACAATCTAATCCTAAATCTTTACAGGCATTGTAAGAAGATACTTTAGCAAGTTCTTGCAATGTGCACTTTGTGAATTTTTGGAAATTTTTCAGTGCTTGTGAGAATCTTAAAGTGCTTCCAGCAATCGTTCCATTGCTCAATCTCGCAATACCATCAACAACCTTTACAGGTAAATCACCAAGTAGATAATCTCCATCTTTTAAACCTGTGGCTGATATACTATCTGTAACCAAGATTATTTTATCTGCACCTTTGATTTTGTAGACTAAATCCACGAATTCTGGAGCGGAATGTATACCATCAGCTATAATCTCAACTATAAAATCAAAGTAAAAAACCGCACCTACCATATTCAAGTCTCTGTGATGCATTGGGCTCAGTGCGTTTGGAAAATGGGTTATTCTTTTATAGCCTTTCTCGTATGCTACTTTAGCTGTCTCGAAGTTGGCATTTGAATGACCAAGTGAAATCCTTATCCCCTTTTCATTGCAACTATCAGCAAAATACAAAAAATTTTCTTTCTCAGGAGCTGTTGTAATTATTCCAATTTTTTCTATCGGAATATATTTTTCTAATTCACTGATATTTCTTGGTGGATTGATTATATACCTTTCGTTATGCGCACCTTTACGTTCTTCGGAGATGAAAGGTCCTTCGATGTGAAGCTTCAAATCATCTGGTAAGTTATTACCTATATCTTTCAATCTTTCCAAAGTGCAAGTAACCGTCGTTGAGAGGAATAAGAAAACCCCTTCGAGTGCTTCGTATTCCTTAAACTTTTGAAAGTCATTTGAAGAAGCTGTCATTGTGTCTATTCCCATTATTCCGTGGATATGTGGATCAACAAAAGCTGGCATAATTATAGAGTTGTAATGTGTTTTGTTTGAACGAACTGTCTTTTCCACTTTTTTGTCAAACTCTATAGTACCAACGTATTCACCATCGACTGGATCAACGATGAGAACGTCTTCTAGAAGCATTTAATCACCTCGCAACACAACCGATTTAACAAGATCTTTAGTACACTTGCGCTTTTTATTTTGGTAAACCGAAAGATGTCAGATAAAAATTCTCTAGAAGATAATTTTACATACTTGTTTTCTCGTAGTTAGTATGGAAATGGATATTTAATCTAGATAGTTTATTAAATTATACTATAAACGAACTTATTCTATATAAAACACTCCCTCAGTGGTTTCGACATACCACCTCGGGAGTGTTTTTCTTTGTTTTTTTAGATAATATCAAAATAATGAGTTTAATTCCGAATAAATTTCATCAGTTATCAAATTCTTTACTTCAACGGCCTTTATATTTTCTTTAAGTTGGTCTAATGAGCTTACACCGAGTATAACGCTACTTACGTGTGGATTCCTCAAGCACCATGCAATTGAAAGTTGAGCCATTGTTACGCCTAAACCTTCCGCGATTTCTTTTATTCTTTTTAATTTTTGAAGTGTTTCTTCTTGGAATATACCTCTTTCTTCCATTGTTTTCTTTAGCCATGGCCATCTATCTAATCTAGAACCTTCTGGAATACCTTCGAGGTATTTACCACTTAACACACCTGAAGCAAGTGGACTCCAAATTGTTGTTCCGATACCATATTTTTCGTATATTGGAGCGTATTCTTCTTCAACACGTTTTTTAAATATTAAATTGTACTGTGGTTGTTCGACTACAGGTGGCATCGCGTTCATTTTTTCCGCAACTTTGCAAGCTTGCTCAATTTCTTCCGCACTCCATTCGCTCGTTCCCCAATAAAATGCAAGTCCACTTTTTAGTATTTGGTCCATTGTATAGACTACTTCTTCCATGGGGACTTCTGGGTCTGGTCTGTGACAGTAAAGTATATCTACATAATCAAGTTGCAATCTCTTCAATGAATTCCATGTACCTTCGAGCAAGTGTTTTCTCGAAAGCCCTTTCTGGTTTGGACCATCTCCACCCCAGAAGATTTTTGTTGAAATTACCAAGTCTTCTCTTCTGTATTCTTTAAGCACCATGCCAAGCATTGCTTCTGCTATACCGTTTGCATAAGCTTCAGCGGTATCGATAAAATTAATACCATTTTCTACTGCGTATCGGACAACTTGTTTTGTTGAATTTAAGTCGAGTTGATTGCCAAATGTAAGCCATGAACCAAGCGATACTTCGCTGATTTTTAAGCCCCATTTACCTACTTTTCTGTATTCCATAAAGCCCACCTCCTTCGTTTTGGTTCGTACTGCGAATTATTATACCACAAAACAAAAGGGAGTGCAATTGTCTAATTTAATTTTACGCACTCCCTTTTATAAAATAAAAACTCTTATTGTTCTTTTGTCAATTGTTCAAGAAGTTTTTGCTCAATTACTCTGTTTGGACCGAATTCATCTATTTGGAGATACCACATGAATGTTTCTACTATTGCCTGTAATGGTACCATACCTATTATTTCGCTTCCAACTACTGGTACACCGTATCTTTCTGCCTCTCTTTTGATTGTTTCGAATACTCTAAATATAGGAGATTTTTTGTAGTTAGTGAGGTTCATCGATACTTGAACTATTCCTTTTTCTTTGAGTTCTACTCCCATTGCTTTTACGTATCGATAACCACCACTAATGTGCCTTACTGCTTTTGCTATTTTGTCTGCAATCTCTATGTTGTTTGTCCCCAAATTGACGTTGAAAGCTATAAGGAATTCGCGAGCGCCAACTGCTGTGACACCTGCTGTTTCATGTACTTTATCTGGACCAAAATCTGGTTTCCACTTTGGGTCTTTTATTTTTTCGAAAAATCCTTCAAATTCACCTTTTCTTATTTCAGACAAGTTTTCCCTCTCAGGAGAAGTTGCGCTTCTTTCGTAAAGGTATACTGGTATGTTTAATTCTCTTCCGATTCTTTCACCAAGTTTTTTTGACCATTCAACACATTCTTCCATCTTTGTACCAACTAACGGAACTAGTGGTATAACATCCGTTGCTCCCATTCTAGGGTGCTCACCTTTATGGTATCTTAAATCAATTAGTTCTGAAGCTTTTTTTGTCATATCAAATAAAGCTTCCAATACCTCTTCAGGCTCACCAACCAATGTAACAACTGATCTGTTGTGATCTCTATCCATTGACCAATCCAATACACGCACTTTTTTATATTTATTTGCTTCCTCAATAATTTGTCTGACGATTTCTTCACGTCTACCTTCGCTAAAATTTGGAACGCTCTCGATAAGTTTCATTTTAGCCCCTCCCATTTTAGAATGTTAGCAAATTATTTCTCTACTTTCCTTTTTATCATATACCATAGGTACAGGTCAAATTTGCCTATATGTTCCCCAAAGAGTTCTGCTACTTTTTTTAGCCGTTCTTCGTATTCTAGATATCTTTTTTTCGTCCATCCTTTTGGAAGCTCGTCTATTAACCCGTATTGTTTCATTATTCTTAGTACATGTTTGTCTAAAATGGCATAATTTGGGAAAGCGATATTTCTTAAAAAATGTGAACTTTCTTTCCACCCAAGACCTTTTATGTTATCAACAAAAAATTCTCTGGGGTCATCTTGCGATATGATTTCTCTTATTTTGCCAATTATCCATCTGTTTGAAACTATGTATTTTGCTCTTGCTTCTGGGTAACGATGTCCGACCTCTTTGAGTTTTTTGTAAAGTTCTTCTTCTGAAAGATAAGCAAAACCATTTCCTATTATTTTTTGAGCTTTTATACCACCTTGTGCACTCCAGTTTGCTGTGAGGATACAAAAACTTAACTCTGAAAATAAATCTTCTTCCGTACCATTCTTTCTTAAATTCTCAAATTCTTCCCATCTTGCTTCAACAGCAGGCTTTGCTTCTTCTCGTATTTCGTTTAATTTTTCTATAAACTCTTTTATTTTTTCCATATAACAGGGTTCTCCTTTATTTTCTGATTTTTAGAATGTCTTTCCAAATGTAAAGTAGAAATTCAGGTTAGTCGAAGGAATTGGAATTCCCCAACCTACTCTTATAAGTCCAAACATAGGTACAGTAAGTCCAAATTCTATACCGGCGGAACTAACAAGTTTATCTAACTTGTACTCACTATCTACAAAACCTAAATCGTAAAAAAGTGAAATATAGGACATTTGCTCAGGAATTTTAAATCTAATTTCATTATTGTTCAAGCCAATGACAGGACCTTTATCCGTTGATTTGACACCTCTTACTTGGTTAATACCTGCAAGCTCATAAGTTATAGGTTCACCAGAAATTTGGAATACCTGTCCTGCAACTAAGCGTGTAGCAAACGAAGCAAATGAATTAAACGGAATATGGAAAGTTAACTCAGTTAAATAACTAATGGCATTAGGATCATTTTGTGATATTGGGAAATATTTTGTACCATAGATTGAGAATGAATAACCTTTCATAGGTACGTAAATGTTATCAAGGGTTTCGTACAAATAACTTCCAGAAAGTGATAATGTTTTTGTATTTGTAGATTGAGGTGTATCATTTGCTGATATATTTGTATCATTATAGCCTACGCTTATACCAAATTGTCCTAGAGTTGTTTTAATTGTATTTACATTTATTGAGTAAGATAATTTTGATTCATTTCCATCGTTGGATGGCTGATTTTTGTAAGTTAATGAATTACTAAAAATAATTGGTAATTCAAACGGTTTCCTTATCCCAGCACTTAACGAAAAATCTGTTGTTGAAAAAGCTTTTTGTAAAGAAATAGAGAAATTTTCACCGTATCCGAATGGATTAGTAGAAGAAATAGAAAGCATTGCAGCAATTCCTTCCCACCATTCTTTACCGATTAATGGTCCCCATGTAATTCCTCCGTTGAAATCAAACTTTTTGTCTTTTTCCGTTAGTTTTATAACTACATCAACCTTAGTTTTATCATTTTCAACAGGCTCTATACCTATATCGATATTTTTGAAGAAATTTAATTTTGTAAGTTCGATATAGATATTTTGAAGTTCTGTGCGATTTAGAAAATCACCAGGTTTTATGCTTATGACATCGTCAAAAACATAATTTTTTGTTACGTCGTTTCCTGAAATTTTTACCTGTCCAACTTTGATTTCCGTTATCTTTATGTTAAGATATCCCTCTTCATCCATTCCTAAATTAAGATCAATAAAATAACCTTTACTATCGTATGTATTTTTTACTTGTTGAACTTTTGAAAGTATCTGGAAGTTTGTGTACGTTCCTTCAGTGGTATCACCTATTAACTCTTTTTGTGTGAAGAGTGTATTACCAACTGTTCTAATTCCTTTTATTTTTAAAGGTTGTTGTGTAATTGTGTTATCTGTAACTGTTATTAAAAGGGTTTTTGCTGGGAATTTGGATTGTGATTCTTCTACCGATAAATCTACAACTTTCACATATACGTATTTGGAGAGTGTTTGAAAAATCGTTTGAAGTACTTGCTGAGATGGCACGTAATCTTTTTCAGAATCAAAAATTCTCTCAAACCAATTTTTCTTTTCATAATCAGCGTACTTTTTTACTGATACATTTTTAACCACATCTTTAAATGCATTTTTGAATTCTTCATCATCACTTACAACGTTAAATTCAATGTTGTACAGTACGTATTCTTTTATTGAGAAAGTAACTTCATTGTCTTCTGAAATTGCACCACTAACGTAGATGAAGCCAAAATCTTTATTTTGGATTCTTGGAGTGGCAACCAAATATCCTTTATTTGAGTATAGATCTGCTATTTTGTTGATACTTTCCCAGAAATTTGAGAAACTAAGTGGTTTCCCTTCTTTTAGTTTTACTTCTTTTTTTACTGTTTCAATGTCAATTATTCCAGGACCTTTAATATCGTAATTTACCTTTTTTACAGGTGGGTATTCCACTACATTTATATTCAATATTTTTTTGTTTTCGTCATTTTCTACGTTGTTTAGTTTGTATTGAATTTCTTCAAAATATCCCGTTTCATCGATAGAGCTTATTATATCGTTTATAGCATTTTCATTCACATTTTTTCCAATATAGTCTTTATAGTAACTTTCAAGGTCTTGTTTGGTAACGTTGTTCAATCCTTCAAACTTTACATCTACGAGTACGAAAGAAAATGACAGAATCGAAATAACAAAAAGTAAAATCACTGAAAAAATGCTTTTTCTAATCATCTTTAGTCCCTCCTAAATATCAATGATTATGTTTTTATTGAATTTTCTAATTCTTCTATTAGTTCTTTTAGAACCATCATTTTTTGCGGAGAATCTATCTCTCCAAGATAAGTTTTAATGGATTCACTGGTTATAACATAGCATTCTTCGTTTAAACATCTTTCTATTTCCCAATTTAACGAATTGTTTAAGAGTAATGTAAAAAAAGTACCAGTTAAATCTCCAACAGGTTGGCAGTCTATGTTTGATTTGTAAAAAAGTGCCTCAACTTTTGTACCTTTGCCTATTTCTGAGTTAATTTTCGTATATCCGCCTGTTAATTCAGTTGCTTGTTTCAAAAATGGTAAACCAAGCCCAACCCTTCTTATCTCTTTTTTTCGAGTTGTAACGAATGGGTCAAATATTTTCTCAAGTATTTCTGGTCTTATCCCGCCAGCATCATCTTCTACAGAAAAATAAAATTTGTCATCTGTTTCTTTTATTGTTATTTTTACATTTTTTGCTTTTGCATTTATAGAGTTTTCAGCAATGTCGTGTATGTGGTCAGATATCGTAATCAATCCCAAATGGTCTTAAACCTCCTTTCTAAAATCATATCTATAACTTCTTGCGAATTTTTTGGTTTGTCCTCCATAAAGATTTTCCTTATGCCTACTTCATCTGGCAAATGTGCATCGGATGATGTGAGTGCGATATAACCATTTTTCTTCAGTTCCTCATAAGTTTCACGCTTTTTAACCTCAACCACGTTAGTCCCTTCCGGTAATAAACCAAGTTGATAAATAGCCCCAAATTTCCTATCAACATGTGCGAAAACTGGCAAACCGTGATTGGATAGTATTATTTCAATTGCGTCTTCTATAGTTAGATTAGTAGGGAAGCCAAGGTACTCATCGATTGTATTTACAAATTCTTCGTTTTCGTTTATAACTATTTGATATCCGAATTTTTCTGGGTCGTATGGAAATTTCGGAAGATTTTCTTCAACAATTTTTGAAACTTTTAAACAATGTTCTAATTCTGGAAAATAACCTAATATGTGTACATCCTCGACTGTGTGTATCTCTATTCCAGGAACAACTATTTTGTCTTTACATAAACTAATAAAAACCGCTACGTTTCGAGCGGAATTATGGTCAGTTATTGATATTACATCCAACTGTTTCTCACAAATTACGGAGGGGAGCATACTTATATCCCCGCACGGTGAAAGACAAGAATGAATATGTAAATCGGCTTTATATAATTTACCATTTGATACCAAGTTCGTATATTCTCCCTGCGGTTATATATGAATTTTCCTTCGATACAAATAAATTTATGTTTTCTTCTTTTGCTTTCTGAATAGTTTCGTCAGGAAATTCAAGATCTTCACAGAGAACTATGGCTTTGATACCTGTAAGTGACGCGACAGCGATAATATTCACATGGCTTTGTACAGTTAACCATATTGAATTTTGTTGGGCGGATCTCATAACAATGCTAAGTAAATCGCCAACGTAACCATGTTCAATTTCATAATCGTTGCAAAAATAAACGGTTTTTAAACCCAATGCATTTGCAATTTCAGAAATTTTCACACCCTATCCCTCCAAGATGTTTTTATTTGTTCTTGTTTTTATATTTAAACAGTTGTATTGAGTAACATCCCCACAAGTAATTCAGGTATTTTCATTCCAAACATAAGGGCATTCATAGCCATTGTAAGCATAAGTATTTGTTGTTGTAATTTTTCGGCTTCCAAAGGATCGTTTGTTGTTGAGAGCTTCCTGTATAACTCATCTATTTTTTGTTCTATCTTTGACTTTTTTAAATCGCTTTCAAAATCAATTGTATCAAATTGGTTATTTTGTTGTTCAGGTTTACCGTTTGCTTGATTTTTTTCACCAGGGATGTACATTAATACTCTTGTTTTCCCTGCAACGGCAGCGAGGAATGAACCTCTCTTTTGCATATCGAGAAATATTCCCCCGGCTATTATAAAGCCGCCTTTTTCCATTGCTTGCTTTTTGAAATCCATATAATTGGCGAGTTCTTGACCAAGTACCCTGAGAACGCTTTTACTTGCAGGTGCACCTGAAGGTATTCCAGGTTCACCTGGATCAAGTTTGTAACCTAATGTTGGATTTACTATAACAGGCCCTTGCGAATTGTTAATACTAATGGTACTTGCCATAAACACCGCTCCTAACCCATATTTGTGGACAAGTTGGAGCTGAAATTGATTTTTTATTTAAATCTTTGCAAGTATCTTTAAAGCTTCTTTTATTATTTTCGAAACGTTGCTTATATTCGGACTTTCTTTGAGAACCTTGGAAACAGCATTTCTTGCTTGCGTTTTTGAGTAACCTAAAGATACAAGAGCTTCTATTGCTTCAAGCATCTCTTCATTTACTTCAACAACCTCGAATTCATCTTTTAGTTCTGTAATCATTCTTTCGGCTGTTTTTCTACCTATTCCTGGAATAGATGAAAGTTTTTCGACATCTCCAGTTGCGATTGCGTTTGATAAAAAATCAACAGTTGTTGATGAAAGAATTTTGATTGCTGTTTTTGGACCGAGTTTTGAAACTTTTATCAATTTTTCGAAAGTTTCTTTCTTTACTTTTGAATCAAATCCGTATATTGTCATATCTTCTTGAGACACGATAAGTTTTGTGTAAACTAAAATTTTATCCCCTTCGTTAAATTCGGAAAAACTTTCCGCATCTGTTATTATTCCGAATACTACTCCGTTAATTGAAACAAGTATTTTACCTTCGCTTCTACCTTTATATATGCCTTCTATTATTTCAATCATCGTTATCACCAACTGATGAATTAGCCAAATCTTCGTTTATTTTTAGTATTTCCTTTGTGTTTTTCCAAATTATATCATATATATCTATGTCAAGACCAAAAATTTCGTTTAACTGCTCGAAGACGTAATATACATAAATAGGTTCATTTCTCTTTCCACGATACTGTTGTGGAGGTAAGTAAGGACAATCTGTTTCTGTAACGACATTTTCCACACCTATTATTTTGACTACGTTTCTAAGTAAATCGTTCTTTGGATATGTTATTGGTCCACCGATTCCTATTTTAAAACCAAGTTTTACAAACTTTTTAGCCCAATTCTCATCTCCGCTGAACGCGTGAACAATTCCTCCATTTTCTGGGCCTATGAGTTTTATTATTTCGTAGACATCTTCGTAAGCGTCTCTGATATGCAAAATTACAGGTTTACCAAGTTTATTTGCAAGCATTAACTGTTCTGCGAAGACTCTTTTTTGAGTATCTATAGGTGAGAAATTTCTAAAATAATCTAACCCAATTTCACCTATCGCTAAAACTTTCTTGTTTTTGAGTGCTAAATTTTCTAAGATTTCAATATAATCATTTGGAACATTTCCAGAATCGTGCGGATGTATTCCAAGAGCTAAAAATACGTTTGGCAAAATATTTGCTATCTTAATTGTGTCATTCAAGTCTTCAATACTTGTTGAGACGTTTAGTACGAATTTCATTTGTGTTACTCTTTTAAAGACATCATCTCTATCCTTTTCAAAGTGTTTCATATGCAAGTGTGCGTGAGTATCTATAAGATTTTGAAGTTTCTGATTTTCCGTTTTCATCTGTACATACCCTCCCTTTTATGTTATAATTATACCAGATTTTTGATGAAATTTGAATTTAATATATTTCGGGGGTGTGTTGGTTTGAGTAATAAGATAGGAAAACTCACGGTAATAGTTGGGCCAATGTATTCTGGAAAAACTACAGAACTTCTTAACTATGCTGAGATATATGAGCTTGGTCGGAAAAAAATACTTATACTTAAACCACAAATTGATACAAGGTACAGTAAAGATGATGTTGTAACACATAAATTTTTTAAAATGCCGGCACGAGCAATTAAAGATGTTCAAGAGATGGAAGAATATTATAAATCTTTAAATGAAAAGCCAGATGCAATTTTTATAGATGAAGTACATTTTTTTGATTCTTCACTTACAAAATTAGTAAAAGAAATAACTAAAGATGGCGTAGATGTTTACTGTGCGGGCTTGGATATGAATTATCTTTGGGATCCTTTTGAAACTACTGCAATGCTTATGGCTGTTGCTGACGAAGTTATTAAAAAAAGGGCCGTGTGCGAAGTTTGTGGGGAGTATAAAGGGACTTTGTCTTATAAGAAAAAGTCAAATGGTGGGATATTTGATGTTGGTGGTAAAGAAAAATACATTGCTGTATGTAAAGAATGTTATGAAGAATTAAAAAGTAAAGAGGAGGGAAAATTAATATGAGTAAGAAATTTATCACACTGTTTATGTTCGTACTTTTCGCTCTTTCAACATTTGTTTTAGCGTCGCAAATTATTATACTCCACACATCTAACATTTATGGAAATGTTTTGCCATATGATTATTTCAGCAATATGTATCAGCCAAAAGGTTTAGCTATTCTTAAGACATATGTTGACAATTTAAGAAGTTCAAATCCAGACACTATTTTAATAGATACAGGTAATTTGCTCTATGGTTCACCATTTGGTGATTATTCCAGTTTGCAAGAAGATAATCCTGTTATAAACGCTTTTAATCTTCTTAATTACGATGCATTTGTTCCGGGGACATTTGAGGTGAACTATTCTCCCGAAAGGCTTATAGGTGTTTTTAAAAATTTGAAAACAAGTGTTTTGGCTGCTAACTTGGCTAATGTATTTCCAAGTAACGTTGTAAGCTTCAAAGTGAAAACTATGAGTAACGGATTCAAGGTTGCAATGATCGGTGTTGTTGTTCCCTACGATTCACAAAAGTATGTTGATTATATAGAAAGTGTTAGGAATACGCTGAATACAGCAAAGAAAATGAATCCAGATTTGATTATTCTTGCAACAAGTGGTGGTATAACAAATGATCCAATCACTGGAAAACAAATAGCAATTAGAAGTGAGTTAAATATAGGTGATGAACTTGTAAGAGAATTTTCGAAAGATGTTGACATATTCTTGTTTGGTAATCAGGATTTCGTATATACAGGTTCAAAATCGAACAAGATATATTCTGTAACTGGCAGTGAAGCTAAGGGAGTTAATAAGATTACATTAAATGTAGAAAAAGATAAATCTTTTAAGATAAAAAGCGTAAAGATAGAAAGAGTTTTACTTTCAAATGTGGAACCGTCTGAAATGGTCTTAAATCAAGTAAAAAAATTTGAAGGTGATTTTAATAAGTGGTTAGACGAAGTAATTGCGCAATCTAACATCTCTGTTGGATTTAACAAATACATGGCAATGTTAGATGATAATTTTGTAACAGAATTCGTTAATAAGTTGATAATTAATTACACAAATTCAAACCTAGGAATATGGAATGTATTTAATGCCAATTGTCCAGGTATACCACAAGGTGAAATTACAAGAAGAGATTTGTATTCACTTGTTGGAAAAACGACATCTGTAAAACTAGTTAAAATGACAGGCGCAGATATAAAGAATTACATTTTGACTTCAGCAAAACTTTTGAAATATAACGGTGTAAGAATTTTGTTTGATGAAAGTTTGACTAATAAACCTTGGCTTTATGATTTGTTTGAAAACATAAACTACAGCGTCGTTTTGAACGAGAATAAAATAAGAAGCATAAAATACCTGGGCAGAGATTTAGATGACAATTCAGAAGTAATTGTATCAGTACCATCTGTAAGAACATACGGTACCAATCCAATTTTAAGAGGAGAGGTAATTGAAGATTTTGAAATTCCTGTTCAGCAGATTATATTTGAGAATTTAAAAGGCAGAGTTATAGATGGTGCAATGGACTCGAATTACTCTGTTTACGTGAAACTTGAGTATGAAGTGAAACCTGGGGATACATTTAACCAAATCTTACAAAGACTTGCCGTGACAGATTCTGAGTTACTTGAGTTAAATCCAATAATAAAGAATATCAATCTAATAAGACCAGGTTGGAAACTTGTTTATTACAAGAAATACCTAAACTTAATACCACCAATCAGAGAATTCTTTGAAGTAAAATAAACTAAACCAAACAAAAAGGTGGCTTTTTTGAAGCCACCTTTTTTGTTTTGAGATTTATGATATAATTTTAGTAAAAAGTTGATAAATTAATTAAATACTTGTAGGTATATTTGGAGGTGTTTATAGTGAAGAAATTTTATATTACGACTCCTATTTATTATGTTAATGCTGAGCCACATATCGGTAGTTCCTATACTACTATCATAGGAGATATTTTAGCCAGATATAAGAGATTAATGGGCTATGAAGTGTTTTATTTGACGGGTACAGATGAACATGGGCAAAAAATAGCTCAGGCCGCGAGAGAAAAAGGACTCGAACCAAAAGAATTATGTGATACACTTGCAGAGAAGTTTAAAGAATTGTGGAAGGATCTCGGAATAACGAATGATTACTTCATTCGAACAACGGATGAAAATCATGAGAAAACAGTTCAATATTTTGTTTCTAAGATGATGGAAAACGGGGATATTTATAAAGGTATATATGAAGGTTGGTATTGTGTACCGTGTGAAACTTATTGGAACGAGGAAGAACTTGAACACGATGAACATGGTCATAACATCTGTCCTTCTTGTAAAAGAGAAGTTAACCTCATAAGAGAAGAAAATTATTTTTTCAGGTTATCGAAGTACAACGACGCATTGTTAAAACATTTCCAAGAAAATCCAGATTTTGTTGAGCCAGATTTCAGGCGCAATGAAATGCTTAAAATCCTCGAATCTGGATTGAAAGATTTGTCAATAACAAGAACAACATTAAAGTGGGGCATACCGATGCCAAATGACCCAGAACATGTAATTTATGTCTGGGTTGATGCTTTGATAAATTATGTTTCAGCAATTGGTTATCCTAATGACATGGATAAATTTAACAAATGGTGGCCTGCGGATGTGCACCTTATAGGTAAAGAAATAAATAGATTCCACAGCCTCATTTGGCCTGCTATGCTTATGTCAGTTGGTTTACCATTGCCAAAGAAAGTATTTGCTCATGGATGGTTAACTGTAAACGGTCAAAAAATTAGTAAATCACTTGGCAACGCAATAGATCCAAGAGAGTACGTAAGAAAATATGGAAATGATGTTGTCAGATATTACCTTGTAAGGGACATAGTTTTTGGTAAAGATGGAGATTTTTCCGAAGAGAACCTAATTAAAAGACTCAATTCTGACCTTGCTAACGATTATGGAAACCTTTTACACAGAACACTTGCTATGATTCAGAAACATTTTGATTCTGTTATACCCGGTGTAGGTAATCTTGAAGAAATAGATAAGAAATTAATAGAAGACTATGATTTAGTGAAAAATAAATTTATAGAACTTATGGATTCTTACAAGATAACAGATGCACTTGAAGTATTATGGCAATTCATTTCGCAACTTAACAAATACTTTGATGAAACAAAACCTTGGGTACTAGCAAAAGAAGGGAATAAGGAAAGACTTGGCACGGTTCTAAGTCTTGTAACTGAGAGTATTTTCAAGGTAGCAACCCTTGTTTCACCAGTCATGCCAGATTCTTCATTGGAAGTTTATAAAAGGCTCTCAGTTAATGAAAAGTTTGATGAAAAATTCCTCTCTGGTTGGAATATAATTAAAGGAAATAAGATAATTCATGGCGAGCCTCTATTCAAAAAATTTGAGAAATCTGAGAGAAAAGAAGAAGAGAAGACTGATAAGAAACAGGAGGTAAAAGGTATGGACCAGAAAGTTACAGAAAAACAAGAAAATGTTGTTACTATGGAAGAATTAATAGATATTGATACATTCAAAAAAATTGATTTAAGAGTTGCTAAGGTAATTGAAGCGGAGAGAGTAGAAAAGTCAGAAAAGCTTGTAAAATTACAACTTGATCTTGGCGAACTTGGACATAGGCAAATTGTCGCTGGAATTGCGAAATACTACACACCAGAACAATTGGTTGGTAGGTTAATAGTAGTTGTCGCAAATCTCAAACCAGCAAAATTGATGGGGATTGAATCAAGAGGTATGCTCCTTGCTGCCAAAAAAGATGATAAGTTAACACTTTTAACGGTGTCTTCTGAAATAGAACCTGGAGCAAAGATTTCATAAAAGATTTCATAATATACTTATGAAATATTTGAAATTTAATTTAGTTGTTTAATTATTCGATTAACACAAGGAGGTTTTCGTAAGTGGATAAGAACTTTGAAAGTGAAATTAACAATGAAATAAAATCGAATGAACAAAATAACGTCTTTGAGCGCGTTCTTGAGGATGAGCTTGTAAAATCATATTTAAGCTATTCCATGAGCGTTATAATTGGTCGTGCCATTCCAGATGTCAGGGATGGTTTAAAACCTGTTCAAAGAAGAATTATTTATTCGATGTATGAACTAGGCTTATTCCACAATAAACCATTTAAAAAGACAGCACGTATTGTTGGTGAGGTTATGGGTAAGTACCATCCTCACGGTGATTCTTCTATATATGAAGCGTTAGTTAGAATGGCACAACCATGGTTGATGAGATATTCATTAGTTGAAGGTCAAGGTAACTTTGGTTCTATTGACCGTGACCCACCAGCTGCTATGCGTTACACGGAAGCAAGATTACACAAAATAGCCGAAGAAATGGTCGAGGATATTGATAAACAAACAGTTAAAATGCTCGATAACTTCGATGGAAGTTTGCAAGAACCGGACGTATTACCGGCGAAGGTACCTAACCTTCTTTTGAATGGTGCTAGTGGAATTGCAGTTGGTATGGCCACGAACATACCGACTCATAACTTAAATGATGTAGTTGATGCCACGATTGCTTATATAAAGAATCGTGATATATCTGTGGAAGAGTTAATTGATATAATAAAAGGTCCTGATTTTCCAACAGGTGGAATAATAATAGGAAAATCTGGAATAAGGGAAATGTATATCACCGGTAAAGGTGGATTCACAATCAGAGGTAAAGCAGAAATAAAACATGAAAAGAAGAAAAAAAGCATTATTATAACAGAAATACCTTACGGTATTAGTAAGGCGGAACTGATAAAACAAATCGCTGATTACTTGCAAGAAGAAGAAATACCCGTAAAAGATTTAAGAGATGAGAGCGACAAAGATGGTTTAAGAGTTGTTATTGAATTTCCAGAAGATGTGAAAGAAGAAGTTATACTGAATAATCTTTACCAAAAGACGAACTTGCAAACAAGATTTAATGCGAATTTCTTAGTCATAGATGGCGACAAGCAACCAAGGTTAATGAACCTAAAACAACTTATAGAAGCTTACGTTAAGCACAGATTTGAAGTAGTCAGGAAGCGAACTCAATATGCATATCAACAAGATTCTAAACGTGCGCATATAGTTGAAGGATTAATAAAGGCTTCTAAAGCCATAGATACTGTTGTAAGTATAATTCGAAGCTCAAAAGACTCTTCTGAAGCACTTTCACAACTTGTCGATATACTACAAATGAGTGAAGAGCAAGCAAAGGCTGTTCTTGACATGAGACTTGGAAGATTAACTAACTTAGAAACTCAAAACTTACAACAAGAATACAGAGACCTTCTAGTTAGACTTGAGAAAGAAAAAGAACTTCTTATGAACGACGATAAAGTATACGAAGTAATAATTGAGGAGCTTGAAGAAATTAAGAAAAAATATGGTGACCCAAGAAAAACTGAAATTACAGATCTCGAAGAGACCGCGACAAAATTTGATAAGAAAGATCTCATACCAAACAAGGATATCGTTATAACACTTACGAAAAAAGGGTTCCTAAAACTTATGGATATAGATGCTTTCAGAACTCAAAGGAGAAATGGGAAAGGTGTAATTGGAGCAAATTTAATGGAAGATGATATAATATCGCAAATAATTTACAGTAAACTCCATAGTAAGACACTATTTTTCACTTCTCTTGGTAAAGTGTACGAGATAGAAAATCTAGATATTGAAGAAAGCAACAGAGGAACCAAAGGTAAACCGATAAATAAATACATAAAACTTGAAAATGGAGAAAGAGTATTAGCTATGGTCGATATAACCGATTACGTTGGAGAACTATTCTTTGTAACCAAAAAAGGTGTTGTTAAACGTACAAGTCTTGAGGATTTTAAAAACATAACATCGAAAGGTATCAGAGCAATTACATTTAAAGACGGTGACGAACTTGTCTCTGTTTTAAGAATAAATTCCGAAAGTAACACTGTGCTTATTTCAACGAAGCTTGGTATGAGTATAAGATTTGGAATAGAAGAAGTCAGAACTATGGGAAGAAATGCTGCAGGTGTGAGGGGTATAAGATTACGTGAAGGTGATGAAGTTATATCATCAACTGTGCTTGAAAATGATAATGGTTATATTTTAACGATTACAGAAAACGGGTACGGAAAACTTACAGAAGTTAGTGATTACAGAAAACAATCAAGAGACGGTCTTGGAATTAAAAACATAGGTGAGATAGAAAAAACAGGTCCAATAGTAGGAGTAGCTTATGTAAATGGCGATGAAGAAATTGTGCTATTCACAAAAGATGGTGCAAGTATAAAGTTCAAGGTATCCGATATACCAACCAGGAGTAGAACTGCGCAGGGAGTAAAGGTTATGAATTTAGCTGATGGTGATATTGTTGCAGATTTCGCCGTAATTGGTGGTGAGGAATAATTTGTACAGAGAAATAGACCACAAGGCGGATTTATTTTACGAAATTGTGGCAGAAAATGTTGACGAGCTTTTAAGTGATATTGTAAAGATACTTCTTGAAAACAGCTCGGAAAAATATTCTGAAAATAAAAATATATTATTAATAGAATGTTTGAAAAATTTTACTAAAAAATGTTATAATATAGACGTAACTAATGTAAACACTAACAACGAATTTTTAGATTGGTTATTTGATACCGTGAATGAGATAATATCTCTTATTGATAGTGGATTTTATCCATTCAAAACTGAGCAAGGTTGTGTTTATTTTTGTGAAAGAAGAATAAATCTTGCCATAAAGGCTTTAACTTATCATAATCTCAGTATGAAATACCATGAAGGTAAATTATACGTTAGGATGGTGTTTGATGTATGAGGGAATTAACTGAAAGGCAGAAACTCATATATGATTTTATAAAAGACTATATGATAATGAAGGGGTATGCTCCATCAATACGTGATATATCTCGTCATTTTAAAATGACACCACGCGGTGCGCAGTTACATCTTATCGCGCTTGAAAAAAAAGGTTACATAAAACGCGGTAAAGGTCCAAGGACTATTTCACTTTTGGATAGGAAGGAAAGTATAGTTGTTCCCGTGAAGGGGAAAATAGCAGCTGGGCAAGCTATCGAAATGTTTGAACAAATTGATGAAGAAATAGAAGTGCCATTGGCTATGCTTAAAGGTTATGGTGAGTATTTTGCTTTAAAAGTACAAGGTGATAGTATGATAAATGCTCACATTTTAGATGGTGATTATGTGGTAATAAAAAGACAGTATAGTGCGGAAAATAATTCCATAGTCGCAGCTGTTGTAGAAGATAAAATAACACTTAAAAGATTGGTATTAAAAGATGATCATATAGAACTGATTCCAGAAAACGATGCATATCAACCTATTGTATGTGAGCCAAAGAAAGTAAGAATCATCGGAAAAATGGTAGGACTTATAAGAATTTTTAGATAGATTAAAATTATGGAGGGCAGATTATGAAAAAATCATTATTAGAAAACGACATAATTAAATTTGAAATGCCTGAAGAAATTGACTTAGTGAACTCACAAGAGATTAAAAAAACTGTTTACGAGGAATCTATTGAAAAAGGGTATAAAAAAGTTATCCTTGACTTTTCTAAAACCAGATACATAGATAGTACAGGTCTTGGAATAATCGTTGCAATTCATAAGCAGACACTTATGAATGCAGGCGCTTTGGTTTTAATTAACTTTGATTCGAATATAAGAAACCTTTTAAAAATGACTTCGCTTGACAGAATATTCAATATCTTTGACAGCGAAAAAGAGGCAATTGAATTTCTAAATAAATAGAAACTCTTACATTAAAAATGGGAGGTATGTTTTATGTACGCATTTACTGAGCAATTTGGTGTTGTTGTAGTATCTCTCAATAGCGATGTTTCAATGCAGAATGCTGTTGCTATTCGCAACTGGGTTGTTGATAATTTAATAAAGAAAGGAAAAGCAAAGATTGTTTTTGACTTAACAAATGTTCCTTTAGTTGATAGTTTTGGACTTGGTACATTTGTCAGTCTCCACAAAACGGCTTTATCTTCTGGTGGGGCTATTGCGTTTGCTTGCGCGAATGAAAATGTAAAAAAATTGCTTTCTATGACTGCACTTGATAAGGTTATTAAAAATTATAATTCCGTTATGGAAGCGGTAAATAGTTTAAAATAAGTTGGTGATTGATTGATGAAGGTAGCAATAGGAAGTGACCATGCGGCTTTTGAACTCAAAGAAAAGGTTAAAGAGTACCTTAGAAACAAAGGAATAGAAGTTATAGACTGTGGTACATATTCAATAGAAAGTGTTGATTATCCTGATTACGCTAAGAAAGTTGCCGAAAAAGTGAAAAGCAAAGAATGTCACTTTGGAATATTGATGTGTGGTACAGGCATTGGAATGTCTATTGCTGCAAACAAAATAAAAGGAATAAGAGCAGCTCTGTGTCTATTCCCAGATATGGCGACTTATGCTCGAAAACACAACGATGCGAATGTTTTAGTTTTGCCAGGTCGTTTGATGGGTATAGAGCTAGCAAAGTGGACAGTTGATGCCTTTTTAGACTCTTCATTTGAAGGCGGAAGACATGAAAGAAGGGTAAAAAAGATTGAAGAACTTGAAGAGTGATATGTTTTTCTGTGCACAGTTGAATGATGCTTTCGTACCAAAAAAAGAGATAGACAACGGAAAATTTATAAGAAATCCAGAAAGGCCTTCAAGATTGAAACTTGTGTATGAATTTTTGAAAAAAAATTATCCGGAAGTTCAACCGTTGGGATTTTCGGAAAGTGTTCTTTACCTTGCTCATGAGGAAGATTACATTGAATATATTAAACGAAAGTCTTCAGAGGTAACCCAAGAATATATTCCAGAAGTATTTTTTGTTGATAAGATATTTGACACAGGTACACCTATTAATAAAGAAACCTACAAAGCGGCTTTTGGGGCGGTTGAGACAGTTTTAAGCGCATTAGAATATTCTTTATCGAATAAAGTGATTGTATATGCTCTTACAAGACCTCCAGGTCATCATGCTATGAAAAAGTATGGTGGTGGTTATTGTTACTTCAATAACGTGGCTATCGCTGCAAAATATCTTGAAGAAAAAGGTATGCGTGTCGCGATTTTAGATTTAGATTTTCATCATGGAAATGGGACTCAAGATATTTTTTACGACGATCCAAACGTCTTGTATGTTTCAATTCACGGTGATCCGAGACAATTTTATCCATGGTACAGCGGTTATGAAAACGAAATAGGTATTGGAAATGCTGAAGGTACAAACTTGAATATTCCACTTCCTGGAGGAACAACTTTTGAAGTATATAAAAAAGCTTTGGATTTGGCATATAATAAAATTCTTGACTATAAGCCAGACTTCTTTATACTTTCGTTAGGAACGGACACGCACATCAATGATCCTGTTGGACATTTTTCTCTTGTTGATAAGGACTATAAAGAAATAGGATTAAGAATATCTAAATTAATTGAAAAGATTGGTAATGGGATAATAGTACACGAAGGTGGTTACAATAGATTATCGAACCTTTCCGCGGTGAAAAATTTTCTTGAGGGATTGAAATAAGAATTAAGAAATAAGAACAAAGACAGGAGGTTTCACTATGTCCTTAAAAGAAAAAATTCTAAGTGATATGAAAGAAGCTATGAAAAATAAAGATGAACTTCGATTGAGAGTCTTAAGATCTATAAAAACTGCCATAGGTTACTTTGAAGTTGAGGGGGAGAAAAGAGAAGCTACAGACGAAGACATACAAAAGATTATACTTAAAGAAATCAAAAAAAGGCAAGAATCTATAGAAGCGTACAGACAAGCAGGAAGAGAAGACCTTGCAAATTCTGAGCAAGAAGAATTAAACGTGCTTCAAGAGTATGCTCCAAAAATGCTTTCGAAAGAAGAAATTCAAGAAATAGTTAAACAAATAATTCAAGAGCTTGGAGCAACAAAAAATGACTTCGGAAAAGTAATGAAAGAAGCAATGACAAGATTAAAAGGTTCCGCAGATGGGAAAATTGTTAATGAGGTTGTCAAGGAGATGCTTTCGTGAGTCTTTTGAAAAAAAATAAGATAAAAATTTACCCCATTTTTTTACCGAACGCTGGTTGCAGAACACGTTGCGTGTTCTGTAATCAGTATGTTATGACTGGTGAAAAAAACCCAAATTTGGAATTTATTGAGAATTTAAACATAGAAGAAAAAATTGATGAGATAGCTTTTTATGGTGGGACTTTTACTGGATTACCAAAAGAAACGATGATAAAACTTCTTTCTATAAAACCTGACATACCAAAAAGAATCTCTACAAGGCCGGATTGTATAAGCGATGAGATTATTCATCTGTTGAAACAAATGAATGTGAAAGTGATTGAATTAGGAATTGAAAGTCTTGATGACGAAGTGCTAAACGTTTCGAAACGTGGTTATAATTCAGAAGATGCTATAAATGCAGTAAAGTTAATCAACAACCAATTTTTATTGATAGCCCATTTAATGGTTGGTTTGCCACAAGACAACAAAGAGAAAGACTTGGATACTATTAAAAATTTATTGAATATAGGTGTAAAAATTTTTAGAATTCATCCAACGATAGTTTTTAAAAATACCGAACTTGAGCGAATGTTCTTATCTGGGGAATACGAGCCGATAAGTTTAGAAGATGCTGTTGATATTGTAAGCGAGATGGTTATGTTGGTTGAAGCAAATGGTGGTCAAGTTGTCAGAATAGGTTATCACATACCTGAAAGTCAAAAAAAATTTATTGTTGCTGGACCATATCACCCGTCTTTTGGTGATATGGTAAGATCAAGAATAGTTAGAAAAATAATAGAAAAACTTGATGTTAAATCTGTAGAATACAATAAAAAGTATGAAGCTTGGTTCAATTCACATGGAAATAAATTTTTGAGTGTATATAGAAAAATTGTTGATGAAGATAGAATAACTTTCGATGGAATTGATTATAAAGTTGCGATTGAAAGATACCTAACCAGTAAATGAACTAACTAAACGTTGGGTTAGAAACAGAGGTGATAATGTGGAAATTAAGGAAATTGTATTTTGGAGTATTTTTTTAACAATAGCGATTTTACTGTTTACTGGTCAAGTGGTTTTGAACGTGCAGGAGAATGTTAAGCCAAGTACTATATCTGAAAAAATCGAATATCTTCCAGATATAACCAAGAAAAATGAAAAAGCCATTTTGGTTTATGAAAACATAGGTTTTTCAGAAAAGCTTAGGGAATTATCCAAAAAAGGCATAACTTATGGGCTGGGTGAATACTCAGGTCCATCATTTAACGAAGATGCATTAAAAGATAGTGCTATTCAAATAGCATATCAAGAAATAATAAAAAAACTTGATGAAAGAAAAGAAAAAATTAAGCAATCAATTAAAATGGAAGATAAAACTAATGAAGAAGAGTTATTAAAAATCGTTGACGAGATTTTCTCTCGGCTCTATCAGTTTATACCCGAAGATAATTCTCTTGCGATTATCTATAGAATTTGGAAAGAAGATAAAAAAGAAGTCTTATCATATTATGTTTTAGCTATATTTGATACTGAATATGCTTTTTCACTTATTAATTCAATCTTTCAAGACGAGATCTCAAAATTTGAAGAGTATGGTATAAAGTTTGAAAAGCTTTGGAGTTTGATGTATGGGGAAAGCAAGGAAAAGTGAGTAACAAAAAACTAAAATTGGCGGAGGCGGTGGGACTCGAACCCACAAGGGCTGTGAAGCCCACCGATTTTCGAGACCGGCTCCTTAGCCATTCGGACACGCCTCCGACCAAAGTGTTAAGATAAAATATTCAGAAATTCAAAAATTTTCAAAATGATTATAGCATAAGCTGTACATTTTTCAAGAGATGAGGCGATTCAATTATGGGTGAAAATATGGAAAATAAGGTTAAATTAATGGTTGTTGAGGACGATAAAAAACTTAGAAGACTTCTTGAGATAGAACTCGAACATGTGGGGTACTCTGTAGTATCCTTTGAAAGTGGTCTTGATGCAATAGAAGAGTTTAAAAATGAAAACCCTGAGCTTGTAATACTCGACATCATGCTTCCAGATATGGATGGCTACGAAGTAGCACAAAACCTTAGGAAATTGAAACCAGATGTGCTTATACTAATGTTAACAGCTTTGGGGATGAAAAAAGACAAGCTCGCTGGATTTGAAGCTGGTGCGGATGATTATTTAACAAAACCTTTTGACAACGAAGAACTGTTAGCAAGGATAAAAGCATTACTTAGGAGAAAAAATATTTCGATTTCACAGCCTATAAAATTTGGAAGCCTTGAGATATACGAAAATCAAAGAACAGTAATTTACAACGGGAAAAACGTTGATTTAAGCAAAACTGAATTTGATTTATTGCTGTACTTGGCAAAAAATAAAGATAGAGTTGTTAGTAAAGAAGAGATACTAGATGCAGTTTGGGGAATAGATTACTACGGTTCCGACAATACTGTTGAAGTCTATGTCAATTATATTAGGAAAAAATTATCTCCGGAACTTATTAAAACAATACGTGGTGTTGGGTATAAATTGGTTGGTGAAAAAATTGAAACTAACGACTAAGCTCTCATTTTTTAACACATTAGCGACTATTATAATTGTTGGTACAGTACTTTTGGGAATATACAGGTATTTTACATTTGTTGCTACAAGAAACATAATAAACGATATGGGTAATGTTGAACGCTCTGTTGTAATCATGTATTCACCATTTGGACCACATTACGTTGTTACAAGATGGGATTTATATGTGGCAGAAACTGAAGAAAAATCAGTAATTAACGATCCATATGGTATAGGTTTTATAGATGCTGAAGGTTTTCAAAAAATTTTTGATAGGTATTTTTATTTTGTAAAATACAAAAATCTCGTTTTAGGAAGAGATGTAACATCAACTATGAAATTTCTTTATTCAATAAGAAGTATATTTATATTCGCAGTAATTTTTATAGCTATCTCTGTGTTTATGTCAACTTATTTTCTTTCAAGAAGAAATGTAAAAGATTTAAAAGATTTTATATCTGAAATTGAAAAACTTGGTGGTACAGATTTAGCTTATAGAGTGCAAGTTAAACCAAAAAGTTTTGAGGTTGAAGAATTAGTTGAGAAGTTCAACGATTTAATGGAAAGAATAGAGCGGGAATATAAGGCACAAGAAACCTTTGTATCTGCTGTGTCACATGAGTTGAGAACACCTATTGCGAATCTGCTTGGATACGTAAGTATGTTAAAACGTTGGGGAACTGATGATAAAGAAATACTCGAAGAAGCCATAGGAGCAATAGAAGAAAGTAGTAAAGAGATAAAAGAAATAATAGAGAATATGCTTTTACTTGCTAAGGTAAGTACCTTAACGCAAGAAAAGATTATTTTAGAAGATTTTGTGAGTGATATTATTACTCATCGATTTAAGGGGAAAAATGTAAGTGTTGAAGGCAGAGGAGTAATTGTTTCTAACAGAGAAGGGCTTGGAATAATATTAACAATACTTCTTAACAATGCTTTTACTCATGGTGCGCCACCTGTTGTGGTTAGTATTTCGAACGATAGAATAGATATCAAAAATCATGGTGAAAAAATTCCAGAAGAAGAGATTCATAAAATCTTTGACAGATTTTACAAAGGCAAAAACTCAAATGGTACGGGTCTTGGACTGTACATAGCGAAAGAAATTGCGATAAAACTTGGGTTGAAAATAGAGGTTGTAAGTAACGATGAATTTACCGTATTTTCAATAGTAAAGAATCGAGGTGATGAAAAATGAGAATAGAAGGCTTAGGTGGAATAGGCGTGAATCCTTATGTTTATCAAAATGCAAATGTTAAAAGGTCGGAAGCAAATCCACAAATTCAGCAAGCGCAGGCACAAGTTCAGCATTCAAGTGATATGATGCTTAAACTATTAGAGTTTGCGTTCTACAAGCAAAATGCGATGAACCTAAAACTTGTAAGAATCGCAGGCGAACTTTACCAAGGGAAGAATTTTGATGCATTAGCTTAAATTACTTGAATTACTTGAAAAAACAAAGCACCGTGTGGTTTAACCCACACGGTGCTTTTTTATTCATTGAAGGGTAATTATTTCAATAATCCTTTTTGCTTAAGAAAGTCTGTCAATATTTGGTCAAGTGTTGGTTCACCAATTTCCTGGAGTTCGTATCTTACTCTAACTGCTGGTTTGTTGATGTGCATAACTCTTCTAAGGTCAATAGGTGTTCCTATGATAACAACTTCCGCGTCTGATTTATTGATAGTCTCTTCAAGTTCTTTGATTTGTTTTTCGCCGTATCCCATTGCTGGAAGGATAACATCAAGGTGGCTGTATTTCTTGTATGTTTCAACAATTGAGCCAACTGCAAATGGTCTTGGGTCAATTATTTCTCTTGCTCCAAATCTCTTTGCGGCAACGTAACCTGCTCCGTACCTCATTTCACCGTGTGTTAGGGTTGGACCATCTTCGACAACAAGAACTTTTTTACCTCTAATCATTGCTGGGTCGTCGACAAATATTGGCGATGCTGCATCAACAACGATAGCATTTGGATTCCATTTGGCGATATTCTTTCTGACAGTTTCTATATCTTCTCTGTTAGCTGTTTCTTCTTTGTTTATTACTATAACATCTGCCATGAGTAAGTTTGCCATACCTGGATAATAGGAAATTTCATGACCTGGTCTGTGAGGATCAACAACAACAATTTGTAAATCGGACTTATAGAATGGGAAGTCGTTATTTCCACCATCCCAGAGAATTACATCTGGATTTTCAGCTTCAGCGGATCTTAAGATTGCTTCGTAATCTACACCGGCGTAAATAACACTCTTTCTGTCGATATGTGGTTCGTATTCTTCACGTTCTTCGATTGTACAGTTGTGTTTGTCCAAATCGGAGTAATCAGCAAATCTTTGGACTTTTTGTGCAACTAAATCACCGTATGGCATTGGATGTCTTATTGATATAACTTTTAAACCTTTACTTCTAAGTATGTCAAGTACTCTTCTCGTTGTTTGGCTCTTTCCACAACCTGTTCTAATTGCACAAACTGAGACAACTGGTTTTGTTGATTCAACAGTTGTCGCTTTTGGTCCCATAAGTTTGAAGTCTGCACCTGTTGCAAGCGCTATTGCTGCTCTTTCCATAACATATTGATGTGGCAAATCGCTATAGGCAAGAATAACTTCATCTACATCGTATTTCTTAACAAGTTCTGGAAGTTTTGCTTCGTCTTCGATAGGAATTCCATTTGGATAAAGTGGACCAGCAAGTTCAGCTGGATATACTCTCCCTGCTATATCTGGTATTTGTGTTGCTGTAAAAGCGACAACTTCGTAATCTTCGTTGTTTCTAAAGAATGTGTTGAAGTTGTGAAAATCTCTTCCGGCGGCTCCCAAAATAATAACTCTTCTCCTTCTTTTTTCCATCTCTTACACCTCCTAATGTTTATAACGTCAAGCAGTTTTGGCCTAAAATTTTACCTAGAATAATATACAACAACTTCTCTTACATTTCAATCTTTACAATATCTAGAAAATAAAAAGTAAGAATAATAACGATAAACATATCATTTTTTGCTTTAGTATGCTTAAGTATGGTAGTTTTTGCATTTTTATGGAAACTATTCCAAAGTATTGTTTACTTTGAATAAATTTGTAGTATAATAATACTGGTTTGAAAATGCGGCTTTTCTGATTTAGAATACGAAGTTGAAACCACTAAAAGATGCTGTTAACTAGTAGTGATGATGGAAGCTAAAGCTGTAATCATCTCATTTTCGTTCTCATATAACTTGCATAGGTTCCTTACTACACAAAAACCATTTACATAGTACCGTATGTTGCTAAATTTCTTGAAGCTCCTTTTCGCCCTAACAAACATCTTAAATAACGAAAATTTCGATTCACATTCGTTGTTTTTACCTAGTCTTACTTCTCTGTGCTCAACATTATCAAAATTTAGTTTTACTGCTATCTCGTACGCTTTTAGTCCATCGGTTATTAACTCTATTTGTGTGTTTTGTTTTCTTTGACTAAAGTATTTATCTAACAATATCTTAACTTGTGACATATCACGATATCTTGATACATGCCA
>NZ_LNGG01000010.1:0-32847 GCF_011057735.1 Fervidobacterium sp. 2310opik-2 | reverse complement strand
TTGGCATGTATCAAGATATCGTGATATGTCACAAGTTAAGATATTGTTAGATAAATACTTTAGTCAAAGAAAACAAAACACACAAATAGAGTTAATAACCGATGGACTAAAAGCGTACGAGATAGCAGTGAAACTAAATTTTGATAATGTTGAGCACAGAGAAGTAAGACTAGGTAAAAACAACGAATGTGAATCGAAATTTTCGTTATTTAAGATGTTTGTTAGGGCGAAAAGGAGCTTCAAGAAATTTAGCAACATACGGTACTATGTAAATGGTTTTTGTGTAGTAAGGAACCTATGCAAGTTATATGAGAACGAAAATGAGATGATTACAGCTTTAGCTTCCATCATCACTACTAGTTAACAGCATCTTTTTCAAAAAAACTTTTACCGAATACTAATTTTCATTTTTTCGCTAAATAGCTTTTCGAAAATTGATAATATTCATTTATAACATCAGAATAATTTCTAAAAAATTTAATTGTGTATTCGTTGTATCTATCCTTACGGCCGTTGTATGCTGAAATTGCCATTGTAATATCCCATTTGTGGACGTTTTTAAGTGTTAAGTATAAATACCTGTATGCAATTTTCAATTGCCAATCCGGATATCTTATTAACTCCGAATGTGAACTTAAGCTCTTTCTAAAAATTCTCACGTCTTCATAAAAATTTGCAACATAGAAAAGAGCATTTTCGTGTATTTGGAAATACCCAACGGCTTTACTGTTGTCACCGAATGTGTTGACAAAGCCGGTTTCCGTGAGACCAAAAGCGAGTGCCAAAAGGGGATCAAGATTTGGTATTATCTTTGTTTCTTCTTCCAAGGTTTTAGCCATGACTATCGCGTGTTGTTCTGGAACTTTTCGGCTTTTTAGGAATTGATAAGTAAAATCGTACAAAATTCCAGAAAAAACAATTTGCGATAGAAAAACCGCAAGAATTATGATTGTTAACTTTTTCATAATTCACCTCCTAAATAATTCTACGATTCAATGGTTAAAATTTAAATGTGAACTTCTATTTCACATCCTTCAATACAACGTAATTTTTCACGTGCAATTCCTTTGTTTATGGCTATTTCTACATACCCTGTGCTATCTTCGTGCACTAAAAGTTCGCCTTCATCAACATCCGCATACGTTTCAACGACAGGAATTTGATATGTTTTATTTCCTATTTTTAGATTTACGGAATCTTTTTCAGCTATCCAGGAGAATGGTATGTTAGTTTCAACGTTTCCAAATCTGTCAAAATACGCAATTTCACCGTGTATTACATTGTTTGATTTATGGGCTTTCCTATATGGTATCGTTGCGTAATTAGGTAATCTTGTGCCTAGTTCGTTAAAAATACCTTTTGTTATATACGCAGCAGCAGGAGAGAATATATCTCTTCCATGGAATGTTTTCGAGCTTCCAAGATGATATTTTTTATTAACCAAATCGATTATGCTTTTCGGTTGGTAACGTTCAAGTACGAGTGTCAAAACTCCGTTATCAGGAGCCACGAAATAATATTTGTCGGTTTCCACTGCAATTGCTTTTCTGGCTGTTCCAACACCGTAGTCGACGACTACTAAAAAAACACTCTTTTCGGGGAACCAATCTGCACTTCTATCTAAAATATACATAGCTTCTCTAACGTTGTACGGCGTAATTGAGTGAGTTAAATCAACTATTTCATCATTTGTTATACTTCTCATTACTCCTTTGCATATACCAACATAATGAGAACTGCCCCAATCAGTCATGAATACTATCATTTATGTCCCCCCTTACAGGAATGCTTAGTTAATGAATGCTTACCTGAGATAATTCTATTAGCCATTTTACCATAAAATCAACCAAAAATGGAATAACCTCATCCGATGGGAGGAACTTGGGATTATGTAATCCGTATTGGATATCGTTAGTTCTCACTCCTGCCCAGAACATCAGTGATGGATATTTCATGGTGAAAAATCCAAAATCCTCCCCTGTGTATTTCATACCACAATCTATAAAGTTTAATCCAGATTTCGACACGAAATCGCGGAATTTCTCAACAAGTTTGCTATTGTTTACGACAGGTGGATATAAGCTCCCTTTTTCTATCGTTCCATTATATTTTTGTGCATTTTGTGATATCTTTTCAAATGTTTGAAGGACTATTTCAAGTGTCTCGCCCCTAATGGAGCCTTGAACTTCTGAGTAATCTGCAACGGCGTTTCTTACATTTCCAGCAAACATTTTTCCAAAACCAGTCAAAACTCTTTTTCCATATTCGTTGGTATCGATGTTTGAATGATAAAACTCATGTAGGAATTCTACAGCATGTTTTAACGCATCTATTCCTCTATGTTTTTGAGCAATATGTGCAGATAAACCTTTGAATTTTGCCGTAATTTCCATAGCACATGCGAACAGTGTACCTTCAGTTGAAGCGAACTCCCCAAGCTTGTACTCATCAGTTACATGGAGTGCTGTTGCGTATTTTACTTTGTATTTTTCTCGCATCTCATCGATAACGTACTTTGCGCCACCTATTGTTTCTTCAGCAGGTTGAAAGACAAATACATAATTGCCTGGAATATCTTTTTCAACTATCTCCTTTATAACTCCATACATAACCGCCATGTGTATATCATGACCACATGCATGCATATTTCCATTTGTTGATGAAAACTCACATCCTGTTTCTTCAACTAGTGGAAGTGCGTCCATGTCAGCTCTGTACAATATCGAAGGTTTGGTTTTATCTTTCTCTATGTGGAGAATTAATCCCGTCTTTGCTATGATAATAGGTCTTAACCCCAAAGATTCAAGAGACTGTATCAAGATGTTTTGTGTTTTATATTCATTAAAAGCTAATTCGGGATTGCTATGAAGCTTATGTCTGAGTTCGATAGGTGATATTGCCATAAAATATTCTCTCCTTTTTCTCTAGTTTCTTGATAATATACTTGATGATATAAAATTATACCAAAATTTTAAAAAAAGTTCACCCTTTCGGGTGAACGAACTTATAAGGTGAGGTTACGCGGATTTCGTTTTTGCATTTTGAATTATTTTTAAACTTTTAAATCGATTTGTCTCACAGTACCAACTTGCCCATCTTCCGTCAAGTATATTCCTGTACTCCTTACGACGTAGTTCTCATAGTCAAATGGCGTAGTAACGTTCCCAAGGAATATAGCACCAACATTCAAATCAAGCAAACCAATGAGTTTTTCTTTACCATTTTCATCCGTTGTCCATATTTTGAGTTTTAAGAATTCCAAATCATCTTCATCGATCCAATTATCTTTGTCACTATCAAGCTTTGAAAGTTCTGAAAATCCGTCACCGGATATAGGTCCTAAGAGTTCTGTTGCGTCGTCAACTTTTCCGTTATTATTTTTATCGTAAACAAGTAATCCTATGCCACCGCCTATGTAGAATTTATCTTTTTCACCATCGAAATTCAAATCAAGCTCAACTATTTTTTCATTTCCTGTTTTGGATTTTAAATCTATTACAAGTGGATCAACGACTTTTCCCGATGTTTTTTGATAAGAATAAGATAACTGAAATTCTTTTAATTCAATCGAAAAGTCTATAGTTCTTCCGTCTTTTGTTTTGACACTTCCCAACGCTGAGAAATTAGAATATTGTATGTCGAGGTTTTCTTCTTCATTTTCAAACTCAACAACATCCTGTCCAGCTTGTTTATTAATTTGAATTTCGTAACTTGAACCTGGGAGATATATTTTTATCTTCTTTCCTGTTAATTTTTCGAGCATAGCTTTGATGATTTTTATCTTCTGCAAGGTTTTATCGTCTATTTGAGGCTTTTTTTCGTTTATTACAATTTCTATTTTGTCTGGTGTTCTGTATTTTCTAAAAGAAGATGAAACTTTTGAATAATTTAGTGAGAAATTTGTAGCTTCTAATTTAGCTTCATATTCGGCTATTCTCATCATTTCACCTCCTAATGTATAACTCAGATTGACAATCTATTCTTATCAAACTTATTATCGTCCATATTAAGAACTCTTTCAGTTAAATTTTTAGAAATAAATATTTTGTGATAAAATAAGTATAAACTCGCGAAAAAATTTGTAATTCAAAATAGATAAAGGGGGAATTTAAGGTATGAAAAAATTTACTTTGGTTTTGATAATGACGGCTTTAAGTGTTTTTGCTTATTATGTAACGTTTATTGTTGAAGTCCCAGAATACACGCCAGAAGATGCAAAATTGTACATTGCGGGTAATTTCAATGGTTGGAATCCATCGGATAACAATTACGTTTTGAAACGCGAAAGCAACATCTTCAAAGGTACATTTGAGTTAAGCGGAAAAATCGAGTACAAAGTAACGCGGGGTTCATGGGAAAATGTTGAGAAGGGTGAAAAGGGTGAAGAAATACCGAATAGGGTTATTTTGGTAGATAAGGATATGGAAGTTAAAATAAAAGTTTACCATTGGAGGGATTTTGTGGAAAAGCAAAGTGCAGGATTAAAGTCAACTTATACGGGAAATATAAAACTTATAAAAGATTTTTATTCACCTGAACTTGGTAATAAACGCAATATAATTATCTACTTACCACCTAACTATGAAAGTTCAAATGACAGATACCCTGTTTTGTATATGCACGATGGTCAGAATATTTTTGATGCATCTACTTCGTTCAGTGGCATCGAGTGGTCTGCTGATGAAAGTGCAGAGAAGTTAATTGATGAAGGCGTTATAAAACCAATCATAATAGTTGGTATTTATAATGCAGGTTCAGAAAGGATAAACGAATATTCACCGTGGATTGATAAAAATTACGGTGGTGGAAAAGGTGAACTTTACGCACAATTTATAGTAAACACCCTTAAGCCTTTTATAGACAACAATTTTAGAACGTTATCAGACAGGGAAAATACCGCAATCCTTGGGTCTTCAATGGGTGGGTTTATATCTCTATATATCGGTTTAAAATACAATAATGTATTTTCAAAAATTGGTGTTATGAGCCCATCATTTTGGTTTTCCGACAGAAAAGTATTTGAATTTATTAATTCTACAGAAGTTCCGAATGAAACGATAATATACATGGACATTGGAACAATGGAAGGTTCAAATCCTGATGTTTATGTAAACGATACAAGAAATATGTATAAATTGCTTCAAAAAAAGAGTAATGTGGAAGTCCTTTACATGGAAGATAGAGGTGCTATACATTCGGAAAGTGCTTGGGCAAAGAGATTTCCAGAAGTTTTAGTTTATTTTTTCGGTAATTGATAAAACTTAATTATAAGGGGTGAGCGCTGTGAAACTCATAAAAAGTTACGAGAAAGTTATTGTTTTTGGTTTTGTGTTTTCAATACTGTTGATGACACAAGCGGTTATATTCGCATGGAGTGGCCACGAAGTCTACACGTACTTTTTAGCAAAATCGTTAAATGTACCTCTTGATAAATTGGTTCAGATAACACCATACTCTTACAAAGAAACAAGAGTATACAATACAAAATATTATTACACATACGACTTTGCTGGGCAAAGGAAATTTTTTGATCCATTAAACATAAGCGAATTTCCAGAAGATAAACCAGCAATTGATGGAAAAATACCTGCACTTCAATTATTAAGTATTTATGCTCAATTTCCTGATTTTGGAATGGATGAAGGACTTAATTTATCTCCTATGCAGGCTTTGATTGGTAATAGTCAAGGAGTAAGACACATGCGGTACAAACTTGGAATTATTGAGGCATTCGAAGGCGATAAATCGTTCTTGTACTTTGTTGATATGTCAAAAAAGGCATTTGAAAAAGGAGATGAATACTGGGGATACAGGTTCTTATCTTATGCATTGCATTACATTGAGGATTTATTCCAACCTTATCATGAAAGTCCTGGCACGTTTTGGGAGGTTTTAACATCACTTTTCGACAAAAAAGTTATGAAGATGCTTAACAATGCGCATTATACATACGATAACTATTTGGTATATTTGCTAGTGTACTCAAAAAACAGAGAAGAAGTTGTAAAGATAATAGAAAAAACCCCTGCTAGGTATGTTTCAAAGAATTACGAAAAATTAATAAACGAAGTCATGATGTACAGCTATTCCAAATTCCCGCAAGTGCATAGTGAGCTGAAAAAAGCTTTTGGAGACATACTTTACGAGAGAGTTCCAGAGATTGAAGATTTCAGAAAGCTTGAAGAAGAAGGGAAGTTTGATAAATTATATTCTGTGACAAAGGACATAATAATTGTTATGACCGGTACTATAAAAGGATTTTTGGAAGAATATCTTAAGAGCTATCAAAAATAAGCATTCAAAAATTTTTATATGAAAAGCTCTTTAAAGTGAATAAATTTCAATGAATCGTGGAATTTTTTAAATTCCACGATTTTTTTAAAAGTGTTTATAATTAATGTAAGTAATCATAACAAGTTATCACAAAATTAACTTGGAGGTGTTAGCATGTGGGAATTTGTTAAGCAGACTGACCCAGAAATTTACGAAGTTATAATGAAAGAATGGGAGAGGCAGGAATATGGCTTAGAGCTTATCGCATCTGAGAATTTCGTTTCACCCGCGGTAATGGAAGCCATGGGAAGTGTGTTGACGAATAAGTACGCAGAGGGATATCCAAAGAAGAGGTATTACGGTGGCTGTGAATGGGTTGATGTTGCAGAAAATTTGGCACGCGAAAGAGCTAAAAAATTATTCAATGCAAAATATGCAAATGTCCAACCACATTCAGGTTCACAAGCAAATATGGGAGCTTATTTCGCACTTGCTGAACCAGGAAGTACGTTGATGGGTATGTCGCTTAGCCACGGTGGACACCTTACGCACGGTGCAAGTGTGAATTTCTCAGGACAAATTTACAAAGTTGTTCAGTACGGTGTCAATCCACAGACTGAAACCATCGATTACGATGAAGTGAGAAAACTTGCTTTGGAACATAAGCCAAAAATTATCGTTGCCGGTGGTAGTGCTTACTCAAGAATTATCGATTTCAAAAAATTTAGGGAAATAGCAGATGAAGTTGGTGCATATCTTGTTGTTGATATGGCACATTTTGCAGGTCTTGTGGCAGCAGGAATATATCCAAATCCACTTGAATATGCGCACGTTGTGACGAGTACAACACATAAGACGTTAAGGGGACCTCGTGGTGGATTGATACTTACAAATGATGAGGAAATATATAAGGCGATAAATAAAGCAATATTCCCAGGTATACAAGGTGGACCTTTAATGCACGTAATAGCTGCTAAAGCTGTTTGCTTCAAAGAAGCACTCTCTGATGAATTTAAAGCTTATCAAAATCAAATTGTTAAGAACGCTAAAGCGCTTGCTAAAGCCCTCGAAAATAGAGGATTAAGAATTGTTTCTGGAGGTACTGATACACACTTGATGCTTGTTGATTTGAATCCTCTCAATGTTACAGGTAAAGCAGCTGAAACAGCACTTGGATACTGTCATATTACAGTTAACAAAAACACAATTCCAAATGAAACAAGGTCACCATTTGTGGCAAGTGGAATTAGACTTGGAACACCAGCGCTCACGACACGAGGTATGAAAGAAGAACAGATGGAAGAAATTGCTGATCTCATCGTTACGGTGTTGAAAAATGTTAAGGATGAGGAAGGAAATGTCGATGAGGAAGTTGCTAAGAGAGTATCAGATAGGGTTATAGAGCTTTGTAAACAATTCCCATTGTACGTAGGAAAAATATAAGTTTAAGGGGAGGTTTCGTATATGATTGTTCGACCTTTTAAAGCATTAAGACCCACAAAAGATATGGTAAGTAAAATAGCTGCCAAACCATACGACGTTGTTACGGAAGAACAAGCAAGGGAAGTTGCAAAGAACAATCCATACACGTTTTACAAAGTCTCAAGACCTGAGATAAACTTTGAGCACTCTGCAGATACACACGACCCAAAAGTTTTAGAAACAGGAAGAAAACACCTTGAGTGGCTTAAAGAACAAGGCTTTATGTTTGTTGAAGATAAACCAGCATTTTATATCTATCAGCAACAATGGAGAGACCATGTCCAGACTGGTATATTTGCGACTTTTTCTGTAGATGAATATATTGAAAACAAAATTAAAAAGCATGAATTGACAAGAAAAGATAAAGAAGATGAAAGAGCACTCCATGTAAAGGTTGTAAAGGCACACACAGGACCTGTCTTCTTAATGTACAAATCCCAACCTGAAATAGATCATCTTATAATGAAACACGCAACAGGTGAACCAGAATATGATTACACTGATGAATCAGGTGTACGACACATTGTTTGGGTATTAAAAGATGAAAATGAAATAAATAAAATCGCGGAAGCCTTCAAAAATGTGGAAGCTTTTTATATTGCAGACGGTCACCACAGGGCTGCTGCAGCGGTAAGAGCGGCTATAGATTTCAGAAACGAAAACCCGAATTATACTGGCGAGGAAGAGTTCAATTACTTCTTAGCAGCGCTATTTCCACATAACCAATTAAAGATATTAGATTACAACCGTGTAGTGAAGGATTTAAACGGAAATAGTGAAGAGGAATTCATCAAAAAAGTATCCGAAAAATTTGATGTAACACCAATTGATGGAGTTTACAAACCCGAGTCAAAGCATACAATTGGAATGTATTTAAACAAAAAATGGTACAAATTAGTCCCGAAAACTGGTACTTACGATGAAAATGATGTTATTGCATCTCTTGACGTATCGATATTACAAAATAACTTACTCGCACCAATTCTTGGAATTGAAAATCCAAGAACAGATAAGAGAATAGATTTTGTAGGTGGAATTCTTGGAATCGAAGAGTTAATAAGGTTAGTTGATAGTGGCTCATTTAAAGTTGCGTTTGCAATGTATCCAACGTCTATAGATGACTTACTTAAAGTATCTGATGAAGGAAAGATAATGCCACCTAAATCTACTTGGTTTGAGCCGAAATTGAAGAGCGGAATTGTTGTGCATCTCATATAATCTTACAATATCAATGAAAAGAGGGAGGACTCAGTCTCTCCCTCTTTTCATTTGTCTTAGCGTTTTTATAATTGCTTTTGCACGCTTCCTACCAACGCCATCAACTTTTTGTAAGTTATTTGCATCGGTTTTAACGATGTTAGATAGAGAATGAAATGATTTTACAAGATTTTGTGAAATATTGATTGGTATGTGAATTTCTCTTCTTAATACCCTGTATCCTCTCGGGTTAACAAATGTTTCAGATACTTGTTGCTGATTATTTAAATCATATCCAAGCGCTTTTGCGATATGTAATAATCTATGCTCTAATTTTGTAATGCTTTCCAATACATTTTTAGCTTCTTCTTCACTTAAATCCCTTTTTGAATAATCCATTATCATCAAAGTTAGTATCTCATTCAAATCTTTCAACACTTCGCGAAGCCTTAAAGAAGAAAGCCTTCCTTCGTTACCGAGCTCAATTATATTGACAGATATATTATTCGATATAACCTTTATTTCTATTCCTCTCATCAATGTTTCACATACAAAATCCAATGGGACGTTACCTTCAACTTCTAATTTGTCTAAAGTTAATAGGTTTTTGTCAAATTCTTCTCTAAACCTCTCTAAGGCATTTATTGTTTGACCGACTTTGGTTAGAACAAAATTTATATTTTCAAATACATATTTTTTGTCTTTGTAGTATAGTGTGACGACATTTCTTCTTTTTGAAACGGCTAAGGCCATTATTCCAAGCTGTTTTGCGATCCTTTCCGCTGTTCTGTGACGTGTACCCGTTTCGTTTGTTGGTATAGATGAGTCTGGTATTACATGTACGTTAGCTGCAATTATTCTACTTACCGATTCATCAATTATTATAGCTCCATCCATTTTTGAAAGTTCGTATAGTTTTTCTGGCGTGAATGGACAATCTATTTTAAAGCCAATTTGAAAAATACCTGGTTTATTTTTTATATCTTCTTCGTCTATAAATACAATCAGCGCGCCTGTTTGTGCTTGCATAATATCATCTAATGCCTTTCTCAATCTTGTTCCTGGAGATACCATACGTATTTTTTCCATTAATTCTTGGTCAAGAACGTCTGCCACTTGTTATCACTTCCTTGAACAAAAATTTCAAAATTGTTCATTTATATTATACACGAAAATTAGAAATTATGTTATAATGAATTAGTGAGTTATTTCGATTAGAATTTAGCATTAGCTTAGGAGGCAAGGCTATGTATGTAGTAGGTATAGATCTTGGTGGTACATTTTTCAAAGTAGGTCTTGTTGATGCTGAAAGTGGCAAGATATTAAGAAAATTGGAACGTGAAACAAAGGTTAACGAAGGTGGAGATAGTGTTATCCAAAGGATGGCGGATGCGGTAGAAGAAATTACCGAAGGCATTGAATATATTGGTGTTGGTATTGGTTCGCCAGGTTCGATTGATCACGATAAAGGGATAGTAAGGTTTTCCCCGAATTTTCCAGGGTGGGTAAATTTTGAACTTGGGGGTTTACTTTCAAATAAATTAAATAAACCTGTATTCGTTGAAAACGATGCTAATGCATTTGTGCTTGGTGAAAAATGGTTTGGTGCGGGCAAAGGTTATAATCATATAGTTGCGCTTACACTTGGTACAGGTGTCGGTGGTGGTGTCATATCCCATGGAATGCTTATAACAGGTCACAACGGTATAGGTACAGAATTAGGGCATGTTATAATAGAACCAAACGGTCCACAATGTGGATGTGGTAATTACGGATGCCTTGAAGCACTCGCAAGTGCAACCGCTATCAGAAGGATGGCTTTAGAAGGACAGAAAAAATTTCCAGAATCTGTTATTTTTCAATCAGAAAATGTCGACGCCAAATCTGTTTTTGAAGCAGCGAAGATGGGAGATGGCTTGGGAAAAGCTATAGTCGATAGAGTTGTGAACGCACTTTCAATTGGCATTGCCAATTTTATACATATATTCAACCCTGAAATCATTGTTGTTGGTGGAGGAGTTTCCAGGGCGGGAGATATTTTATTTGAGCCTATAAGGGAAAAAGTGCAACATTTAGTTATGCCATCTTTTAAGGGAACTTACAAAATTGTTCAAAGTCCATTGGTAGAAGAAGCTGGCATTCTTGGTGCAGCATCTGTTATTTTGCAGAATGTAAATAAACCAAAATAACATAGTTTAAAAGTAGCCTATTATAAAAAACGGAGGTGTCTTCTATTATGAAAAGGTATTTGTTTCCAGTTTTGTTTTTGGTTTTAACTATTTTGGCTGTTGTGGTTAGTACGGCTGCTGATTCAAAGTCAGGTCCTAAACTTGCCTATATTGATCCAAACAAAGTGCTTCAAAGTTACGATAAGTGGATTAATTTCCAAAAACAGATGCAAGATGAAATAGCGAAATACCAAGCAGAACTCGACAAAATAAAGGATGCAAATCAAAAACAACAAAAATATTTGGAATATCAGCAAACGATAAACAACAAAATAGCTCAAACACAACAACAAATTGAGGCAGAGATACTTCAAAAAGTAAAAGAATACGCAGAAGTAATGGGTTATGATTTCATTTTCAATAGCACAACGATGGCGTACGGAAGTCAAACATACAACATCACAGATGCGTTTATAAAATACCTAAAAACAGCAAAGAAATAAAGCATTAAATTGCCGAAATAATCTAATAGCAAATAAGGGCGGTACTATGGAAAGTAAGATAGTCTGTGAAAATATATTCAAAAAATTTGGCAGAAAAGTTGTTTTAAAAAATGTAAATATAGAGGCTAAATCTGGTGAAGTAGTTGGCTTGCTCGGTCCGAACGGATCGGGCAAGACCACTTTATTTAATATAATTCTTGGGGTTGTTATACCTAACAAAGGCAAAGTTCTTTTCAATGATAAGGACATAACAAATATGCCTATTCACAAGAGAGCTCGTCTGGGAATTACTTACTTGCAACAAGAAACATCGGTTTTTCGAGAACTGAAAGTCGAAGAGAATGTAAAACTCGTACTTGAATTTCAGAAATTGAAAAAAAGCGAAAAAGAGATTTTAATAGGCGATGTTTTAGATGAGTTTGGAATTCAAGATTTACGAAAGCAATATGCTTTTTCACTTTCTGGTGGTGAAAAGAGAAGGTTAGAGTTAGCAAGAATGATGATACTTAGACCACAGTTTGTTTTATTAGATGAACCTTTTATAGGTATCGACCCGAAGACGGTTAAGGAAATTCAGAAAATAGTGATTGGATTAAAAGAAAAAGGTATAGGTGTAATTATTACAGATCATTCGGTTGAAGCACTTAAGCCAATTGTCGATAGACTTTACGTAATTCATAAAGGTGAGGTACTTGCTTCAGGTTTACCTGGAGAAGTTTTTGAAAATGAACAAGTAAAGAAAGTTTACCTTGGAGATTAAATTTGGAAATAATCTTGGAGAGAGGATATTAAAAATGCAGATAATTGTTCTTTTTAAAAAGAAAGGACTTTTAAGACACCTTTCAGCAGTGGAAACATCCAATACAATATTGAGAACATTGAACCGTGCCGGGCTAAATATGGAATTTTCTGAAGGATTTCACCCTTTACCAAAGGTTTCGTTTCTTGATTCGACTCCAACTGGTATGATTGATCTTGCTTTGTACGTATGTGTTAAACTAAGAGTTTTACCTGATGGAGGCATAGCTGAGGTAAGGGATAAAATAAAGCGAAATTTGCCTTATGGCCTTGAAATACAAAGGATTTTTCAAAGCGAAGTAAATCTTAACAAAATGGTCAATGGGTATGAGTACATTGCTTTTTTTAAAGATGAACCCGATTTTTCAAAAGCCTTTACCAAACACTCAGGTAAAATTTTCATACCACGTGAATTAATGAAAAACTTAGAGGTTTCTTTGAAAAAAAATATGTTTGTGGTAAAATATACTGTTGATAGAAGTAGTATTTTCAATCCATATTTGTTAAAAGGAACATATTTGGCAATTAGAACGAAAGCATTAGTAAATGGCGAAGATGTTTCTAAAATACTGGAGGGACGATATTATGAAAGTACTTGTTGTCGATGATTCTGACGTCCTAAGAAAAATAACAGTATACAACCTTAGAAAATTGGGAATGGAAGTAGAGGAAGCTGTTGATGGAATAGATGGGTTGGAAAAAATGCGAACTTGGCGTCCAGATGTTGTTATATTAGATATAATGATGCCGAGGATGGATGGATTCACAGTACTTAAGGAAATGAAAAAGGATGAATCGATAAAGGACATACCTGTAATCGTTCTCACAGCAAAAGGTGGACAAAATGATGAACAAATAGCTCTTTCGCTTGGTGCAAAACAGGTTATGACAAAACCCTTTAGCCCTACTCAGCTGATTGAGGAGGTTAAAAACGTTGTTGGAAAATGAATTAAATGAGACGTTTGGTAAAATTGTTCAGACTTGTAAAAAAATAGCTGAAAATTTTGATATAGAGCTTGGAGATATAAATGATTTTGAAACATTAAATACGAAGTTAAATGAACTTTCTGAGTATATAAGTAAATGGGTGTATGACCAACGATCGAATTACGATGCTTTGCAACAACTTATAGATGCACAGTTAGAAGAATTAACAGCCGCATATGAAGGTTTATCTGCGCTTTTTGAGATAAATAAGATCATATCTTCAGTTGACGAACCTTGGATGATTTTAAAAAGCGTTCTTAAGCTTCTAAAAAATGCGGTAAGTTATTCTTTTGGTATTATTAAATTAGAAATAAACAATAATATTTATACGGAATATTACGGTTTAGACCAGGAAAAGTGTGAAAATATAATTGGACTATTTGAGGAAAAATACCTGCAAAATGAGGAAACAGTCTTTGTTGATTATGAAAAGGATATCGGTGGTTATATACTTATTCCACTTGTTTCGGAACTTGGAAGATATGGTTACTTTGGACTTTCAAATATAGGTTCAAAACGTACATTTACAGCTGGTGACAAAAAAATTGCTGAAGCAGTTGCGCAACAGATATTAACCGCAGTCAGTCGATACATAATATTGCAGCGTGAAATAGAGAAGAAAAGATTGGAAGAACAGTTACAAATCGCAAGAAGTATCCAGCAAGGATTACTTCCAAGCAAATTTCCTGTTAGCGAGAATTTTGACATAGGCGCAAAAAGTGTTTCTGCAGTCCAAGTTGGTGGAGATTATTACGATGTGATTCAAGGGAATGATGGTTCGATTATTTGCTGTGTGGCTGATGTTTCTGGTAAAGGTTTACCTGCAGCACTTATAATGTCTTCTTTTAGAAGTATGTTTAGGATTTCTGGAAAGGTATCAAACGACTTGAGAATGTTAGCCTCTCAATTTGATGCAATGATATATTCTGATTTTGAAACAGGAAGGTTTATAACAGCTATTATATTTAAAGTTTTTCCAGATGGCTCTGTAGAAATAATTAATGCAGGGCACGATCCCTTATATATAATTAGAGATAACAAAATAATCAAAATAGAATCTACCGGGACACCTTTTGGAATACTTGGTGATGGAATATACGAAGTTAAAAAATTACAAGCACAAAAGGGTGATGTCTTTATAGCGTTTACTGATGGTGTTGTTGAAGCTAGGAACATTAAAAATGAAGAATTCGGTTTTGATAGATTGGATGAACTTGTTTTAAGAACAAGATATTTAAGAGCGACAGATATAGTTGATAAGATTATGAATGCTGTTTTTGAATTCTCGCAAGGTACTATGCAACATGATGATACAACTGTTCTTGTTTTAAAATTCGAATAAAAATTATTTTCTAAAAATATAAAAATAAGTCGGAGGTGCGTTTATGATTGAAGTAGGTGATCTTGAAAAAGGCATGTATATTAAATACGAAGGAGATATTTACAGGGTCGTTGATGTAAACAAACATTTTAGAGCCAGAGGTTCTGGATTGATTAGAACAAAACTCAAGAGTCTTTCAACAGGTTTAATTAGAGACGCGAACTTTGCAAGTGGAGAAAAAGTTGAAGAAGCCGAGCTTTCTTTTAGAAAAGCAGAATATCTTTACAACGATGGAGAAAACTACTATTTCATGGACTTGCAAACATACGAACAATACGCAATTCCAGAGAGTGAAGTTGATGAAGCAAAATACTATCTGATTGAAAACATACAAGTTGACCTTGTGATGCATGATGAGAAACCCATAGGAATCAATCTCCCAACAACAGTTGTACTTGAAGTTATCGAAACTGAACCCAATTTTAAGGGAGATACGGTTTCTGGTGGTGGAAAACCAGCTGTACTTCAAACAGGTTTGAAAATCTCTGTGCCTTTCTTTATTAATGTTGGTGATAAAATTAAGGTCGACACAAGAACAGGGGAGTACATCGAAAGAGCGTAATGAATCACAAAGAAAGAGGGGATAAAAATGGGAAACATAACAGTTGCCGATAACGTTATAGTTGAGATAGCATATAGAGCTCTCTGTTCTGTTTATAATGTACCTCTGGAAGATAAGGAATTTAAAAAGCAGAAAAAAAACATTACTGTTGAAAGAACACCTCAGGATAATGTTATAATAAACGTCAAATTAGAAGTTCCATATGGTGAGAATATTTTAGAATTTTCTAAAAGTGTTATGAAAGCTATATCTGAGAATGTTTCCCAAATGACAGATAAAATTGTGGAAGCGGTCAATGTTTCTGTTTTAAATGTATTTGAAAAAAGTGAAGAGAATAATTAAATTTTTAAATTAGAATTTTTCTCAAGACAGGAGTGAAAAAAATTTGGTATCAAAGAGAAGAGTACTACGGGAAATGGTAGTAAAATTGTTTTTTCAACGTGAATTTAGACATAACGAATTTGAAGAGATTTTTAGTGAGACTTTAAATAAAATACGCGATAATACTATTAAAGCAGATTTCAAGCGTTATGTTGAAGGTGTTTTTCATAATTTATCGACGATTGACAATATTATCTCTAATCATTTGATAAATTGGAGTTTCGATAGATTATCTTATTTGGAGAGAAATGTACTGAGAGTAGGTACTTACGAATTAATTTACGAAGAAAACATTCCGATTGAAGTAACAATAAACGAAATGATTGAAATAGCAAAAAAGTATGGTTCTGAAGAAAGTGGAAAGTTTGTTAACGGAATTTTGGATAGAATAGCGAAAGAACACGCTCCAAAAGAAAAGTTTAATCTTTAGTTTATATTCTTTCATTTTTTATTTTGTTGTTTGTTGTTTGTCTTTGCTGTATCTCAAGGGGTGGGGGTTCTCTTGAATTATATTGAATTACTTGTCGTACTTTTGATTGCCGGAATAATATTTTCCGTTGCTATCGATAGTCTTACGCAAGTTTTGTTTCATTTTAAAAGTGTGCTAAAATATAACAGTGAAACAATTTCTACTTTTCATATTCTTAATTACATAAGATTTGATTATGTAAATCATGCTACAGAAAGCCCTAATTTAAGTGTTGGGACTGTCTTAGGTTCACAACAATTTTTACGCTTTAGCGAATTTATCGAAGGCGATAAAAAAATAGTTAGATACAGAGTTGTTGGACCAACGCAAGGAAAATTTTCCTTGTATAGAGAAGTTTATCAAAGTTATGGCAAATCAACAATTTTGCTTAATAGAAGAGATTTCACTTTAGAAAAAGCTATATCTTTTTCCTTAAGTCCTGATGGAAGATTTATACATATAAATAATGATTTATACGGATGTGTGAAAATTCCATCAAATCCTCCAAACGTAAGAATTAGCGGAATCATCGTAATTAAAGAAAAATAAAAGTTTAATCCAGAGAGGTAGAATTATTATGAAAGTAAATAAATTGAAGAATTTGCTCAGACCTAATCATACAAACGTAATGGGAATAATAAATGTTACGCCAGATTCTTTTTATGCTAACAGTAGAGTTAACGAGCTTGAATTGCTCAATAGAGTTGAGCAGATGATAAAGGATGGCGTGGAAATAATAGATATCGGTGGGGAAAGCACAAGACCGGGGGCCGATCCTGTTCCATTGGAAGAAGAAATTAAAAGGGTTGTACCCGCTGTAAAGATGATAAGAAAACACTTCGATATACCGATATCGGTTGATACATATAAAGCAGAAGTTGCGAAATTGTCACTTGAAGAGGGAGCAGATATAATAAACGATATTAGTGCTTTAAGAATGGATGAACGAATGATTAATATTGTATCTTATTACAAATGCCCCATAATTATAATGCACATGAAAGGCACACCAAAAACTATGCAACAAAATCCTCAGTATGATAATGTTGTAGGTGAAATTATTGATTTCTTTAAAGAAAGAATAGAATACTTGAAAAGTTGTGGGATTGAAGAAATAATTATAGATCCAGGTATCGGTTTTGGAAAAACATTGCAGCACAATCTTGAAATATTAAATAAAATCGACGAATTTCGAGTTCTAGGCCAACCGATATTAATTGGTGCAAGCAGAAAATCAATGATTGGAATGATTTTAGATAAACCACCTGAAGAAAGGCTTAATGGTACATTAGCGATAACAGCTTATTGCACATTACATAATGTTGAGATAGTTAGAGTCCACGATGTTAGAGAAAACGTTGAAGTGGTAAAAGTAATAGAAGCTATAAAAGGGGTTAAACAATGAGCAAAAAAATTTCTAAAAAAGAGTCTGAAATAAAATCGATTAGGTTAGATAAGTTCCTTTCGAATGCTCACATTGGAACGAGAAATGAAGTAAAAAAGATTATAAAAGAGGGCAGAGTAAGTGTTAACTTTGAAATTATAAGAAATCCCGATTTTCACGTAAAACTTGACGATATAATTGAATTAGATGGTAATAGAATAGAACCACATAAGAACGTTTATATAATATTTCATAAACCTTCCGGATTCGTTTCTACCACGTCCGATAGAGAACCAAGCGTGCTTAATTTAATTGACCATCCTTATCTAAATGAACTGCACATAGCCGGAAGACTTGATAAAGATGTTGAGGGCTTGCTTATCTTAACAAACGATGGTGAATTTACACACAATTTAATTTCACCAAAGAAACATATAGAAAAAGAATATTGGATATATACAAAAGAAAACGTTGAAGTTACGCAAAACATGGTTAAGATGGTCTCAGAAGGTATAGAACTAGAGAAAGGTACAAAAACTTTGCCAGGTAAGATAAGAAAAGTTTCTGAAAAAATAATTTCTCTAACTATTGTGGAAGGTAAATATCATCAGGTAAAGAAAATGTGTATATCTTTAGGCATTGAGTGGGAAAAAATCGTTCGTGTTAGAATTGGTAACTTGACACTTGAAGGTTTGGAAAAAGGTAAGTGGAAAGAACTCTCCAAAGAAGAGATTTCAAAATTTATATTTGGATAAATAATGAAACATAAAAAGAGTCAGGACTTTTAAAATCCTGACTCTTTTATTTTAAAAAGATAAAATTTTAATATTCAACATTTTCTAATTTTAAATATCTCTTTATTTCACCTTTTTCAAAGAACGCTTCTATAGTATGCTTTTCAACTGAAGAATTACTTTCAAATGCAACAATCCAAGATGATTCAATGTATTCAATTATACCAAGTGCTGACAAATCAACGTTACCGGAATAATCAGTATATTGGATTAATCCACCGGTAGTTGTTGATAATTCACGAACATCATCAGGACTTGAAAAGTCTGAGGTATCTGGGAAATACCGCCAAGATGGTACAAGTACGCTATGGAGAGTAAAGTATCCTTTCAAAAGTGGCTTCAAATCATTTTTTGAATAGTGTGCATAGTCAGAATAATCATCTGGATAATGTGCAGGTGCATCTGTTATCAAAATCATGAATTTTTGAGCGTCTGATCTCCAAGTTAATTCTTTAGCTGCAACGTATATGGCGTCATATGGATTCTCCGGTCCATCTCCTCCACCACTTGCATCTAATTTGTATTCAACATATTCTTTCGCATTTGCTGGTGTTGTAAGATTAAGATATGGTGGATCAAGTTCAGGTATAGTATCTGATGGAGGGTTCACATAGTCACCAAATGGAATAATTGCGATTTGAACGTCCATTCCACTTTCAGAGAGCGTATTTGCAAAGTCAATAATACTGTTTTTAAGACCATCTATAGCATTCTCCATACTTCCTGTCACATCTAATATGACTGCTATATCAATCTTTTTAGCTATGGAAGATTCTTTGTAAAGCATGACACCTTGTTCTTTATTGTCTTCAAAAACTCTCAGATTGGCTGCTGAAATCTCTGAGATATCTGGTAAAGATATACGAAACTTAACATATTCAGGTACAGCTATTGGTAGCAATGAAGGATTTAAATCTATGCTACCGTATATTTCACCTTCAGAATAAGTTGCAATAGAAGGTTTTGTCGTGCCTATAGGATCCGGCGGTATTATACTTGGTGCTGTTGATATATTTGAGCAGCTGTATAAAAATATTATTAAAAGTACTGCAAGTAAAATACCATTTAAGATTTTCTTCATGTCAGCTTACCTCCTAAAATCCAATGCCTATGCCAGCCGTTACAGCATAGATGCCAAGTGTTTGGAAAGAAGTAGTTAAAGTTGTCATACCTTCGATGAAGAAAACTATTCCACTGCCAAATCTAAGCCCCACTTTTGCATGGAAAAGTTCGTAAGAATAGATTGCAAAATCCGTTTTGACGATATCAAAAATAATAATTGGTGCGGTTCCTGCATAGATTAAAGTTGTTCCTATCGGTATGCCAATGTACAGATATGGGTCTAGCTCTACAAACTGAATCTGTGTGAAATCAAGTTCTTGTACCTGTTCAAAAGTTGACAAAGGATAGTAAGCTTCCAACATTAGAGAGATTCCGGCTGAAAGTGTACCAACCCTTGCACCTATGTACGGTCTGTTCTTTCCACTCAGTTCCATACCACCTAACACTGATAGTTCAAAGCTCATTGCTAAAACAAATCCCAAGATCAAAAAACTAAGCACAAGTATCTTTTTCATATTTTCACCTCCAGTGTGACTCATAGATATATGTTTGACACTGTATGTAACTTCTTAGTTCATTTTTGTTTATGAATATTTAACTTCGTTTATTTCTTTTTTTACATTAAGATATGTTAAGTAAAAAAAAACAGGTTCCTGACAAAAGTCAGGAACCTGTTTTTGGGTATTTTGAATATTTATTCAATTTTAATTTCCAATGCAGGTTTCTCTTCCTTTTTCTTTGGCATTTCTAATGTAAGGACACCGTCGTTGTATTTTGCCGAAATGTTTTTAACATCTACGTAATCTGGTATGATGAATGCCCTTTCGAATTTTCCAAAGCTTCTTTCAACGATTCTGTAGTTTCTACCTTTTTCGTCTCTTTCTGTTTTCTTTTCACCAGATATCTTAAGAACTCCATCTTCTACTGTAACTTTTAATTCATCCTTTTTGACGCCTGGTAGTTCTAATTCTAAAACTACTTTATCTTCTGTTTCATATGCATCTACACGTGGATAGAACTCGAAGTCAGTTTTCAATGGTCTCATAAATTCGTTGAAAAGTCTGTCAACTTCTTTTTGTAATTCCATAAATGGTTCGAAGAAGTAATCCCTTCTTGCTAACATAATCCCACCTCCACAATCTTTTTGTTTTTTTTAATTTAAATTCTATTTATCAATATTCTTTGGTAGAGCTTCTGGTTTAATACTTTTTTCAATTTCCGATTATATTATACTTTTTTATCACTCAATTGTCAAGAGTGATAAAATTAAATTTGATTTTTGATTAGATAATTTTATGAAAAGTAATTCAAATAAATAAATTTTAATTTTACTAAAAATTTTATCAGTTGTAACTTCATAATGATAATAAGATGAAAACTGTTTTTGAACAAAAAAGCAGGTGCTATAATGAATAAGCACCTGCTTTTTTGTTTTGTTATTTAGCTTTTTACCCAGCTATTTCTTTTATTAATCTTTCGACTAGTAACATTCCAACTCTTTCTTGCGCTTCGAATGTTGATGCTCCAACGTGTGGTGTTGCAACAACATTTGGAAGGGAAAGAAGTTTTTGTCTAAGTTCGTCTGTTGGTGGCTCGACTTCGAATACGTCTAAACCCGCTGCGTAGATTTTCCCGCTTAAGAGAGCTTCGTAAAGTGCTGATTCGTCTACTATTCCTCCTCTAGCAGCGTTGATTATGATTACTCCATCTTTCATCTTTGAAATTGTGTCTTTGTTAATTAAGTTTTTTGTTTCTGGAGTAAGTGGTACGTGAATTGTTATGTAATCACTATTGGAAATTAATGTGTCGAGGTCAACAAGTTTTACGTTCATATCAGTTTCTTTTACGATAGGATCGTATGCTAATACATTCATATCAAAGGCGAGCAATCTTTTTGCAACTTCTCTTCCAATGTTTCCAAAACCAATTATACCAACTGTTCTTTTGTATAGCTCATGACCTTCAAGTTCTTTCTTTGTCCATTTACCGTTCTTCAAGTCTATTGTTCCCCTTGCGATATGTCTTGAACATGCAATCATCAACCCTATCGTGAGTTCTGCAACAGAAATACTGTTTGCACCTGGTGTGTTGATTACTTTTATTCCTTTGGCTTCAGCTACTTTGACATCAATGTTATCAAGACCTGTACCTGCTCTTCCTATTATTTTCAATTTTGTTCCAGCTTCGATTATATCCGCTGTAACTTTTGTGGCACTCCTTACAACAAGAATTTCGATTTCTGGCATAAGCTTTATAAGTTCTTCTTTTTCGTAGTGTTGAGATGTTAATTGAATATTAGGCAAAGACGCAAGTTTTTCTGTTGCTTGTTTGTCAAGAGGATCGTTTATATGTACTCTCATATTATTTCACCAACCCTTTGAAGAGAACTTCTTCAGCGGCTAGGACTCCTTTTCCTATCTCGACTTTGTAACCAAGTTCACTAAGTGCGAATTCCAAGGCTGTTATACCTGTGATTATGTCGAATGGTGTAACGTATCCAAGGTGTGAAATCCTGAATAATTCATCTTTCATTGGTTCTTGACCTGCGGCTATTGTAACGCCGTATTTGTCCCTCATCAATTTCGTAATTTTACTTGCTGGAATACCTTCTGGTGAATTAACAGCGGTAAGGACATTACCTGGTCTTTCGGAGAAGAATGTTAATCCAAGAGCTTTAACGGCTGCTCTTGTCGCTTCACCGTATAGAGCGTGCCTTGCCCAAACGTTTTCAATGCCTTCTTCTTTAAGCATTTTAACGGCTTTGTTAAGCATGTAGATTAAGTTTACTGCTGTTGTCCATGGATTGTCTGGTGAGCTCTTCTTGTATTTCCTCAAGTCGAAATAGTATCTGCTGTTTGTACATTTTTCTACCTTGGCATATGCTTTGTCGTTGATAGCTATGAAAGCCAATCCTGGAGGGAGCATCCAACCTTTTTGAGCGCCTGAGACAACTACGTCAACTCCCCATTCATCCATTTTCAATGGTTCAGCTAGCAATCCACTGACAGCGTCTGTTACTAATATAACATCTGTGCCTTTTGTTAACTTCGCGATATTTTCAAGGTCAATAACTGTACCTGTTGATGTTTCACTGTACGTTGTAAAGACAACTTTTGCATCTGGGTTTTCTTTCATTGCTTTTTCAATCATCTCTGGTGTTACTGCTTTACCCCATGGGAGTTTAATTTCCACTGGTACGATACCGTAAGCCTTTGCAATTTCAACCCATCTTTCACCGAATTTACCGGCACTAACGATGATAGCCTTTTCGCCAGGATTTACGAGGTTTGCCATCGCGGTTTCAAGTGCACCGGTTCCAGATGCGGTTAATACATAAACAGGATACTGTGTTTGAAAAACATATTTTGTTAATTCAAGAGTCTCTTCCAATATTTTTACAAACTGTGGTGTTCTGTGATGAATTGTTTCTTTTGCACCTTCAAGGAGTATTTCGTGTGGTACCGGTGTTGGTCCTGGAGCAAGCAATAAGTTTTTCTTAACCATGTTTTAAACCTCCCCTTGTTGTAATATAGAAATGGCAATATCAAGTGTAATAGTACCAATTACCATTTACACTTATTTTTTATCAATTGTCAAACCTGTTTAACGGTGGAATTTAGTTTTTAATTATAACTTTATGAAGTTTTTTTAATTTAGCTTGTATTTCTTTCAATTATATTATTCAAAAAGCTTGAAAACTGAATATGTAATCACAAACATCAATCAATATTAGTGTTTGCAAAATTTTTCATGCAAAAAAATGCATAAATTTTATTGTAACTTTTTGAATAAAGCCTTATTTTCAAAATTTATTGAATGTTTTTTAAATTAGATAATATGGCATAAATTTGCTAACAACTTTATGGACAAACTCAAAAAAGCAAATCAAAAATTCTATAAAAAGCAGGGGAGTGGTTAAAGATGGATTTAGAAAGCAAACTTTCAGAAATAGGTAAAAACTTGAGATCCTCACTTATTAGGGAACTTTTAAAGTATGCTTCAGTACCAGGTTCTATATCTTTTGGCGGTGGAGTTCCCGATCCAGAAACGTTCCCAAGACACGAACTTGCTGAAATTGCCAAAGAAGTTATCGAAAAAGATTATAAATATACGTTACAATACAACACAACTGAAGGTGATGATGAACTTGCCAAACAAATGGTAAAACTCCTTGAAAAAGCGTATGGAATAACCGGAATTGAACGTGAAAATTTGCTTTTTACCACGGGTTCGCAACAAGCTCTTGACCTGATTGCAAGAATTTTCTTAGACAAAGATAGTATATGTATAGCCGAATTTCCTGTTTACCTTGGTGCTGCAAGTGCATTTAGAATTAATTTCCCAAAATTCGAAACTATACCTTTACAAGATGATGGTATGGATGTCGATTATCTCGAAAAGAAGTTGAAGGAGCTAGATGAAAAAGGGTTGGTAAACCAAGTGAAGTTTATTTACACAGTCCCTACCTTCCATAATCCCGCCGGCGTGACGATGAGCTTAGAGAAGAGGAAGAGATTAATAGAACTTGCGGAGAAATACGATATATTGATTCTAGAAGATGATCCTTATGGAATGCTTAGGTTTGAAGGTGAAAATTTGCCATCACTTTACAAATTGGCAGGTCCGGATAGAGTTGTTCTTTTAAACACATTTAGCAAAATTCTTACACCAGGTCTCAGATTGGGAATAATCATTGGACGTGCTGATATTGTTAGAAAAGCAACCTTGGCAAAGCAAGCTGCAGATCTTTGTAGTCCAAGTTTGAATCAAAGAATTGCCGCAAGGTATTTAGAAAGATACGATTTATTCGAGCAGTTAAAACCTGGTATTGAACTTTACAGAAAAAAGAAGAATACCATGATTAAAGCTCTCGAAGAGAATTTCTCAGATATCCCAGGTGCAAAATGGGTCAATCCACAAGGTGGATTGTTTGTGTGGGTGACTCTTCCTGAAGGTTTCGATACTATGGATATGTTCGAAATAGCAAAAGAAAAGAAGATATACTACATACCCGGTCAAGCATTTACCGTTGATGATAGTGTATCCACTTCTATGAGGTTATCTTTCTGCTTACCACCTGAAGAAAAGATCATTGAAGGTGTGAAAAGACTCAAAGAGGTTGTTGTAAAATACGGGAAGAAAAAGGGGTTGATTTGATATGAAGATTCTCGTTATAAACCCAGGCGCCACAAGCACAAAAGTCGCTATTTTTGAGGACAAAAACAAATTAGTCCAAGAAAACCTTCAGCATTCCGTCGAAGAGCTTGAAAGATTCCCAACAGTAATGGACCAAAAAAAATTAAGAGAAGAAGCTATAATCAAGTTTTTAGAAAAGAATAATCTCAAGGTAGAAGATTTAGATGCTATCGCAGCGCGCGGAGGGATACTTCCACCAGTCGAGAGTGGGACTTACAGAGTAGACGAAAAAATGGTTGATTATCTTTTAAACAAAACAAAAGTCCAACATGCTTCGAATCTCGCAGCTGTTATAGGATACGAACTTGCAAAAAAATGCAAAAAAGAAATTCCAGTTTACATAACCGATCCAGTAAGTGTAGATGAGATGATTCCAGAGGCAAGGCTTTCCGGAATTAAAGATATTGAAAGAAAAAGCTTATCACATATTTCAAATATGAGGGCAGTTGGCATAAGGATTGCTGAAGAACTTGGAAAGAGATTCGATGAGTTGAACATGGTAATTGCACATCTCGGGAGTGGAATTTCCGTTGCACCATTTGAGAAAGGAAGAATGATAGATGTTAATAACGCAAACGATGAGGGACCATTTAGTGTAGAGAGAACCGGAGAATTGCCGGTTGGGGATATTGTAAAGCTTTGCTATTCTGGGAAACATACTAAAGAAGAAATAAAAAAGATGTTCATCGGACATGGTGGATTGGTTTCTTACCTTGGTACAAACGATCTGAGAGAAGCGTTTAAAATGGCTGAAACTGATAAAAAAGCGATGGAAGTTATCGAGGCTATGGCTTATCAAATTGCCCAAGAAGTTGGCGCGATGTGTGTAGCTTTGAAAGGTAAAGTAGATGCAATTGTTTTTACCGGTGGAATGGCTTACAGTGAAAAATTTATAAATATGATAAAAGATTACATCTACAAATTTGCCCCAATTTTCATTGTACCTGGTGAGATGGAAATGGAAGCTCTCGCTTATGGCGCCTTAAGAGTATTAACAGGTGAAGAGAAAGAAAAGGTATGGGGTGATGAAAAATGACAAAATTATTTGAATTGCTTGAAAAAGCAAAAAATAACGGTAAAAAAATCGTTGCGGTCGCGGCTGCGGATGATGATGTTGTTTTAAGAGCCGTAGAAATGGCAAGGAACGAGGGAATAGTTGATGGAATTCTTTTCGGGGATACTCAAAAGATAATAGCTGCTGCTGAAAAAGCTAGAGTCGATTTGAAAAATTACGAAATAATCGATTCTAAGAATCCCGCTGACGATGCAGTGAAGGCAGTTGTTGATAAGAGAGCACACTTTGTTATGAAAGGGAATATCAAAACAGGTGACTTAATGAAGGCTGTTTTGAAAGATGAATATAATCTTAAGACAGGTAGAACCATGTCACTTGTTAGTATATTCGAAACACCTCTTTACCATAAGTTGTTAATAGTAACGGATGCAGGTATGACAATTGCGCCAGATCTTGATCAAAAAGTTCACCTTATTGAAAATGCCGTCCTTGTTGCAAGAAAAGCTGTTGGTGTTGAAAAACCTAAAGTAGCTATATTGGGTGCTATAGAAGTTGTGAATCCAAAGATGGAGGCAACCGTTCATGCCGCATTACTTGCCAAAATGAACGATAGAGGCCAGATAAAGGGTTGCATTATCGATGGACCATTTGCTTTAGATAACGCTGTGTCTAAAGAAGCTGCCGAACATAAGGGAATTGTAAGTCCTGTGGCTGGAGATGCGGATATTCTTGTCATGCCTGATATAGAAGCTGGTAACATTTTCTACAAAGCAATGGTTTTTCTTGCCGGTTCAAAGGTTGCTTCTGCGATTATTGGTGCAAAATGCCCAGTTGCGTTAACGTCAAGGGCAGATAGCGATGAAACAAAATTGTTGTCTCTAGCACTTACATGTTTAATGACAGAATAAAAGGATAAATTAAAGGTGGTGAATAATGTGAAGATTTTGACTATAAATCCAGGTTCAACAAGTACGAAAGTTGCGATTTTTGAAGATGAAGAGATGATGGCTTCTAAAACTCTCAGACATTCTGCAGAAGAACTTGCACCATACGCAAAACTAACCGATCAATTTGAATTCAGAGCAACAATTGTTGAGAAATTTTTGAACGAAATTGGTGTTAAACCAACTGAGCTTTCAGCTGTTGTAGGGCGTGGAGGGCTTCTTGACCCAATACCCGGAGGTACCTATAAGGTGACAGAGGATATGCTTGAAATTCTTAGAGATGCAAAAAACGGTGAACATGCATCAAATCTTGGTGCATTAATTGCCTATGAATTTACTAAAAAATACGACATACCTTCTTTTATAGTTGATCCAGTGGTTGTGGATGAACTTGAACCTTTGGCAAGATATACTGGTCATCCGATGTTTAAGAGAAGATCTATTTTCCACGCTTTAAATCAGAAAGCAACCGCAAGGAATGCTGCTGCACAACTTGGAAAGAAGTACGAAGATGTAAATTTAATAGTTGTTCACATGGGCGGTGGAATTTCAATAGGTGCGCATAGAAAAGGGAAAGTTGTTAATGTGAACAACGCGCTTGATGGTGATGGGCCGTTTACACCTGAAAGAAGTGGTACTCTACCGTTAACTCAATTAATTGATTTATGCTTCAGTGGAAAGTACACTCTTGACCAAATGAAAAAGAAAATTAAAGGTGCTGGTGGAATGGTAGATTATTTAGGCACAAACGATGGTTTGACCGTGCAAAATATGATTAGAGAAGGAAACAAGGAAGCAGAGCTTGTTTACAAAGCGATGGCATATCAGATAGCCAAATGGATAGGAAAGATGGCGGCGGTATTAAAGGGAGATGTGGATGCTATAGTCCTTACAGGCGGTCTTGCATACGATAAAGACTATATGGTTAAATGGCTTACTGAATATGCTGGATTTATTGCACCGATTTTAGTCTTTCCTGGTGGAGATGAAGAGAAGGCTCTCGCATTGGGAGCACTTAGGGTTTTAAGGGGTCAAGAGGAAGCAAAGATATATTGGGAGAATAAATTGAATGTCTAAAAATTCAAAAATTAAGAATAAGGTGAAAAATATGGAAAATAAAATAGCAAAAAACTATGCTTTTATTGGACTTTTTGGAAGTGGAAAAACGGAAGTAGCTATAAACTGGGCATTGAAATTGAAGGATGAATACGAAAAAGTTGCGATAATCGATGGTGACATAATCTCTCCATATTTTAGAACAAGAGACGTAGCTGAAGATTTGGAAAAAATGGGATTAGTCACTGTGTATCCAAAAGGCGCTTTGAGAAATGCGGATTTACCCATAATAACTGGTGGAGCGATTGGTTACCTTGTTAATCAAGAGTATAAAACAGTTATCGATGTTGGTGGTGAAGAAAACGGTATAGTTGTCCTTGGTTATTTGAAGCCGTATCTTGGTAATGCAGAAATTAGTATGGTGGTTAACATAGCAAGGCCATTTTCATCAACCGTCGATGGAATTATAAAAGCTTACGAGCAGTTGAGAAGAGTAGCAAGAATAGAAGTTGATTATCTTATAAACAACGCAAATCTTTCATATGAAACAACCCCAGAGTTGATTAAAAAAGGAGAAGAAATAGTAAGTAAAGTGTCAGAGATAATAGAGGTGCCAGTGAAATTTACCGTTGTGCCTGAATTTTTAAACGTAGACGACTTAAAATATCCCATTTTCAAAATCAAAAGATTTATGAAAATGGAAAATTATTGATTCGATATTAATTCGGAATTATTTCATGAAGTTTTATAAAACTTGTTTGTTAGAAGGAGGAGATAAGATGCCAAAAGTAAAAGGTAAGATTGAGATTGACCAAGAAAGGTGTAAAGGTTGCGGACTTTGTATCAGCGTATGCCCTATGAAAGTTATTGATTTTTCTGAAGGTTTTAATTCAAAAGGTTACCATCCCGCTGAAGCCAAGTACGTTGATAAGTGTATTGCTTGTGGTTTTTGTTATAACATGTGTCCAGATACTTGTATAACTGTTTACAGAGAAGTAGAAAGCGCATAAATGGGGAGGGAAAATAGATGTCAGAAAGAGTGTTAGTAAAAGGTACTGAAGCGATAGGAGAAGCAGCTATCAGAGCTGGTTGTAGGTTGTTTTTTGGTTATCCAATCACACCGCAAAATGAATTACCAGAATATATGTCAAAAAGATTGCCTGAAGTTAATGGAACGTTCCTTCAATCTGAAAGTGAAGTTTCTGCCGTGAATATGGTTTACGGTGCTGCATGTACGGGCACAAGGATTATGACTTCTACGTCTTCTCCAGGTTTCAGTCTTATGCAAGAAGGTGTTTCTTACATGGCTTGTGCTGAATTACCGGCTGTTTTTGTTAATGTCGTTCGTGGTGGACCAGGTTTGGGTGACATACAACCATCGCAAGGTGATTATTGGCAGGCAACAAAAGGAGGCGGGCACGGAGATTACAAATTGATAGTACTTGCCCCTTCGACCGTCCAAGAGGCAGTAGATCTAACGGTTTTAGCTTTTGATTTAGCAGATAAGTACAGAAACCCCGTATTAATCATTGCAGATGGTGTTATTGGGCAGATGATGGAGCCAGTTACATTCCCAGAATTTAGAGATTTAAGTACATTACCTTCACATGAAGACTGGGCGTTAACTGGTGCAAATGGTAGAGAAAAACATATTGTTGTATCGTTTGACATAGATCCATACGTTCTTGAAAAGATGAATTTGAGATTGGTGGAAAAATACAAAGTTATTGAAAAAACAGAAAAAAGATGGGAAGAATATAAATTAGAAGATGCGGATATAGTTATAACTGCGTTTGGTACAGTCGCAAGAATTGCCAAGAGTGTTGTTGAACAAGCAAGAAAAGAAGGTATAAAAGTTGGCTTGTTCAGACCAATAACCTTATGGCCATTCCCATACGAAAGACTCGAAGAAATTGCAAAAGGCAAGAAGTTAGTATTCGATGTTGAGATGAATATGGGACAGATGCTTGAAGATGTAAAAATGGCAGTTAAAGACCATGCGCCAGTTGAATACTACGGAAGACTTGGCGGAGTTGTACCTACTCCAGAAGAAATACTTGAAGTTTTGAAATCGAAAATCGGGAGGTAATAAATATGGCATTCCAAGTTATATATAAGAAACCAGAGAGTCTCACTCAAAGGGAATTTACATACTGTCCAGGTTGTACACACGGAATTATCCATAGACTTGTCGCTGAAGTTATAGATGAACTTGGTATTAGAGAAAAAACGATAGCAGTTGCCCCTATTGGTTGTTCTGTTTTTGCTTACCAATTTTTTTACACTGACGCAACCGTTGCTGCACACGGTAGAGCTCCGGCAGTTGCAACTGGTATTAAACGTGCAAGACCAGATCTCTATGTATTCACATACCAAGGTGACGGTGATCTTGCTGCGATTGGTACAGCTGAAATTGTTCATGCCGCAAACAGAGGTGAAAAAATAACAACAATATTTGTTAACAACGCAATATATGGTATGACTGGTGGACAAATGGCCCCGACAACACTACTTGGTATGAAAACCACAACAACACCATATGGAAGAGATGCATCAAACGATGGTTATCCTCTACACGTAGCAGAAATTATAAAAGAGGCAAGAGGAGTTGCATTCTTGGCAAGAACAAAGGTAAATACACCGCAAGATGTTCAAAAGACAAAGAAAGCTATAAAGAAGGCATTTTTAGCGCAAGTTAATGGTATTGGTTTTGGTATGGTTGAGGTCCTCTCAACATGTCCAACAAACTGGGGTGTTGATCCTATATCTGCTTTAAAATGGCTTGAAGAACATATGGTTCCAGAATATCCTCTTGGAACATTTGTAGATAAAGTAGGTGATGAGAAATGACAACAAGAATGATATTTGCTGGATTTGGTGGTCAAGGTGTAATGTTGATGGGACAAATAATCTCTCTTGCAAGTATGATTGAGGGTAAAAATGTTACATGGATGCCTTCTTATGGTCCGGAAATGAGGGGAGGTACAGCAAATTGTACAGTAGTGGTAAGTGACGAACCAGTCGCGTCACCAGTTACAGACAAGGCAGAAGTTGTTGTAGCTATGAATATCCCCTCTTTATTGAAGTTTGAACCATATGTTGTGGAAAATGGCTATCTTTTCCTTAATCAATCAGTTATCGATAGAGAATCAAAGAGAAATGATATCAACGTGTTAAAGATACCTTGTAACGAAATTGCTGATGAGATTGGTAATTTAAAAGTTGCCAACATGGTTATGCTTGGTGCCGTTGTTGGAGCGACAAATGTTGTTAGTACTGAAAGTATTTTCAAAGCCATTGAGAAAAAGTTAAGTGGCGGAAAAACAGCGCTTATAGAAGTTAACAAACAAGCAATTATGAGAGGATATGAGTTAGCAAAGAAATAATTTCTTATGCTCTCAAAAAGGCGGATCAGATAAATTTTTGCATTATGCTGGGGCTAAAAAGTCCCAGCTTTTTTCTAATTTGAACAAATATGAGGTTCCTTTACTCTAAAATATCAGAGTATGATATAATAAAACATATAAATTTGGTAATACCATATAAGTTTTTCGTACATCAAATCAATCATCGAAAACTGGAGGTGTTTTTTGTGAGAAAAGTTATATATTTTTTGGTTTTGGTCCTTTTTTCTTCATTAGTTTTTTCCGAGTTTTATTTGAATGTTAGTACTGTTAAGATCGGTCAAGATAACTATATGGTTTATGAGTTTGGTCCAGAATTCACAGTTGGTCCATTAACACTTGGTGTTACATTGACAACTTACGCAACAGATCTAACAACTGGAAAGTTCTTCTTTGGTGCGCCAGGGATTTCAAGTAGTACAAATATTATTGATGGACTTAATATCACAGCGCTTGGATTAGACCTTGGGACATTTTGGTTTAGGTATGGAAATATGAAACCCATTACATACGGAATGGGCTTTGTTTTCAGTGGTTACTATCTGCCAAGTGTTAGAACGTTAGACGCGGGTATAAGAATTGAATCTTTGAAATTAAGTGCCCATATACCATATGAGATTAAACAACTAACTAATTTCACATTTGGACAATCAGATACGCTTTACACGGCTAATGCATCTATGAAACTTGCACTTTTTGATCTTTCAGTTTTTGGTGGTATGGAGACAGTTGAAAGCAACGCTACGCCAGTTCAATATATAGCAGGCGGTGCTTTGACGCTTCCTATGCTTGGTTTTTCTGTGGGTGTAGAAGCAGATACACAAATTTGGAAAGACGGAACAACAAGTTACGGTGCGTTTGGTGGAATATTTGGCGATTTTGGTATTTTCCAACTTGTTGCAGGTCCTTATTACGCTTCCAACGGCTTTGCACCATGGCTTTTGGGAAGAAGATATCCAGCTTTAAGGGGCTCAGATAGTTTTGGACCTGAAAATTATCAACAACAAATTGGATATATAGCTAAAGCTGGTCTAATTCTTGAACAATACGGGAAAGTTTTGGTTGGATTAAAGGGCGATTTTGAAGGTAAAATGACGTTTAGTGGAGAAGGAGTTGTTAATATTCCTCCATTGGGAGGCACAAACGGACTTGTACTTTACGGCTATTTATACGATGATACACCTTTCGAGAACGGTAATTTATTCGATAGTAATACTGATGCACACCTTACGTTAGCATACCCAGTCTTTAGTAATTTATACGCAGGTATAAAATACATTTGGAATGGCAGTGAATTTGTCCAAACCGCATTTGTTGGTGGAAGTGTTAATTTTTAATTTTGATTGTTCTATATACATGAGATATATTAAATATCTTGAAAATGAGGCCAACCTATGTTATAATAAATATAGAAGATGACCTTTAGTGGATGCTGTTAACTAGTAGTGATGATGGAAGCTAAAGCTATAATCATCTCATTTTCGTTCTCATATAACTTGCATAGGTTCCTTACTACGCAAAAACCATTTACATAGTACCGTATGTTGCTAAATTTCTTGAAGCTCCTTTTCGCTTTCACAAACACCTTAAATAACGAAAATTTCGATTCACATTCGTTGTTTTTACCTAGTCTTACTTCTCTGTGCTCAACATTATCAAAATTTAATTTTACTGCTATCTCGTACGCTTTTAGTCCATCAGTTATTAACTCTATTTGGACTTCATCACCATGAACTTTAAATACATTCTCAAACTCAAAAAGCGAAATAACAGAAGATAACTTGATAATCC
>NZ_LNGG01000009.1:0-45764 GCF_011057735.1 Fervidobacterium sp. 2310opik-2 | reverse complement strand
TTTTTATTTTTTTGTTTTTCTTACTCTTGCGCTTTGCTTTTTCGCAGCGCGAGTTTCATTCTACACCATCTTTTGTTAACTGTAAAGCCTTCTCGCGTAACAACTATCTACCTTTGTCTGTTACAAATTACATCATCCTTCCTATTACTCAGGCGTTTTAACACATCAAAAATCTTTATCTAATAATAATATAAATCCACATTAAGTTATTAATTTTTTTGTTTCAACTCATCAAAATAATCTATCAACTATTTCCTGCTTTTTATTGATTCAAATTCATGACTTTATTTTTTATCTTTTTGTGATAAAATTATATTAAGTATATAATTAAACTCAATATAATTATGGAGGCAAAATTATGAAAAAAAGGATTGTAAACAATAATCTAAGTGAATTTGAAAAATTTGTCCTATTTGAGAAAGGAACTGAACCACCATTTACCGGAGAATATGAAAATCATTTTGAGAAAGGAATTTATGTATGCAAAAACTGTGGCATACCACTTTACAATTCTAACGATAAATTCCACTCTGGTTGTGGTTGGCCAGCGTTCGATGATGAAATACCAGGAGCCGTGAGAAAGCAGTTAGATAGAGATGGTAAAAGAACGGAAATTGTTTGTGCTTACTGTGGCGCGCATCTTGGACACGTTTTCTACGGAGAGGGTTTCACACCGAAAAATGTTCGACACTGCGTAAATTCAGTATCAATGAAATTTATTCCCGAAGGCCAAAAACCACCTATTGACAGGATGTTCTTTGCAGGTGGATGCTTTTGGGGAGTGGAACACCTTTTCAAACAACTTGACGGTGTAGTTGATACACGCGTTGGATATATGGGTGGACATAGAAAAAATCCGACGTACGAGCAAGTGTGTACAGGTCTAACAGGTCATTATGAAACCGTTGAAGTTATCTTTGATCCGCTAAAAATCGACGAAGAGACTTTGGTTAAGTATTTCTTCGAAATTCACGATTTCACACAAGAAAACGGTCAAGGACCAGATATAGGCGAACAGTATAAAAGCGTTATTTTCTATACAAACGAAAAGCAAAAAGAGGTGGCAGAGAAAATAAAGGACGAACTTAGTAAAAAGTATAAAGTCGCGACGCAAATAAAAAAGGCAAGCGACTTTTGGCTTGCCGAGGATTACCACCAAGATTATTACGAAAAAACGGGAAAAGCCCCGTATTGTCATTACAGAAGAAAGATATTCTAAAAGTATCTTTTTACTTCTTTCGCAAAGTCAATCAGGTCAATATGAATTGCTAAATCAGCGTAATCGTCAAACGCTGTTTCATTTTTATTAACTATACACAATTTTGCTCCACTGTGCTTTGCGTAAATAGGCAATTGCGCCGCTGGGTAAACAACAAGTGACGTGCCCATAGCTATGAATACGTCACTTTCTTTAGCCCAGTTCTCTGCTTTAGAGTACTCGTTCAATGGCAACATTTCACCGAAAAATACTATATCCGGTTTTGTTACTCCACCACATTCACATCTAAAATTTCTGTCAATCAAAAATTCTTTATGCTGTGAATTGAATAAATCATATCTTTTACCACATTTCAAACAACTCCAAGTGCGTACATTTCCATGGATTTCCGCAACTTTCTGACTTCCCGCTTTTTTATGAAGATTATCTATATTCTGGGTTATAACCCCTTTTACTATATTCAACTTTTCAAGATAAGCCAGCAAATAATGGATTTCATTAGGTTCGACATCGAGCATTTTTATCAGTTCTTGCTTTGCGAATTCGTAGAATCTGTCAGGATTTTGATGGAAAAGATCTATATCAAAAATTTCCTGTCCCCATTTGGAATAAACTCCATTTTTACTTCTAAAGTCAGGAATACCACTCGGTACACTAACTCCAGCACCGGTAAGCACTGTGGTAAATTTTGAATTCTTAAGCCAACTTACAAGCGTCAAAATTTCTTCCAAATTTTCCACCTCCTTTTGCGGTTTTACAAATTCCGCAAAAGTTATAAAATTTATAGCCTTATCTCATGATAACCTTTGCCTATAAATTCCTCATCGTGGGTTATTATAAACGCTTGAGATATATTTCCAAGTAATATTCTCAAATTCTCAGCTAACAATTTTCTTCTTTCCTCATCAAGATTGACAGTTGGTTCATCAAGTATGTATATATCTGCGTTAGCTAATATTTTAGCGATAGCTATCCTCAACGCAATAGCCGCGCTAACTTGTTCACCACCTGATAGTTCACTAAATTCTCGAACACCTTTAATCGGATCTGAGAGTCTGAATATGTACTTTCCTTCGGAATGGTCAACTTCTATACTTTCCTGATTCCCTGTCATCTTTCTGTAATTTTCTGTAGCTTCCAAAACAATTTGGCGTGTCAAGTACTCCGTAACTTTAACACCCATCACTTTTATTTTCTCTCTGAACTCTTTCGTTAGTTCCAGCTTTTTATTAAATACTGATTTTTTGTCTTCGTAATTTCTTAACTGATTGATTTTCTCTTCTCTTTCTTCAATTTGACTAACTAATTGATTTTCATCTCTTCCCAATTCCCCTAAACGTACCTCTAAATTTTTTAGTTCCTCGTTTTTCTTCTCAAGTTCGTCCTCAATACTCTTTTTTTCTGTTTCTAATTCTTCTAAAGGTTTCAACATATTAATTTTCACCTTTAAATCGTCCACTATCTTCTTGCTTTGTTCTATTTCACTTTCCAATACCTTTTTCTTTTCGTTCAACTCTTCGAGTTTTTCAGCCATTTTTTTATTAATCATATATTCTTTGTAATCAACCTCGCGCTTATTCTTCTCTGACTCAAGTTCTTCAATCTCTTTGGTTACTCTATCTAATTCTTCATCTATACCAACATATTTTCCAAGTTTTTCCTCGAAAGTTTTTAGATTATCTTCGTATTCGCTTTTTTCTTTCAAGAGTTTATCTATCTCGTTTTTAATACTGAGATAACGATTTGTCTTTTCACTGATTTCTTTTTCAATATTTTTTAATTGATTAAATTTACTATCTATTTCCGCATTAATCGAACCTATAGCTGAGTTAATCTCATTTAATCTGTTATCAGCTTCTTCAACTAACTTTGAAATGTCTCCGTATTTTTGCGCTATATCTTCAATGAATTCACTTATCTGCTTTAATTTTGCTTTTTTCTTATCCATCTCATCGATTTGGTGAGATAACGTGCCAGCTTCCGTTTCTTTTTCTTTTAACTGCTTACTAATCTCTTCCTTTTTGTTCTTTGCTGTATTGATTTCTTTTTCCTTTTCTAGAAGTTCACTCAGCTTTTCTTTGTAGTAATCTCGCTTGTTTCCAAAATACACATCTGTGCCCTTGGCTTGAAGTATATTTTGACAAGGCTCATTTAAAAGCGGACAATTTCCACTGGAAAGCTGTCTTGAGGCATTTTCTAAATTTTCCAATTCGTTTTCGATTTTGGCTTTCTCACTTATTATATTAGCTTCTTCTGATATCTTTTTATTCAATTCATCAATAGCATTTTGCAAACTTTGGATTTGTTCAATCAGTGATTGATATTTTTCCCTCTTTTCTTCCTCATTTGATAACTCAATTTCAATATTTTCCTTCTCCTTTAAATTGTCACGGTAATCTTGATATATTCTTTTTATACTCTCTTTTACCTTTTTTGCTTCATCCATATCTTTCTTGGCTTTTTCTAAATCTGTCCTTTTGATTTCTATCTCTTCAATAAGTTTTGACTTATCACCTTGGAGTTTTTGTATTTCTACATCGTAAATAGACAATCTTTCGTTAGTTTCATTTATTTTTGCTTCCGCGACACTGATTTTATTCTTAAGCTCTATAATCCTCATTTCAATATTTTGCTTTTCTTGTTGCTTTTTCCTGAGTTCTTGCTCGAGCTTTCTTTTTTGACTTATTTTCTCGCTTAAGGCTTCAAACTCTTTGTAAGAAGGTTCTAACCTTTCGATAATTTTTCGAGCGTTCTCGGCTTCCACAATCTGCTTTGAAATTTCTTCTAAATTCGCCTGCGTGCTTTCCAAAACTTTCAAGTTTTTTTCCAAATCATTTTTTAGATTCCGAGCGTCTTCTATTTGCTTTTCCAACTCAGACTTTTTAGACTTTAGAGAATAAATTAACGTTTCCAAATCTTTCTTTTCAGTTTCTTTCTTTGAAATTTCATCACGAATATTCGATAATTTTTCGTCGATACCTTTGTATTTTTCAATGTCATTCTTCAAAATGTTTATTGAACCATCTAACTCACTAATTTTCGCTTCATATTTATTTATGACATCTTTGAAATTGTTATAAATCTTATCGTACACATCTACCTCGAATATCTTGTTAAAAAAACGTTTGGATTCTTCATTTTGCATTGCGAATACTGTTGTAATATCATTTTGATAAGCGCACATTATGTTTTTGAAAAGTTCTTTGAAATTCGTTATCTCAAGCCCCAAGAGTTTGCTAACATACTTTGGAACTTCATCTAATTTGTTAGTAATCACATTGTTACTCCCCACTTGCCTTAGTACCCAACTATTTTTTCCCGATTTGTACACTCTTTCTACTTCGTACTTTATTCCATCTTCCCCTGTAAATTTAACATTTATCTTAAAATAACTATTTTGACTACTTAAACGTGAAATAAGGTCCTTAGGCTTTTTCTCACTTACACCAAACAAAGCCATCCCAAGCGCTTCGAATATGGAACTCTTACCCGCGCCGTTTCTTCCAACGATAACATTAATCCCAGAGACAAAATCAAATTCTCTATCTAAATGACATTTGAAATTCTCCAATTTAATTTTATTAATCATTTCTCTGAACCCCCATGATTCTGCCGATAAATTCATCGAATATCTCGTAAATATATTCGTCTGAATTATTCGAATCTTCGTCTTCAAAGAACATCTTAGCCTTCCTTATAAACTCATACGTTTCATTAACTCTCTCTTCGCTAATTGAAAATACATTATTCCAAGATGATATTAACTCTTTTTCTATCAACTCTTTACTTCGATACCTCATCTCACTGCCATTTATATCTTTGACATTGTTAATCTCGATTCTGCTTTCTACTTTTAAAGCTCCCTTATCCAACAATTCCTTTTTTATTCTATCAACGTCAATAAAATCGTCGTTATCAAGAAAAACCCTCAGGATTACTATCTCTCCATCCTCCACTTCTAAATTGGCGACAAAATCATAAATCTTGGAACTTTGGATCTTATGCATACTTCTTTTTCGTTTGCGGGATTGGAAAAAAGAATGAGTAAAGGTATCTGTGTCGAATATGAAAAATCCCTTTTCGCCATTTTCGTACAAATCCCAGTATTCTGGACTTCCGGGGATATAAAAGAATGGTTGACTTGCTGGATAGATTTTCTTAGAATGAAAATGCCCACCAGCAAAATAAATAACTTTACCACGGAAAGAATCTATAATCTCTTTCGTTACACAACCTGGCAGCAATTCTTGATTAGTCTCCTCGCTAATGATAGCAGTATGACAAATCACGATATTATTATCTCCGCTTATTTGCTCTGAGAGACCTTGCAAAACTTCATCGATAAGATTACCTTGGTACGGAACGCCGTAAATCTTAAAACCCCTAAATTCGCATTCTTCGAATTTAAAAATTTCTCCATCACGCTCAAAACCAAGGTTTACTAATAACCCCTTCTTCTCCAAATAATCAACCCAAGAATCTCTATCGTATGCGATATCATGATTTCCAAGGACGGTAAAAACAGGGATATCTTTATCTTTGAGCTTTTTGAGAATACCTTCTGTACGCTCGAGTATATCTGGATTTATTTTATTAGAGTCGAATAAATCACCAGCGATAATGAACAAATCAACATTCTCTTCTATAGCCCTATCGACTATATACTCGGCAGCATTGAAATAATCGTTATATCTAAAATCAGAATACGAATTTTCACCTATGCCACCAACTGGCCTTTTACCCAAGTGCCAATCCGATGTATGCAAAATTTTCATTTTAAGTATCCCCCCAATTAGTATAAACAATTCACTTTAAAATTATACCAAATACCAGTTGACTTTTCCAAAATTGAGTTGTAAAATATACCCATCTCAGGAAATTTTAAAAAAATAAAAATTAAAAATTAGGGTATTGACAAATTTTTAAGTGTGTGGTATAATATATACTGCCATGAAAAAAACAAGCCCCAGGTTCAAAAACCTGGGGCTTTTTTCTTTTCTTAATATTTTCCTAATCTCTCTCAATTATCCTCCATTCCAAATGTTTTCTCCCATTGTATGTTACCTTGACTGTCTAATTTTAGAATATATACATCCTGCCATTCAGCACCAAATGTAGTATATCCAGCAACGATGTATCCTCCGTCTACCGTTTGTTGAACTGAATAGGCTTAATCGTCATTTCCCCCACCAAAAATTCTCCACCATTCTTCGTTCCCTTTACTCTTCGGTCAGTCCCTTAGGAATTAGAGAATAAACAAGAGAAAATCATTTTTTCTCCAAAAATTCTAAGAGGTGATTACGATTAAATAGAAGATATATACGTTTTTACAATTAGAATTTGTTATATTAATCTTAATTATAATTAAACCAAATTTTGAAAAAACACCATTTAGTGTTAATATATAGCTGAGAATAGTTGAAGTATCATTTGCCAAAGGGGGGATATGGATGAATGGAAATTTTGGCAAGTTTTATTTTTATGTCTTTCTACTCTTTACTTTGTCATTTCTGCTCTTTCCTGTCAATAGTTTTTTCGCTCGGCCAGTTATCGATGTCGCAATAAGTGTTTACGCACCTGACAATGTGTTAAAAACAGTTTCTGAGTCTGCGATTTTCCCAGAGATTGTTGATTCTAAACGATTTGAAGTTGCCCTTCAAAATGCTTTAAAATTGCTTTATTCAGAACTCTGGCTCCAGGATTTACTTTCCTCTGCCGAACAAATTCTCTCCAAGCAAACTTCCCCGCAGGGAACATTCCAAATTGATGTATACATTCAACAAATCCGTAAAGAAAATGTATACGAAGAATTCATACAAAATAATATTTCTGGTGATTATATTTATAATTTTGGAGAGTATATAAGGATTTATCCGGGAGTTAGATATAAGCTTGAATATGTAAATGGAAAGGAAAATTATGTTCAAAGCTCTGAGGGGAGTTATGTAAAAGGCATCGATGGGAAGTATTACAGTATGGTTTTTGATTCATTTTACTCGAGAGTCCCACATACGAATGTTGTGTACATAGTTGAAGGAAACGCAGATTATTCGCTCTATGTAAACAACAATAAAGTTCTTTCTGGCTCATTTGAAATTTCTTCGTCTGTTTATGCCGTGAAACACTCATACGATCCGTATAACAACCGATTGCTAAGAGTGGAAAATAGCTTCAACGATGTTATTTCCGGTCTTGCTTCTGATATTGCCATCAAAATACACTCGGTATTGGAATTTAAAGAAAAGTTGTCTGGTGTCGTTGAGGAAGTTAAGTTTCCAAGGGTTATCTTAAATATAGGTGAGGATGATTTTGTAAAGGTTGGAAAGGTTTTCAGTATATACAGGAACAATAACAAGATAGCGGAAGTTGTTGTTAGAAGGACGGGGAAGGATTACAGCGAATGTGAGGTTGTGTATATAAAAAGAGGGGAAGAAATAAAGCCTCAAGATGAAGTAAAAGAAGGTGGGCAAGAACCTTTTCCAATGGGATTTAAAATGTTGTTTATAACAGATCAAAGTTTTTCTCTCACTGAATCATATATTTTGTTAACATTGCCTATTAAGCAATTCAATATACATCGTGAACCAATCTCTTACTTTGAGACTGGAGTTGGGCTTAATTTGGAAAGTATCATAAATGGAACGTACGATAAATTCATTTTTACATTTAGCGGATTAATCAGGTTAATAGGTACGGGAGATGATGGTCTCTACCTGCTCAGTAAACTTTCCATAACTGTATCTGAAACGATTTTAGATGAGAGAAAAATAGAAACACTGTTAGGTTTATCAACCAAATTTGGCTTGTTAAATTTCGAATTTTCTATTCCAATTGAGCAATTAACCTCTTTCAACACCTTTAGGATAGGTGGTGGGGTCTCATGGTAAAGAAGTCTTTATCCTTTACTCTTATTATTTTCTTGGTTTTAGCTATTTCAAATATATTTGCCAATAATCTTTACGTTATCATCGATAAAAATTTACCATCTTACTATGAAAATATTGATATTTCGAAAGAACTCTCGAATATTTTTTCAGATGTACCGGAGAAAACTGTAAGAATAGTTCACGTTGTTGGAATACAAAAAGAAACTTACAGTTACAAAGTAAATGAGTTTGTACCAGATAGAGAAGGCACGTATGTTTATCACAAGGGAAGTTATTATTATACATCTTCAAAAACAAGGTACAAATATGATTACAACAAAAAAACATACGTCCCTGACCCTTATGGTTTGTATGTTTATCTTAGCAATTATCCCTGGGCAAGGAAGGAAGAAGAGAAATACATAATAAGCGATTTTTACAAAAGGTATGAAAAATACATAACCGAAACAAGTTATTACATAGCTTTGTACATAACGGATATCGATGTTGAGAAGATATTTGTGAGATCTGTAACTCCAATAATCGCTAGTGGGGATAGTTTTTCTGAAGCTTTGAAATCAACTGCTAAATTATGCAGAGAGAATCCAAATAATTACAGTCCATATAAAGTGGATGTCGCGGTAATATTCGATGAAAAATTTGATAAAACGCAAAGGATGTATATACTAAAAGAATTACAAAAAGATACACGGTATAACATATACGATAGGTTGTACCTTGATGAATTATTTAAAACAATAGCTTTTGAGGATTTGTTTGGAAAGGGTGTTTTCTTACAATTTAAGCCACCAAAATATATGATAACGTTTGAAAATTACGTTGAAAGAACTGAAAAAGTTAGGTCTGAAAGATACTATTTCTTTGAAAATGATGTCAACGGAGGATATATAAAGAAATCAGCTATTGGATATTATACTGATGTGCCTGTTCGTGTAGAAATTGGAAGGTATTATTCATACGATTCTAAAAATAAAACATATGTTTTAGATATGGAAAAAGGAAACTATGTTAGATACTACGGCGGGCCGTGGGAAAAAGAAACTTATACAAGCGCCTATGGATTTTACGACTATATCTTGACCACCGTTGATATTCTAGAAATGTATACTGGATTCTTACTAAAAGTATTTGACACAGAAAGAGGAACACTAATAGGCTCATACAGTATTTCGAAAAATTACTCAACAGCTTTAAAAGAACCTAAAGATAGGTTTGGCTCAGAATCTGCAAGTTCAGAATATTTATCGAAGATTTGGAGTTACTCAAATAATGCAAGATACGTAGCAAGTTATATTCAAAAACTATTCCCACTTATTTCCATGGTTTCTAGCGTAAGCGATGGAATGGTTACACTTTCATCAGGCGAGAATATTGGAATCAAGCAAGGATATGTTTTCCAAATAATAGATAATGGATACACTTCCGGCTATGTAAAAATCGGTAAAGTTTTTGAAAATAAATCTTCTGCAACCGCTTTCTATCTTATTCCATATGAAAAAATTTATCCGAACACTTTGGCCTTGGAAACGAAAAATTACCCACAAATTACAGGAATAACATTCCAATTATTTTTAAAGGATAACGGATTTGGTATGGCATCTGGATTCACAAGTTTTGATATCTACGGTAATTATTACTGGGGAATACTTTTTGGAGCAGGTATTGAAATCACATATGAAGTTTTAGAAGATTTTTACCCATACATGTATCTAGAATACTACAATCCTATTTTTAGTAATTTAAGCTTATTTGGAAGATTTGGTGGAAAATATATCGTATCAAAAGATATTTGGGATATTTTTGCTGAAAGTGGAGTAAGATTCACAAGTTACTTAAGAGATAGTATATTCTCATCCGGAGGAGCAGGCATTTATACCGATATTGGATTCGGAGTTTACTTTGGAAACGGAATAAAAATAAAGCCGACTGTATCTTTTGGTATAGATGGGAAGTTTTAGGTTTTTTCTAATCATATAGAATATTTGGAATATTCAAAAGCCCCGTATGGGGCTTTTGTTAGTTTATTTGCTTTTCCATTCTTCATATGCTTCGTCTGGTTTACAAATTCCGCAGGGTGTATAACCTTTTTGCCTAGCCTCTTCTATATTCACTGGAAAGTATTTACTATCAACATATCTACAACTTTTTAAGTGGTATTTCTTTCCATCTTTTGATATGTAAACTACAAAATCACTTTTCGTGTTTTCATTGTACATACTCAATCCCCAAAGCCCTTTTTGCTTTTCAAAAGCCTCTCTTTGGAATTTTACAAAATAATCAGCATATTTGACGTTGGGTGGTACGGTCATAACCTGCGCGTATCCTTCGAGTAAAAGTATCGCATTGAACATTTTCTTTCTAATTTCTTCCTCCGAAAAATTAACTGGTTTTTCCAGCCAAACATACGCAAGTAAACGGTTGTATTTATCTTTCTCCTCAACATCCAATTGAATCCAAACGGTTTTTCCTGTTAATTGTTTCATTGAAAATTCTTTGGCTTCAGGCCCATAGGGTTCAACTCCTTTTGTCGGATGATTAGTTTCGGGAGTGTTTACTCCTATTAATCTCACTGTATATGTTTTACCATTTGCTTCAACTTTAATGGTGTCTCCATCGACAACTCTAGTTACATACGCTTTCATTAATCCTTGTTTTTGAGTAAGTATTAAGATAATGGTAATTATTGATAAAACGATAGCAGTTATTAAAGTGTTTTGTTTTGCTTTTTTTGGCATAATTGATATGGAGCACCTCCTTTATAACTCCTCAAAAAAATGTTATCACATATTTAGAATTAGAAAAGAGGTGTGGTTTGAAAACCACACCTCTTCTCTAATTCAGAATAAATTATTAATTTATTTTGCAACGATAGATGGGAATTGAACAGTTGTTATCTTTGTTAACCTCGCAACAATTTTCGCTATATCTGTATTGTCAAGTACTCCTGTGAAGTTCTCAGCGCCAGGTCCAAAGGCATATACTGGTACAGGTTGCGCAGTGTGGTCGTACGTTGTCCAACCAAAACCGACTTTGAAACTAATGTATCTTGCGAGTTCTCTTCTTAAGTTATTTGATGGAACTTTCTTGAGTGTTTCGTATTCGGAATCGCTCATATTTACACCGTACCATTCTTTTATTCCAGCGATGAACGCATCTTTATCGTTTATATTAAATTGTTTTAAAAACATCGTTGTTGTTCCCTTTGCTTTTCTCGCTTGTTCAACGTTTATCGCATATCCACCTGTGGAAAGTGATAAACCACCTGTTTCATGGTCAGCAAGGACAATCACAAGTGTATTTCCATCTTTCTTGGCAAAATCAAGAGCGACCTTAACCGCGTCATCAAATTCGACAACTTCTTTCCATACACCATAGAAATCGTTGGCGTGCGCTTCCCAGTCGATTTGCGAACCTTCAACCATGAGCATAAATGGTTTTCCACTTGCGGAGAGAATTTCTAAAGCTTTCTTTGTCATGAGGTCGAGTTTAGGTTGCAATGAGCTTCTTTCAGATACTGGGTCTAAATAATCTTTAGCAAATAAGCCAAGAACTTTTTCATTCTCTGCACTGAGATTTTCCAATTCATTTACTTTTGATATGTATTTATAACCTTTCTCCATAGCAGCTTTAATCAAATCAAGTTCGTCTTTTCTTGAACCACCTTTTGAAGCAGGTGTAAACCATTGCCATCCTCCACCAAACGCAACATCTACCACTTCTTTATCAACAAATTGTTTCGCAATTCCAAGCTCATCGTTTCTGTTATCAACATTTGCGTAAACGCCCGCTGGTGTTGCGTGAGTAATTTGGCATGTAACCGCTATCCCTATTTTGTAACCTGCTTTCTTGGCAAGTTCAAATATGGATGGAACAGGTTCACCATTTGGAAGCACCCCTATCGCCTTATTCAAAATCTTAAACCCACTGAAAAGAGCGCTCGCGGCTGGCGCTGAATCTGTAACCCAAGAATCTGCACTGTATGTTGTTGTTATACCTGTGTAAGGAAGAGTCATCGTGTTTAAAATTCTTCCTTCAAGAATGCTTGCGAGAAATAGTTGATTTGTAGACATACCATCCCCAACAAGGATTATAACGTTGAGGGCAAAAGCGAAATAAACAAAAAGTAGCGCAACAAAAGTTAAAACCTTTTTACCCATACCTCACACCTCCAATATTTTAATGTGGAACTGTTGAATTTTAAATTGTATCATTAATTAAATATTTATTTCAAACTTAAATTAAAGCAATTTCCATAAATTAACAAAAAAATAGGCTTATTTTAATTTAATAGCTTATTTAATCGTGAATTTTTAGATAAAGACGTAAATTTAATTTAGGCAGGCACTCATTACAAAAACCTGTGGTACAATTTGTATTGTATCGTTTAAATGTTAAAGCAAAAATAAAAAACATTAAAATAAGTTAAAAATCGAAAATAAAAATTGCGGCTTGGATTGTTCTGATGTTTTTTTTTGCTTGTTTTTCAACTCAGAGAAGGGAGGAGCTCGTATGAAAATTAGGTTTTTTAGGACTTTATTTATAACGTTACTCCTAACTTTGTCTTTACAAATGGTTTTTTCAATCCAAGTTCCGGAAAATTCTAAATTTGTACTCTATTTTTCTTCATTGGATGATTTGTTAAATTCTTTGGATGTTCAAGTCGATTACAACATAGGACCTGTAACTATCTTTGGTGATACTTCTATAAGCCTTTTAAAAATTCTTCAGTTATATTTGATTAGTGAATCAGAAAACGAAGAAGAAATGATAGTCAATTTAATTTCTGCTCTCCCAGTAGTTGTAGATATTCAGAAAGTAAAAATTAATGATATACTTGAAATTCTAAACAATTTGATTGGTGAAGAAACGTCGATTATTACCAGCAAATTGTCTCAAATTACAAAAAAAGTCATTTTAGGTCCAATAACATTTTATTTAATTGAAGGACCAAACGATGTTTATATCACAGCAAGTGAATTACAAAGAAGAATCGTTGAAGACATGATTAATTCAAAAGCTCCGACAATTAAAATTGACATTCCTCAAGATACTTATATATATTACAAAGGATTTGGTGAAAATAGTATTTGGTCATTCCTCACGGTGGACTTGTACGGTAAGACCGTGTCTGACGAGATGAAAGTTAAAGTAAATGACAACGAGATGAATGTTGAAATTCTAATCGAAAAAGAACTCACGGAATATGAAAAATCGTTGATGAAAGAGTTTGAAACTTATCTTTCTGGTTTGAACATAGTTGAAAATCCTGTCGCTGTAATTGGAACAACGAAGGATTATAAATTATTTTTAGATATGTTTTTAAAAGAGGTCGTTGGTGAAAATATAAGCCAATACTTAACAGATGCTGTATTTTCAGTTAATATGAACCAAGAGATGATATTATCAGGAACATATGATCCAAAGTTTGAAAAAGATATAATAAACCAATTTTCGGATAAACCATTTTTTGTAGAAGTCGACAAAAAAAACAGTGTAATCAATGTAAAAACTAAAAACACAAATGGCGTAAGTATAGATTCAAGCGAAATTAAAAATAGTCTCATGTATGCTTATATTAATTTGTCAGTTATGGAAACCGGACTAGACAGTATAATAAAATTAAATGTTCAAAGGTTGGAAAACGGTAATCTGAAGATATCGGCAAATATTGAAAATTATCAAAATCTTCTAAAAAGTTTATTAGAAGAGGTTGCATCAAGCGAGATTGAGAATCGGGAATATACCGAAGAATGGAATGAAGAAGAATATGCAGAAGAAGCAACTACAACCGAAGAAGTAACGACTGAGGAAGCAACTACAGTTGAAGAAGAAGAAGAGTATTCAGAAGAAGAGTATGAAGAAAGCTACGAAGAAGAAACGGCAGAAGAAGAATTTGATCCTTATGAAATAAGTGGAATGATAAATGAACTTATTTCAATAACATTTGATAAAATGTATGAAGGTGTCTTGCCAACTTTAAGAGCTTTCCAAAATGTTTTTCCAAGAGAATTTCTAGATAGGATTGAAATTTTCCCGGCTTTCGGTAAAGATGGTACAATATATGTTGTATTCGTCTATTATACCGACTATATCGAGCAAGCAGAAACTATAAGGGATGTATTGTACGATGATTATGGAATTAATTCAGATATAGTATATGACAAAATTGTTATAACTTTTCACGAACAAACAGGAGAATAGTTTGGGGTTTCAAATTTAGTAAAATATTAGGCATATCAATCTAAAAAGGAGGGTGAGTTAGCAAGATGAGTATCAAAAAGTTCATTACTGTATTTTTCCCTTTACTAGTATTGATTGTTGCTTTAGTTTCAATCATCATCGGTATCTTTATTCAGAATTCAATAAATAAAGTTTGGGAGAAGTTCATTGCAGATGAAGTAATGAGAGACTTTTCTGAAAGAATAGAATTGGAAAAAGAAAAAGCAAAAAATATCGTTGATAAGATTCTTGCTGATGAAAACATAATAGCCGCATTTCAGAATAAAGACAGAGAAAAGCTTATCGAAACTATAACTCCATACCAAAAAACATTCGAAAGTATTGGCCTCTACCAATTTCATTTCCATACGGAAGATGGTATCTCATTCTTAAGAACATCCAATCCAAACAAATACGGAGATGATTTAAAAACTTACAGAAAAGATATATTAGAAATCAAACAATCTCTCAAACCTATAGCATCTATCTACAGTAATGATTCAGGAGTTATTCTAAGATACACTGCACCAGTCTTTTTCAACGGAAAATATATTGGGAACTTAGAAGCTGATATTAAAATTTTTGACGAAAATACATTTTTAAAGTCTGAGTCTGAAAAAAGAATATTGGTAATCGTGTATGATGAAAATGGAAATAAGATAGATAAAGTAATAAAGCCATCTGATGTCGAAGATTTCACAAATAACCTTAATAAAAACAAAATTTACAATGGATTTTTAGATATGATGAGCAAGCGGAAGTCTCTCTATGTTGGAGTGCCTATAAAAAATGACAAAGGTGAAACCTTTGCGGCATTGTACATTAAGAGAGACATAACAAATGTTTCTTATTATAGGCTATTAGGACTTATATTACAAATTTCGATTATTACTCTCGTCACAATATTTGTCCTCATAATTACTTCTAAAACTGGTAAGAAGATTCAAAAGAGATTTGATAAATTCATTTTAGAAGTTGAGAAGATTGCCTCTGGAAATTTTGATATTCAACTTGAAACAACAGAGAATGACGAAATATCTCAAATGGGAAATAAGCTCGCAGAAGCCACCAAAAAATTTAGAGAGATGCTTGATAACATTAATGAAACTGCAACTAATGCTGAGGAAAGGATTAGTGAATTTAGTAAGATATCAGAGAGTATTATTTCAACAGCTTCTTCAACTTCTGAGATTAAATCAATGAGTGAGAATACGGAAAATGCATCAAAGGAACTTGACAAATCACTTGAGGAGTTCGCCGCTTATGTCGAAGAAAGTTCAGCAGAACTTGAAAGTATACTCAAAAGAATAAAGGAGTTCACAGATATAATCGAACAAATTACAAGTTCAGCTTCACATCTTGCTTCACAAACTTCCTTGCTCAACAATTTTACTGAGAAGATAACGGAGATATCAGATAACATAACAGTTCTCGCGATTAATGCTTCCATTGAAACAAGTAAACAAAATATCGATAGAGACGGACTTTCAAGAATTTCTGAAATGATTATGGAGCTCTCAGAATCATCAAGACAGTTAACAAAAGAATCAAAACAATCGCTTAAATCTCTCGAAGAATCAATAACTTCAACAATTCTTTTAGCAGAAAAAGTCACGAAAGATCTCAGTAGCGTTAAAGAGTCTTTAAATATAATTTCGGATGTAATGAATGCATTGGTGGGAAACGTAAGTAACTTAACAAAAATTTCAAGGGTAACACATGAAGCTGTTGAACAAACTTACGCTGGAGTGGAACAGCTTGAAGAAGCAATAAATGTAATAAAAGATGAGATTGAAAAATTCCAAAATTCATTTGTTGAATTAATAGACGCTTTTAAAAGGCTAAAAACATGATTTCCATGCTGCCTACATTTTCTGGGCTTTTAATCTTCTAATCTTCTAATCTTCTAATCTTTCCAAAGGAAACACCCCCTTAATGGTTTTTTATGCCATTTCGGGGGTGTTTCTTTTAGTTTTTTATTCTTGGTTTATTACACTAAAAGGATAGAACTTAAAAAATGAGGATTTTTATACTTCTATATTTTCTTTGCTATAGAGATTAAATAATCCACTGTATCTTGGAACGACATTTTTTCTTTTATTCCTTGTCTAAGGAATTTGTTTATTTCATCGATAAGTTCTATCGATTTGTCTATTTTTGGATTTGCACCTTTTTTGTACGCGCCTACATCTATAAGGTCTTTGGCATCGTTATATGTTGCTATTATATCTCTTATAGCTCTCGCTGACTGTATGTGTTCTGGTTTAGTAATATCAACCATGAGCCTACTTATACTCATAAGTACGTCTATAGCTGGGAAATGATTTGATTCAGCAAGTTTACGAGATAGTATTATATGTCCGTCGACAATTCCACGAACTGTATCTGAAATAGGTTCATTAAAGTCGTCAGCTTCGACAAGCACAGTGTATATACCTGTTATACTTCCTTTATCTGAATTACCGGCACGCTCTAGTATCTTTGGTAATTGGGCAAAAACGCTTGGTGGGTATCCTCTTGTTGTAGGTGGCTCGCCTATTGCAAGCCCAACTTCTCTTTGGGCCATCGCCCATCTGGTTAGGGAGTCCACCATAAGCATAACCGCATAACCTTTGTCTCTGAAATATTCTGCTATCGTTGTGGCTGTTAACAACGCTTTTATACGAAGAAGAGCAGGCTGATCGGATGTTGAAACAACTACTACGGAACGTTTTATACCTTCTTCTCCAAGGTCTTTTTCAATAAATTCCCTAACTTCTCTTCCACGTTCACCGATAAGTGCTATAACGTTTATATCAGCTGTCGTATTTCTGGCTATCATACCTAAAAGTGTACTTTTTCCCACACCACTTCCTGCGAATATACCTATACGCTGTCCTTTACCCAACGTTAGAAATCCATCTATTGCACGAACTCCAACGGGAAGTGGTTCCAAAATACGTTTTCTAATTAGTGGATTTGGTGCTTCACTCACAATTTGTCTGTATTCTTTCAAAACAAGTCTTTTCCCATCAATGGGTCTTCCTAGAGCGTCTATAACTCTTCCTTTTAATTCTTCTCCCACAGGTACGCTAACAGTTCGGCCTGTTTTTAAGACTTCACACCCTTTTTTCAATCCAGTCACATCTTCTAAAGGCATTAAAATCGTTAAATCTTCCTTAAATCCGACAACTTCTGCTAATGCTTTTTTATTCCCAACTAATATTTTGCATAATTCCCCAAGTGCAGCATCAGGACCTCGGGATTCAATTGTTAACCCGATTATTTTTTGAACTTCACCAGCGTATTCATACGGATTAAGTTTTTTGACTTTGTCTTCTATAATTTCAAGAAACTTTATATTTTCCTGTAACTTCGGCGTATAAATTCACCTCTATAATTCTTGTTTAAAAACTTCATCGAATATCTCATCAAGCAAAGCAAATTGAAATTTCAAAGTGGTATCAATCGTACCTAAATCCGTTTCAACAATTACACCTTGGCTTACGGAATCATTTAATACAACTTCGTAATTTTTAGAGCGAATTTCGTCTAGGATTTCTTGGTCGATTAATTTTGCATCTTCCGGATTTATATGAATTTTCACTTTTGTCGCTCCAACCACATGTGAAAGAACTTTTTCAATTTTTCTCTTAGTTACCTCTGAATCGATTTCTTTCTCAAGAAACTTTTCAACTAATATTTTAGTTATGGTAGCAATCTTCTCTGAATACATTGAGAGTAAGTTATCAAAAGACGTTTCAAAAGAAAATAATATGCTTTTTATTCTTTCGTTTAATTCTCTCTTTGTTTCCTCAACTTCATTGACTGTGTTATCGATAATTTCTTTGCTTCTTTTGTTTGCTTCCACGATTATTTTATTGTATTCTTCTTGAGCTTGTTGTATCATTTGTTGTACTTGATTTTGGGCAGAAAAAACTATTTGCTCGGCTTCTTTATTTGCACGAGCCACCATTTCTAATAATTCTTGTTCGTTTCTTATATTTTCCTCTTGTTTTTCTTTTTCTATTTGTCCCTTATTACTTTCTATTTTCATTGGGGCATCTAAATAGACATAGCGCTTACGTATAAGCAAGATAATCACTCCAAAAAATTATTAATTATCAATTTAATTATACCACACAACAAGAAAAAGAAAAATGCCAGGCTCACGCCTGGCATTGAATTATTTACTAACAAAAACTAAATTAATATTCAAGTTGTTTAAGGCCTTTTTCGATAATTTCTTTTGTATCTCTTGCTATCATCAATTCTTCGTTTGTTGGAACGAGTAATACCTTTACCTTTGAGTCAGGTGTCGTTATTATTCTTTCCTCGCCTTTTACGTTGTTCTTTTCATCATCTATCTTTATACCAAGATAAGAGAGATAGTTTTCACAAATTTCTTTTCTTGTTATCGGGGAATTTTCACCAACTCCCGCAGTAAATGCAATTGCGTCAACACCATTCATCGCCGCAATATAAGCGCCTATGTATTTTGCAATTCTGTATTCGTATATATCAAGAGCCAATCTGCAAACTGGATCACCTTCAAGTGCTTTATCTTCTATATCTCTCATATCTGAGCTGAAGCCATCTGTAAGACCTAGTACACCACTTTTCTTATTAAGAATTGTATATACTTCTTCTGCCGTTAGTCCTTCTTTTTCCATAAGGAATGTAACTATAGATGGGTCAATATCACCTGAACGTGTCCCCATGACAAGCCCTTCAAGTGGTGTAAAGCCCATTGATGTGTCTATACTGTGTCCGTTCATTACCGCAGCAATGGAAGCTCCATTCCCAAGATGGACCGTAATTATCTTTGATTTGTGATAGTCAAGTCCAAGTATCTCGGCTGTACGTTTAGAGACATATCTGTGGCTTGTACCGTGGAAGCCGTATCTTCTAATTTTATATTTTTTGTAATATTCGTATGGTATAGCGTAAAGGTAAGCCTTCGCTGGCATCTTTGAGTGGAATGCTGTATCAAAGACGGCTACGTTAGGTACCCCTGGTAAAAGTTTCATCATTGCCCTTATACCCATTATATTTGGTGGATTGTGAAGTGGAGCAAGGTATGAATATTCTTCAAGTACTCTCATAACCTCTTCATCTATCAATACAGAACCTGAGAATTTTTCTCCACCGTGTACTACCCTGTGACCAACGGCATCAATCTCTTTTAAGTCTTTTACTCCTCCAACTTTCTCGTCAACTACTAATTCCAAAACATATTTAAGAGCATCTTCATGGTCCTTCATGGGCTTTTCCACAACGACTTTTTGGTCGTCTTTTTTGTGTACTATTCTACTACCTGGTATACCTATCCTTTCAGCAAGTCCTTTACAAAGTACTTGTTCTGTGTCCATATCAAGAAATTGATACTTAATCGATGAGCTACCACAGTTTACTACCAGTACTCGCACGTAAATCCCTCCTTAGAACACGTTTTATGCTTTGCCAGAACATCCAAGAAATTCAAGTCTGTTCATAACTACTTCTTTCACAAGTTTCTTACCTGCTCCAAGATAGTGTCTCGGGTCGAATTCTTTTGGATTTTCTTTAAGGAATTTTCTCATTCCAGCTATGAATGCTATCCTTAAGTCTGTATCAGTATTAACTTTGTTTATTCCAAATTGAACACATTTCTTAAGCTCTTCTTCTGGAACGCCTTTTGCCCCACCAAGGTCCGCTCCGTATTCTTCTGCTAATTTTACGTATTCTGGAAGCACGCTTGATGCTCCGTGTAATACAAGAGGAATACCTGTAAGCTTTTTAACTTTTTGCAATCTTTCAAAATCAAGTTTTGCTTCTCCTTTGAATTTAAACGCTCCATGGCTTGTACCTATTGCTGGTGCCAAGAAGTCAACTCCTGTTTCTTCAACAAATATTTTTGCTTGCTCTGGGTCAACTAACACGTTTTCTGCAGCAGACACATTATCTTCAATTCCGGCAAGTTGACCAAGTTCAGCTTCAACAGAAACTCCAGCAGCATGGGCAATTTTAACTATTTCCTTTGTTTTTTTCATATTTTCCTCGAATGGTTCTTCGGAAGCATCAATCATAACCGAGGAATACCCTGCCTTTATCGCTGCTATTATATACTCAAAGTGCTTACCATGGTCAAGGTGCAAAGCTATTGGTATATCGACGCTATCAGCAAATAATCTTACTAACTCAACGAAATATTTTGCTCCCTTATGTATGTCTCCGTTTCCTGCATACTTTATCGCACCTTCGCTTGTTTCAATTATTAATGGAGCTCTTTTTTCAATTGCTCCTTCTAATATAGCGTGGAAAAACTCCATGTTGTTAATGTTAAAAGCTGGAACTGCATAGTACTCTTTACTTGCTTTTTCAAGAATATCTTTTGTGTTTACATACATAAATATACCTCCCCTGCTTTTTTCAAGAATGATAATTTCCAAACTCCGCAATTTCATTATATCACATTTAACAACAAAATAATACTCGCGTGTTTGAAATATGGTTAAAAATTAAGATATTTGATTCAAAGCAAAATATAAATAAAATTGATTTTTAAATAATTTTGTATTATGATGAAATTCTAGGTTATCTATCAAGGAGGCATATTTATGGCAGAGGAATCAGCTGATAAATTAATTGAAAAGGTTGCTAGATTGAAAAGCAAACTAATACTTAAAAGCATAGCAGTCGGAATTTTCAGTAGCTTAATGGTAATATTATACAGAATAATGCTCACAAAAGCCGATTCTATAAGAGAATACGCCCTTCATATGTATAATTCGAACCATCTTTATATTTTCTTGATACTATTTTTAGTAGTAATTAACTCTCTAATAATCAAAAAATTTGTAAAAACCGAACCAATGATAAGTGGTAGTGGTATACCACAAATTAAAGGGGTTATTTTAAGACAAATAGATTATAATCCAATAAAAGCTATTTACAAAAAACTTATAGGTGGATTCTTAGCAATCTTAAATGGCTTATCTTTAGGACGTGAAGGGCCTTCTGTACAAATAGGTGCGACTGTAGGAATGTATTTTAGCAGAAAATTAGAACTGACAAAAATGGAAGAAAAGTATTTGATAACGGCTGGAGCGAGCGCTGGTTTAGCAGCAGCTTTTAATGCTCCTTTAGCAGCGGTAATCTTTTCATTGGAGGAGTTACATAAAAATTTTTCGCCTATGGTTCTTTTAACTTCAATGATAGCAGCTATAGTTTCGGATTTCATTTCAAAGACTGTTTTTGGATTAAAACCCGTATTTAACTTTCAGTTATCAAGCACAATACCATTAAAATATTATCCATTTTTAATATTGTTAGGATTCGTTACTGGAATTTTGGGTGTCTATTTTAATAAATCACTTTTAAAATCTACACAGGTATTCAAGAAGATTGAAAATAGAATATTGATATCTTCGTTGATAGGGGTTGTATTACTCTTAACAATTCCAGATGTATTAGGTGGAGGGCACGATTTGGTTATTAAAACTAGTAAAGTTAACATAACTTTGAAACAAATTTTAATAATTTTGGTTATAAAATTTGCGTTCACGATGATTAGCTACGCTTCGTCCGCACCAGGCGGAATTTTCCTTCCCATGTTAGCTTTAGGCGCTCTCATAGGAAAAGCCTTCTATAGTGGTATTTTTATTTTTTTTGATACAAATAATACATACATGGTAAATTTTATAACCTTAGGCATGGTCGGATATTTTGTCACCATAGTCAGAGCACCTATAACTGGGATAGTTTTGATAACGGAGATGGTCGGAACACTCAACCACTTTTTGGAATTATCTTTAGTCTCATTTGTCTCTTACATAACTGCAGAACTTTTAAATGAAGAACCGATATACGAATCGTTATTAGAAAGAATTCTGGAAAGCAGTGGTGGATTAAGAAACTTAATTAGGCCACATCAAAAGACTTTGATTGAAATAACCATTTCCACAGGTTCAGAATTAGATGGGATAAAAATAAAAAATTTCAAATGGCCGGAAGGTTGTCTGATAGTCTCCATTAGAAGAGGTAATAAAGAGATAATACCCAACGGTGAAGTTGTACTCCATGCAGGAGATATATTATCAATACTTACAACCGAGGAAAGTGCTTCAAAAAATAAAAGGGAATTAATCAAAAAAGCTACATCGGTAAAAGAATAAAAAAACATCACGTCTTATGAGAATATAAGACGTGATGTTTGTTGAAAAATATTTTATGCGTTTTCTATTCTATAAGATTCGCGCTTCTTGAATGCTTGGTACTCTAAATCGCTTAGTTCATCCAGTTTTTCCTCTATTTTTCTTATTTCGTTTATATCAGATTTTGTTGCTGGTTTTTTCGGAGCAAAAGCAACACAACTGTCTATGTAAGGTTGAATTGAAATTTCGAATGTACCGATTTCTTTCGCTTTATTCGTTGTTTCAATTTTATCGAACCCAATAAGCGGTCTAATTACAAGTAATGAGCTTGCATCTTCAATGGCTGCCATGTTCGTCAGAGTTTGACTTGCAACTTGACCAAGATTTTCACCTGTGATTATCGCTTTAGCTTTCACTCTGCGGGCAATCATATTTGCAATACGCATCATAGAACGTCTTTGAAGTATCAATGAGTACTCATCAGGCGCATTTTCTTTTATATACATTTGAACTTCCGTCAGTGGGACAATCCACATCCTCAAACCGTTAGGTAAGTATCTTGAAAGCACCCTTCCTAAATCCAAAATCTTTTGAACAGATTTTTCCGTGGTCATTGGGGGGCTTAGGAATGTTAGTGTTTGCAATTCTAGACCTCTTCTCATCGCATACCAACCAGCCACAGGACTATCGATACCACCGCTTAAAAGTAGCAAAGCTCTTCCAGAAACACCAACGGGTAATCCCCCAGAAAGGTATTTTTTGCCCGAGAAGACGAATATTTCCTTTTCCCTTACATCTATACCTATTTCAAATTCAGGATTGTGAACATCTACTTTTAACCCGGGGATATTTTCGTAGATGTAACCTCCTATTTCTCTGTTCAATTCGATACTGTTAAGAGGAAAATCTTTGTATCCTCTTTGAGCAGATACTTTAAACGTTTTATATCCTTTTTCAACTTCCAGCTTTGCCAATTCCAAGCTTACTTTCTTAACTTCGTCGATATCATGCGCAAGAGCGTAACCTAAGCTGTAATTTTGAATCCCCATAACGTACTTCAATCTTTCCTCAAGCAGATTTGGGTCATTTCTTCCGATCCTTACAATTATCCTTCCATAGCGCTTATTCACAGCAGCAGGTCTAACAATCTTTAAAATGTTATCTATGAGTTTTTTCTCGAAAAACTCACGATTTTTACCTTTCAAACCTATTTCTGAATATCTGACCACAAATACTCTTTCCAAGATTCATTCCTCCTAAGAAATATTTTGGAAAAGCTCTATATCTTATTATTTCCCAAATCTAATATTTTCTTTCATACAAACCAACAATTTCTGCGCTTTCTATTATATGTCCTTTCATAGCTTTTTCAAGATCTGCTTTTTTTACTTTTCCTTTCAACTCAAGAAGTGTATCAAGTGCATAGACTTTGAAATGATAGTGGTGTACACCATGACCTCTTGGTGGGCATGGACCGTTATAACCGATTTTTCCAAAATCGTTATATCCTTGCATAGTACCTTCAGTCAATTTTTCTAATTTCTTTAAGCCTTCGGGTATTTTAACGCTATCTCCATTCACAGGTATATTCCAAATCACCCAATGAACGAACGTACCAATAGGCGCATCTGGGTCGTCGCATATTATTGCTATGCTTTTAGCATTCTTCGGAACGTTTGTTATCACCAATTCTGGATTTATATCTTCCCCTTCGCAAGCGTATTTCTTCGGTATAAACTCTCCGTTTTTGAATACACTCGTGACAACCATACGTTTCGCCTCCTTATTCGCAACCTTCTCAGCTCCATAAACAAACCCGAATAAAACTATTAAAATAGCCAACAAAGAGAATAGCCTTTTCATTTTTTATTCACCTCGCACAAAAATACACTTATCATCTTAAATTTCTTTTCTCAAAGTATAATTATACATTAAATTTTGTTAAAAGGATGCTATTAATTTTTGATATAGTGATATAATTTATCTTAGAGCTTTCTCTTGGAGGCGGTAATCATGGAAAATATGATAAAAAATGAAAAATTATCCAAAAGAGTTGCAGTTGTGAGTGGGGGAGCAAAAAATATTGGGAAAGGGATAGCTTTTGAATTTTTAAAAAATGGATGGAATGTTGGAATTATAGATTTTGATAAAAAGGCATTAGAAGAATTTCCAGTGGGTAAATTCGCACAAAATGTTTTACTTTATCATGGAGATGTTTCGGATGAATATTCTGTGGCAGAATTTTATGTGAAGATTAAGGAAAATTTTGGAAGGCTTGATGCGATTATAAACAATGCGGCAATTGGTGGCTTCAAAGATTTTCTGAGTTTATCGGTAAATGAATGGAAGAGGGTTATCGATGTAAACCTCACCGGTTATTTTCTAATGGCTCGTTTTGGTGTACCTTTAATGCTCGAAAATCCTGGGAAAGGTTCAATTGTTAATATATCCTCAACAAGAGCCTTAATGTCAGAACCTGGCAATGAAGCATACAGTGCATCAAAAGCCGGTATTTTAGGATTAACTCACGCATTGGCGAATTCTTTGGGACCAAAAGTTAGAGTTAACGCGATATGCCCAGGATGGATATTGCACGAAGGAGAAGAGATTTCTCAAAAGGAGCACGAACAACACCTAACTGGAAGAGCAGGGACAATTAAAGATATAGCCCATCTTGTCATGTTTCTTACAGACGATGAAAAAAGTGGATTCATAACTGGGCAGACTTTTGTTGCAGACGGTGGAATAACAAAGAAAATGATTTACATTTAGAAACACACAAAGGAGATGATTTTATGCTAAATATCATCTACAAGTTTAAATATACGATTATCAGCATTCTTTTACTAATTTTATCGGTAATAATAATTGTGAACTATGCAAATATAGAAACAAAGATAGAGGTATTTTTACCCGGATACAAACCGGGAAAACCTATTACAGAAATAGATAATCCAGCAGTCAAAAATCTTGTAAAGATGTCTCTAAAATTTGGCGACAAGACGAATATTTCAATTATTTACAAATCAGACATCCCATTAAATAAACCTGGTTCACTAGCAAAATTGCGTTTACTTCAATCGAAATTAGAAAAGATGGAAAATGTAAGAACGGTTATATCTATACTCAACTATCCTGGCAGTGAATCATATATCTTTAATGATTCCATTGATATTGAAAATATTCCAGATTATTTGAAGACTTTTATTTCACGTGATGGCCATTATGCGTTATTTCTTGCTATAGTCGAAGTTAACGGTCAAGTTGAGCCAATAGTTAGAAGGATAACAAAGGATTTGAAAGACGAACCTGTTATAGTACTTTCTGAGGCGTCGGTTAATAACAAATTATTCGATGAACTCAAAAGGTCAATGTTCTTTTATCCAATTGTCATGTTCATTGTTATACTGCTTATATTTACCTATCAAACACAATGCATACGCGCTGCTATCATATCACTTTTTATACCTATTCTAGCCTCATTATACACTTATGCATTGTATTTTTTCTTTGGAGGATACGTCAACGTACTAACAGCTATGGTACCATCGTTTCTAATTATAATAGGTTCTGCTTATCCTTTGCATTTTTACAATGCAACTTTTAGAACAGAGGATGCAAGAAAACAGATAGGCACACCGATATTTTTCTCAATGTTGACAACAGCAATAGGTTTCATATCATTTTTGTTCGTTAAGATCCCAGCTTTCAGAGAATTTGGTGTGTTAGTTTCTTTGGGTCTTTTAATTGACTTTATACTAACATTAACAACTGTTCATGAATTACTGAATTTGTCAAAATTCAAATCTAAAAGACCACCAAAAACATTCGGAATTAGGTATTTCGGAAATCATGTAGCAATGTTTATATTAGCAATAGTCATAATTGCTGTTGCTATTTCTCCATTTATAATTTCAAAAATAAAAGTTGGATTGACAAGTACGGATTACTTTTCCAAAAAATCTGATATTGTGAAAGGTTACGAAATACTTGAAAAAGAATTCGGTATTAGAGATAGTATATACATCGTTCTTGAGAAAAAAGCTGGTGTATTTCTACCCGGCGATAATAAAATAATTGATAAGATAATAAATGAATTGTCAAAATCAGAATACATATCAAGCGTTGATTTTCCAAGAAATGTTCCAATCACGGTATTAGTTTTAGCTTCGAGAACACAACCACTTTTAAAGCACTACATAGCTGATGGGAAAACAATACGATTAACCGTAAACCTTACAACCCCAGGTAGTGAAAATCTTGATAAAGTTAGTGAAATTATAAATAATTGCCTTAAAGAGTATAATTATGATTTCTATTTAGCTGGTACACCATTTGTCTGGAAAGCGGTAAATGATAGTATATTACTCAGTCAAATACAAAGTCTTATAGCCGCGCTTTCCATAGTTTTTCTAACGATATTGATTGTTTTTAGAGATTTCTCTGAGGCCTTAAAACTTGTATCACCGGTTATTTTCGCAACTATCTTAAATTTTGTTTACATGGCTTTATTCAAGATGAAACTTGAAATATCTACAGCACTAACATCCAGCATAATTATTGGTTTGGCTATTGATTATTCAATACACATCGGGCATGATTATAACAAGACAAAAAACATATTTACATCTGTTAAAAACGTAGGGCCAGCAATCATCGGTAATGCTCTTGGAATAATAGGTGGTTTTTTAACCTTACTCTTTGGTGGGGAACTTGCTTTGTTCAAAAGAATAGCAATCTTAGTATCCTTAGGTATAGCAACAGCAACAGTTTTAACACTTACTACACTTCCATTCATGCTTTCATTTGGTAACATCAGGGAAAAGGTAAAATCACTAAGAAAACGCAAGGAGGTAAGAAAATGAATAAAGTTAGATTAGCACTTGCCCAGATCAATGCAACCGTTGGAGATATAGAAGGAAATAAGAATAAAATTATCGAGTATATCAATAAAGCTTTAGAAAATGATGTGGATATCGTTATATTCCCAGAACTTTCAATTACCGGTTACCCTCCGGAGGATTTACTCTTCAAATCACATTTTGTAAGGAAAAATAAGGAAGCAATTGAAGAAATAGCAAGGCACGTTCCAAAATCGTTGGTCGTTGTTGTTGGCTTTGTCGATGAAGAAGGCGATATATTCAATGCAGCGGCCGTTATAAATGATGGCAAGGTGCAAGCAAAATACAGAAAGAATTATTTACCAAATTACGGAGTATTCGATGAAATGAGATATTTCCAAAAGGGAACCAAAGCATTAGTCGTTCTTTTGGAAGATATTCGGGTTGGTATAACTATCTGCGAGGATATATGGTATCCGGGCGGTCCTGCGAGACTTGAATCGCTCTTAGGCGACGCACAACTAATTGTTAATCTATCAGCCTCACCTTACTATGTGGAAAAAATCGCTTGGAGAGAAAGAATGCTCTCTGTTCGCGCGAACGATAATATTGCCACAGTTGCTTACGTGAATTGCGTAGGTGGGCAAGATGAATTAATATTTGATGGTGCAAGCTTAGTTGTAAATGAAAAAGGAGAAATAATAGGAAGAGCAAAACAATTCGAAGAAGATTTACTTATTGTTGATGTCGACTTAATAGATATTGACAAAACATGCGTAAAAGATCCAAGAAGGCGCCAAGATAAACAAATTATGGATGAAGAAAGAAAAAATCTTGAGATTGTAAAATTGCCTTTTGAGAGCAAGCCCAAGAGAACAAAAATAACAAATAGGGTGGAAAAAACTCTTCCGAAAGTTGCAGAAGTATACAATGCTTTGGTATTAGCCACTAGGGATTACATAAGGAAGAATGGAATGAAAAAAGCGGTTATAGGATTGAGTGGTGGTATGGATAGTACGCTTGTTGCTTGTATTGCTGTTGATGCGTTAGGCGCAGAAAATGTTGTTGGTGTTTCCATGCCTGGTCCGTTTTCATCTGAGCATAGCAAAGAAGATGCAAAAATATTAGCAGAAAACTTAGGAATAAAATTTCTGACAATTCCTATCATGGAAGCTTACAACTCATTCTTGAATATGTTTAAACCTGTCTTTGAAGATAGACCGTTTGACATCACAGAGGAGAATTTGCAAGCAAGGATACGTGGAGTAATTCTAATGGCACTTTCGAATAAATTTGGTTGGATAGTTCTCACAACAGGAAACAAAAGCGAAATCAGCACGGGCTATTCAACACTTTACGGTGATACAGCTGGCGGATACGCGGTAATCAAAGATGTCTACAAAACTTTTGTGTATGAGCTTGCCGAGTACGTAAATCAAAAATATGGTAGAGAAATAATACCAAGAAGAGTATTTGAAAAAGCGCCAAGCGCAGAACTAAGAGAAAATCAAACTGACCAAGATAAACTTCCACCGTATGAGATATTAGATGAAATACTGAAGTTGTACGTTGAGGAAGATTACAGTGTAAGCGATATCGTAGAAAGAGGATTTGATGAGGAAACGGTTAAGAAAGTAGCTTGGATGGTTGATATAAATGAATATAAAAGAAGACAAATGCCTCCTGGACCGAAAATCACACACAGGGCATTTGGAAAAGATAGAAGGCTACCGATTACAAATGCATTTAAAGAATGGCTTGAGAAAAAGTAATTTTAGTAAAAAACAGCGGGATTTTGATTTTCAGATTTGTCCCGCTGTTTTTTTACTTTATTTACTTTCTCATTGACTATTTTCAACTTCTATAGCAACATCTATAAGGACGTCAACGTAATCTTTCCAAATTTTCGATACGTACATTCGAGTGTAGCCTTGAGGGTCGCATCTTTCTTCCAATTTTGGTATCAGCATTCGACAGCTTTCAGGCCGTTCAGAAAAATCTAATTCACATCCAGTATTTGTCAAAAATGTGCATTCTCCATTGTAAGCATGGTCAAAAACGCTTCCCTCAAAGCCTTTGATAGCGGGTCTGACAAAATAAAGTTCAGCATCTTGGTCAACCCAATCCACTGTCCATCTACCGCTTATAAGAGCTTTTAATAGTTTTTCGCGCATTAAATCTCTATCTGGTGCTCCAAAATCCTCTGGTGTTGCTAATCCTGGAAAAGTTTTACAACACTTCCCACCACAAGCTTTACATATCCCTGGAATCTCTATTCCAATATTCTTTTTCATGCCATACCTCCATTTTTTTGTATTTTAATATGATAAAATTGGAATTAAGTAAGAAAATATTTCTTTGAAGGGGTGAACGAATTTGAAAAAATTTATCCCTGAAAAAATTCACTACATGCCATCAAAAAAGATTTTCTTAGCTCGTGCTGGTGCAAGGTACTCTATTACAGTTTCTGATGAAAATTTTATGGATATAGTCAATAAAATATACCTTACCGGTCTTGAATGTGTTGAGCCTGTAGTCTACTGGGATATCTTTGACAAGTATAGTATACCACAAGAAGCTATACCACAAAAGTACAGTGAGTTTGAAAAGTTTGTTATATTTGTATCTACCCTGGGTCATAAATTAGACGAATGCATAGATAATATTTCAAAAGATTCCACATTACATAGTATGTTGCTGGATGCCTGGGGTTCGGAAGCTCTTGAAACTTTGAACGATAATTTTCAGAATATTTTGAGCGAAAATTACTCAATAAAAACTCAATCGCGCTTTTCACCGGGTTATGGTGATTTACATATTTCAGTTAATAAATTGTATATTCAACTACTTGGAATAGACGACAAGATCACTGTATTGAATAGTGGTATAATGATTCCAAGAAAGACAACTACATGCATCTCGCCTATAATAAGTTAGAAAGATTCACTAAAAAATATTCACTAAAAAATTCACTTTTTGTGAGATATAACTCCACATTCCGGACATCCTTTGTATTCGAATTGTATAGTTGAATGGTAAATTTCCATCTTACTTAATTCTTGTTCTATTTTTTTATATATTACCATACTCTGACTTACAGTAACATCTTCCTTAAGATTAATATGACCTTCAAAGAAATTTGTTTTGCCGTCCAAACTCCAAATGTGAACGTGGTGAACATTTTCTATCTCTGAGATATTCTCAAGTCTTTTGATTATTTCATCAACGTCTATATTATGTGGGGTTGACTGCATCAAAACATTCAGCGATTTGATAAGAATTTCAAATGATTCTTTACCGATGTACAGAGCAATAAATATCGTTAATATTGGATCAATTAAAGGTATATTCAAATACTTTATCAATATTGCGCCTAACACAACAGCAACCGATGAAAAGGCATCTCCCAGCATGTGTAAATAAGCTGACTTAATGTTTATATCTTTCTCAGAGTGCCCCTTTAAAAAAATCATGCTGAGTATATTCGCAATCAATCCTATTGTACCAACTATAATAACTGTATCGGAATGTACAAACTCTGGTTTGATTAACCTTAAAACAGCTTCTTTTATAAGTAATACGGTTATGACCATCAATGTGACTGAATTTACAAAAGCAGAGATTATCTTAGCTCGACCATAACCAAAAGTTTTACCCTTATTTGCGCCTCTTAACGATATTTTGTGAGCAAAGTAAGCAAGTATAATGGAAAGAGCATCACTAAGGTTGTGCATGGAATCGGAAACTAACGCAAGACTTCCCGCTATCAGTCCACCGATAAATTCAGCTAAAGTAATTCCAAAATTAAGTAATACAACATAGAATAATTTCTTTCCACTTAGATTTTCAACATCGTTGAAATGGTCGTGAGCATGGTTATGGCTGTTTTCATCGTGCGAATGATTTATACTATGTTCATTATTAGAATGTAAATGATTAGACATAGCCAATCCCCTTTCTGTAATTTTATTTAATTCTATTTATGCTTTAAATGTTCTATAGCCTTGTTGATTATACCTTCCACATGTTCATCGTCGATAGAGTAAAAAACATTCTTACCAGACTTTCTAAATTTAACAATCCTTCCTTGCCTGAGTATCCTAAGTTGGTACGATACTGCTGATTGTGACATATTTAAGTTTTTTGAAATTTGTGAAACATTCTTTTCCCCTCCGATGAGTTCCAATATAATCTTAAGCCTTGTTGACTCGGAAAGCAAACCAAAGAAGTCAGATAATTTTAGAAGGTCATCTTCTGTAAACTCTGTAAACATTGCTACTCACCTCTTTTTAAACAATTGAATAGTTATTCATATGTTCATATCAATGATATCATTGAATTTGATATTGTCAACATTTAAAATGGGAATATAATATATTAAAACCAAAAAATGAATTAAAGCAAAGGAGGTAACTTCATTGACACGCAGTGAGTTTCATGTTCTTATTTCCGAACGTGTGCTCTTCTTAGATGGTGCTTATGGCACTGAATTTTTTAAGCGAGGGTACATAAAGGGTAAAGAACCAATTGAAATATTGAATGTTAAAGCTCCGGAAAAGGTATTAGAGCTTCAAAGCGAGTATGTTAAAGCTGGTGTAGATTTTTTACTCACGAATACGTTCAGTGGTAATAGGCACAAATTAAAAAAACTTGGATACGAAAATTATTTTGAGCAGATAAATTCAGAAGCTGTTAGAATCGCTAAAGAAGCTGCTAAACATTCTGAAAAGAAGGTATATATATTAGGCGATATGTCTTCTGTTGGTGAGATGATTCAACCAATTGGCGATTTGGATTCAAAGTATGTTTATAACATATTCAAAGAACAAGCGAAAGTGCTTATAGAATCCGGTGTTGATGGGATAATAATTGAGACAATGAGCGATTTGAAGGAACTTAAACTCGCTTACTTGGCAGTAAGAGATGTTTCAGAGGATATTCCATTACTTGTAAGCATGACGTTTGAAGAAAATAGCGTTGCTGTTACAGGAACAAGTTTAGAAGTATACGTTTCTTTGTTTAACGATCTTGATGTAGATGCGATTGGTATAAACTGTACATTAACGCCAGATAAGATGGTTCCTCTTGTAAAGAAGTTGTCTATCTTTTCAAAAAAGCCTATATTTGCCGAACCTAATGCTGGAAAGCCAACTCTATCAGCCGATGGACGGTTAATTTACAAAACTACGCCAGAAGAGTTCACAGTTTACATAGAAGATTATGTAGAACTTGGCGCAAATATCGTTGGCGGTTGTTGTGGTACAGGTCCTGACCATATTAGATATATGACAAAGCTTATAGGTGAAAGAAAACCTAAAGCACGGAAAATAGAAGAACTTAACGTGATAACAAACAGAACATACATGGTTGAAGTCTCTCCATTCCTCGTAATTGGTGAAAGAATAAACGCTGCCGCTAAAAAGAAATTGCATGCTCAAATTAAGGAATTTAATTTTGAAAATGTATTAAAATTGGCAAAGGACCAAGAAAAGGAAGGCGCACAAGTTCTTGATGTTAACTTAGGTTTGGAAAGTGTATTGAGTGATGAACATTTTAGAAGAATTATTGTGGAACTAGATAGAATTGTAAGTCTTCCTTTATCTTTAGATATACAATTCAACGAATACCTCGAAGCTGCGTTGTTTGAATACCCAGGAAGGGCTATTATAAATTCATCGAAAGCTATCAAGGAAGATTTGGATGCTAAGATAAATATGCTTAAAAGATACGGTGGAATATTGATTATCCTTGCGATGGGAAAGGAAATACCAAATAGTCCTGAGGAGAGATACAAAATAGCGAAGGATGCTGTTGAATACGCAGAAAAGAATGGAATAGAGCGTTCGAGAATCTTCGTCGATCCATTAGTTTTACCACTTGGGGCAAATCAAGATTACAATGTGACGCTTGAAACGATAAAGTTACTTAATAAGGAAGGTATCAAAACAAGTATAGGGTTATCAAATTTCAGTTTTGGTATGCCAAATAGGGAACAACTCAACGCTTCTTTCTTGGCACTTGCAATGCACTACGGCTTGTCTGGAGCAATATTGAATACATCTGAAGTGACGACTGTAAACATACTAAGTGGAATGAAAAAGATACTGAAAAAAGAATCAACAAATGCAAGTGTAGATGACGTAGACAATGATTTGGCAAAATTACTTTTAGCTGGCGATGGTGTAAATGCTGAGAAGCAAGTAATGGCGTATCTTGACTCGATGAAACCAATAGAAGTGGCTCAAAATGTTCTTACAAAGTCGATGGAAGTAATAGGAAATCTTTACGCGCAAAATAAGATATTTTTACCACATTTGATATTAGCAGCCGAAACGGTAAAACCAATATTTAATAAGCTATTGTCTATGATAGAAGAGAAAGATTCGGCAAAGCTCGGAAGAGTCTTACTTGCAACGGTTGAAGGTGATATACACGATATAGGGAAGAAAATTGTTGCAACGGTGCTTGAAAGTGCAGGTTTTGAGGTTATAGATATAGGAAAAGATGTCCCAGCGAAAGTAATACTCGAAAAAGTCAAAGAGCTTAACCCAGATATCGTTGGATTATCTGCTATGATGACAACAACTGTTGTACAAGTTGGTGAAGTTGTAAAAACACTTAGAAATAACGGTGTTACAGTACCTGTAATAGCCGGTGGGGCATCGATGAACGAAGAGCTTGCCAAACGATTTGGCAGTTTGTATGCCAAAGACGCGCAACAAGCTGTCGAAATGTGCAAAGAGTTAGTATCAAAGACTTAATCAAATTTTGTTACTCTGTCTATAATAATCAGTTAGTGCATCGAATAGTTCATCTAGCTCTCTTATTCTTCCTTCTTTAATTTGTCCTGGTAACGACGAATTCTGAACCATACGTCTCATTTGAAAATATCTGTAAGAAGCTGTTGAATACGAATCCTGCGGGGTAAGTCCAAAGACTTTAAACGCTTTAATAATTTTTTCGTTTGGTAAGTCTGTTTTTACTTTGTAGTCTTTGTATAATTCTCTTTTTCTACCAACTTCTGTAGGTGATTCCGGAGAAGTCAGGAATCTTAACATTACAAATAAGGTATAGAACAAAAGCCCTATCGCAAATATTCTCAATATCATAAATATTATGAGAATCATAAACTTCCCTCCCGATATAATTATACACCAAATACGAAGCTTTTTAATCAAAAGAGCGATGCAGATTTTTTAGCATCGCTCTTTTGATTATATATAAACTATGTTCACTAAAAGTTCTTTGAGTAATAATCCGTGATGATTTCGTAAGCTTTATTCAATTCATCAAGTATTCTTTGTCTTTCATTTTCATCCATTTTTTTACTATTTATTTTTTTGACCATTTCGTAGTACTTCTCGCTAACTTTTGTGTAACTAACATCAGGTGATAAGCCAAGTATCATAAAGGCTTTTTGAATATCCAAACTCATTTCTGTTTTGTTCCGAGTTGTTTCCAGTTCTTGTGTTTCCTCGTAATTATTTTCTTCATTTTCTCTATACCTTTCTTCATTTATTTCTTGAGTATTCTGCTTAGAATTTTTTGCTACATTTTTTGCACCCTTTAGAACCGAAAATAATACTCTAAAAATAGCATAAATAACAAATATTTGGAAAAAAATAAAAATTAGAGAAAAAATGCCCGATAGAGCAAAAATTTCCTCAAAGGCTCCTAAAACAATAATGAAAAATATTATGAAGAAAAAACTAATAAAACAACCGACAACAAATTTTCCTGCTTTATTTTCCATAGATTATTTAATCGTTCCTTTTTGAATGATTGATTCACCTTCGACATAGCTTACAAATGTTGCTGAGGACTTAACCTTCTTTCCTAACATATTGTATATGAGTGGTTCAAAATTTATGAATATTCCGGCAAAGTATTTTGGATCGTAAAGCGATGTAAAGAATGTTCTATCACCGGGTTTGTATTTATTTGGAGCAACGGTGTACGTTATCATCCTATCATTCTTGATAAGTATATAACTTTCCATACCATTCTCAGCAGTAAGTACTCCATATCTATCTGAGCCTATTGTTACATATTTTTTCACGTCAGCTGGCATCTTAAAACCTGTTCCAAAAACTACAGAATAAGCTGAAATATTCACATTTGAATTTTGATTATTCTGAGTATCTGTATTCATCATCTGTGAAAATGCTTGCCCAATATCTGCACATAGATACATTACGCCCGATGCTTGTAAGTTTGTTAAATTCAAAGTAGAAATAATGGCATCCAAAACGGATTTTTTAAGTGCTTCTGGTATGTTTCTGTTGACAAAGACTAGAAGGTCTCCACCCACGTTTTTATCGGCAAGTATATCGATTGGTTTATTGGAAGCTAATTCCTTTATTGCAGCTTTTGATTCCGCTGTTTTTGCATCTATTTTCTGGTAGAATGTCATCGCTGTTCCTTCAACTCTGAAATATCCGTAACCTTCGAAAGCTTGTTTTCCATCAACTATATTTACATAAGTTACTCCCAAATTACCTTTGAGAACGTTCTGCAAGTTTGCAGGCACTTTTCCTCCACCTGTTTGAACGTCGGAAAGTACGAAATAATTATCGATGAATTTAACTTTTTTCAAGGTTTCTGCGTCAAGAAATGCTTCAAGAATTTTCTTCATCTTTGTTGAACTTTTTACCGGTCCGAGAACTACAGTCATATTACCGTTATTATCAGTTGCTAAAAGCATTTCGCCCATGAAAAGATCAAAATCGTTCATCGTGTATTTCATAGAAAGTAATTGTTGCTCAAGAATTCCTCTAACCAATGATTCAAGACCGATACCCGTGTCTGAGAGAAGTAATTGACCAGTGGGTGTTGTTTTGAAAGCATCGTAAGCTTTTGCTAAATTTGGTATATAGACCAGCGTAGAGTAATTTTTTGGTAAAAACTTCAACGCATCTGAAAATGAGAATACAAAAGCAAAAAATACAAGTGCTACAACTAAAATCTTCTTGTTCTTCATCTTTTTACACCTCCAACTTTTTTTGAATAGTTTTAATCTTCTAATATTTTTTCAAAATCATCAACTGATAATTTTTTATTATTCATATAGTTTCCAAAATCTTCTTTTCCACCACCTTTACCACCATAGTTCTCTACTAAAGCTTTTATAACATCTTTAACGTTATGTTTCTTCGAAGCAATTATGTACTTTTCTCCATCGAAATAAACGAAAATAGCGTTACTCAAGTCTAATATTTTCCAAAGGAAATTACCAACCTCGTAATAGCCTTCTAAATATATTAGACCTTCTTTTTGTAAATTTGTTGCAAGTATTTTGGCGTACTCTTCTGAAAGTTTTGACAGTGTTAATGCCTGCTCACGTACCTGATTAAGTAATTTTTGTGTCCTTAAGTTAAGTTCATCTATCGACGAGGTAAGTAATTTGGATAAATCTTTAAGCACAGAATTGTACTTTTGGAAATATTTCAGAGCTCTCATTCCAGAAACAGCATAAACTCTTGTTAAATTACCTTTGACTTTCTCAGTGTCTATTATTTTAATCAATCCAACTTCCCCCGTGTAGTCTGTGTGGAATCCACCACAAGCTGATATGTCAAAATCACCTATTTTTATAAGCCTTACTTCTTCTTTTATTTTATCACTCAATTTTTTTCTAAGTGGATAAGTATTTGCACCGTTTACGTCTGTTATTATTTCTTCTATTTGTATATTAGATTGAATTATTTGATTAGAAAGTTCTTCAACTTCGTTTAACACATCTGGTTCGATATATGGAATATCTAAATCTATTGTTGAGTATTCCTCTCCCATGTGGAAACCTACTGTCTCAATCTCAGCTACATGTATAAATGCGGCAGATAGTATATGCTGACCAGTGTGTTGCTGTGCGATATCTTTTCGCCTCTTTTCGTCTATTTGAACTTCATATATACCTAATTCGATAGGTTTGTCTATTTCATGAATAACCCATTCTTCTGTTTCTTTTACACTTAAAACTTTTGCTCCGTTTATAAAGCCTCTATCACCTAGTTGTCCGCCCTTCCAATCAGGATAAAATGGTGATATTTTCGCGTAGGCATAATATTTTCCGTCTTTATTTTCTATTTTTTCTATATTTACGACATTCCCAAGATACTTTCCAAGTATCTTCAAATCAATCACCCTCCAATGGTACTTATCATACCTATAGTTCTTCTTATTCTACTGAGCGTCTTTTCTTTCCCAAAAACAGCAATGCTTTCAAACAAGCCCGGTGTAACTAACCTACCAAGTACTGCCCCTCTAATTGTTTGAAATACTTTGTTTGTACCAAGGTTAAGTTCTGTTGCAATTTCCCTAAGCACTTTCTCAACGTTTTCTATAGTATAATCGTTTAAATCTGAGAATTTTTTCATACCGAGTTCAAGTATATGAATCGCTTCAGGCTTTTTTAGGAATTTTTCGATGTAATCATTTGAGTATTCGTAATTATCATCTACAAATGGAAGGGTAAATTCGTATAGTTGCTTTAACGTGTTAACTTTTTCTCTGGATATTTCGATAACTTTATCTGGAATTTCAAATTTGGTCCCAGTAAACTCTTGCCAATCTTTAAAATATTTCATAAGCTCATCTAAGCTTAGCATTCTCATATGCTTTCCGTTAACCCATTCTAATTTTTGATAATCGAACACCACGTTTTTATTTGATATCTGTTCAGGCATAAAAGATTGCACTTTTTGAGTATAATCGAATATCTCTTCATCAACGCTCCAACCTAATATGGCAAGATAATTTACAAGCGCTTTGGGAAGATAACCTTCTTTTCTAAAATGTTCAACCGCGGTTGCACCATGTCTTTTGCTGAGAGGAGTTTTATCTGCACCGAGTATGAGAGGAATGTGCATGAATTTAGGTGGTTCCCATCCAAATGCTTCGTACAAAAGTAGTTGCTTTGGAGTGTTGGATATATGGTCTTCACCACGAAGTACGTGAGTTATGTTCATAAAATGGTCGTCTATTACAACGGCATAATTATACACAGGATAGCCGTTTGATTTTAATATTATAAAATCTTCCATATGTTCTGTTGAAAATTCTATTCTACCTTTAAGCATGTCATCGAACGCTATAACTTTGTTCTCAGGCACTTTGAAAACAACAGTGAATGGATTTTTTGTTTTTGGTTCTTTTGTTGTTTTTTCAATGACTTTCTTAGGATCATTTTCATCGTATATAGCAAAATACGCGTAACCTTTTTCTACAAGTTCATAAGCATATTTTTTGTATATCTCAAGTCTCTCACTCTGTCTATAAGGTCCATAGTTTCCACCAATATCTGGTCCTTCATCCCAATACAAACCTAGCCATTTTAAATCGTTCATTATCATCTGTTCAGACTCACGAGTTGAACGTTCAGTGTCTGTATCTTCTATTCTTAATACAAATTTTCCATTGTTTTTTCTTGCAAAGAGCCAATTAAAAAGAGCGGTCCTTGCTCCGCCAACATGCAAATAACCCGTTGGACTTGGTGCAAATCTTACCCTAACTTCTTGAGATTTTTGATTTATTTCTTGACTCATTGGTACACCTCCAATTTTGGTTCAAAGTTTATCTTATTTACCAATTATCTTCTTACAAAAACTACTGGTACATATAGCTCTTCTTCTGTTAACCCTCCGTGCATTCCATTCAATCTTTCTTCTCCGCCGCTGTAAAGGTATGTAAAGGCATAGTTATCCTTCGCTACCATTATAACATCACCTATTCGATTATACAATTCTGGGTGAGCACGCCCTCTACCAAAAAGTCCCATCTCAACTGCTTCATTTGATGGTATAAATTCACTTTTTTCCGGAAAATTTTCCTCAAAGTATCTCTTGAGTAATTCAAAATTACTTTTTCTAGATAAATAGAAATACATCATTCGCATTTCACCGCCAGGTGGTGATGAAAGTAATCGGTTAAATGGATCCGTTGATTTGATAAAATAATTATTGGCACTTGGTATTTGAATCATTCCGTGGTCTGATGTGATTACAAGTAACGTATCGTTTGGTAAATTCTCACTTGCAAATCTTTTCAATTCCAAAAGTAACCTTTCCATCTCTATCTCGTAAGCCTCAGAATCCGGACCTTTTTTGTGACCAAGCCCATCTAAATAACCCCAGTATACGTATAATAAACCTTTCCAATCTTCTGAAAGTCTTTTTTTCAAAGTTGCAAGTAAATCACCCATGTAAAAATAACTCATTATATGCCCATTCCTATGTATAAGATACGACAAACCAGAGTTTGCTATCGTTGAGTGTGTTAACACTCCCCCGTAAAGCCCTTTATCTTTTAAGATATCAAAAACATTTTCTAATCTATGTATTCTCCTTTTTATTAACCCTGAAAAGATGCCACCTTCAACACCTGGATAAGAGTGTTCTATCATATTTGTTATAGCACCAATTTCGCGCAGGTACAAAATATACCCAAGAAGGCCATGTTCTTTGGGTGTACGCCCAGTAAACCAGCTTGTTACGGCCGCAACAGTTGTTGTTGGAAATACGCTTGAAGCTTTCAGAACATATTCATACCCTATCTTTTTATTTATCTCATTAAATTTTTTGTAACCCATTCCATCGATTAAGAATATAATTACCTTATTTACATTGTTGAAAACCCCCTCGAAGGAGTTTTCGAGGGGGAATTCAGGATGAAATGCCTGACAATCGAATTTTTTTAGGAATGTCGAAACAAGATTAACAATTCCTCTTTCGTAATCCGGTAAAAGTTCCAAAATTTTAAACACCTCTCATTTTTTAGCCTTTTACCGCACCTTTCACAAGTCCACCAACTATGTACTTTTGCATTAACAAGAAGAGTGTAACCATTGGTATCATACCTATTAATGCTGCCGCTGTGAATAACCCCCATTGAGTTTCAAACGGACCTGTTGAGAATGTGTAAAGACCTATAGCGTATGTGTATTGCTTGACATCTTGAAGGATAATCCTTGCCAAAACAAATTCGTTAAATGTTCCCATGAAAGTTAGTATAACTATAACTGCGAGTATTGGTGATGCAAGTGGAAGAACTATTTTTATAAATGTTTGCCATCTCGTTGCTCCATCAATTAACGCGGCTTCTTCAAGTGAATCTGGAATAGTGTCGTAATATCCCTTTATCAAATACATATTATACGCTATACCACCAAGATATGCAAATATCAAACCAGATAATTTGTTCAATCCAAACCCAGGTACGTACTTACCAGCAAATGCAAGGAATGAGTAAATCGCAATCATGTACATTATGGCTGGGAACATTTGAATAAGTAACAACGACATAATTCCATACTTTCTGCCTTTAAACCTCATCCTACTAAATGGATAAGCCGCGAGCGCTGTAACAGCTGTTGTTATAATAGCAACACTGAGAGCGACTATAACACTGTTCAATATCCATCTGAGCATGTAATGGTCTGGTTTCCTCTGCCATATTTGGTCAATTCTAAACGCGGCACCATCTAAAGCTTTGAGGAGTTTTTCAGTATCTTTAATTTTCAATTTATCAGATAGTTCTGATGCTTTTCGAGACATAACATTCATATTTGGAACAACATTGGTTCTATAAGTTGAGAGAACTGTATCTGTTAACCTTTCAAGCGATTGAGGTCTCACCTTTATACCTGCTTTCGCCGCAGGCATAAATTTTGGACCTTGAATTTCGACATCTGAGAGGTAAAGCTTTAAATCATTAATGAATGAGTTATAATTTTCGGAGAAAATGTCGTAATTTGTGAACATATCTTTGGCTATTCCTGGCCAATCGATTGTTAAGATTATCTTTTTTAAAGTATTTTTCTTCTTACCATCAGTTAAGTCATTTACTATATCACTTGTTATACCAAATACTTTCTTAGATTGTAGGTTCATAATTTGTAATTGTGCAGGAAGTTTTAAATTCTGAACCCTTTGTTTTGTTTCTTCAAGTTGCTTTTTAACTATTTGAGCTTTCAAGTAAATTTTAGCTTCTGATATTGTTTCGTAAGCTTTTTCAATTTCCTGATTTAATTGATTAATCTTTGCTTGAAAATCAGAAATCGTTTTCTTAGCTGGATTTATCTTAGCTTGAAGTTCAAGAAGTTTTGAAGTTATATTGTTAAGCTTTTCGATAAGTGTCCTTGTTTCTTTAACAGTTCCTGCTACTCTTGTAGAGAACATGTCAATCGTATTTAAAAAGTCCGCGAACGGTGCTTTGTCCTTATGCTCAAAATTATCCCATCTAGATATTATTTCATCGTAAATTTTTTGGAATTGTTTCAATGAATTATCTAATTCAACAAGATCTTGGAACTTTTGAGAATTTACTCGAAGATTATTAATTTCTGCAAACATGTTTTCAAATTTGAATCTGACTTCTGATTCATCTGGTGTTAAAGATGAGTAAATTTGTGATTTTTCAGCAGCATTCAAAATATTTTTAGCTGATTCAAGTGAGAGCGTATATTCTTTCAGTTGTGGTATTAAATAAGAATTTATCGTTTTAAGAGTCGCTAGATATTGACTTTGATATACTCTGTAGTTTTTCTCAAGAGAGCTAACCTCGTTCTCCAATAATTGTATTTGGTTTTTCAAATCATCTATTTTAGTTTTTCTCTCACCAATTAAAGAATTCCATTGCGCTTCTCCTTTTAAGTAATCAACGCCATCTAAAAGTGAGACGTCGTATTGGTTAGTGTATAAATCGTAAGCAGCAACTTCCAAATACCTCGAAGGTTTTTGAAAATCAAGTTCTTTAATTATTTTATCTATATCTGAATTAAACATTTTTACAAGTGTATCTGAATTTTCTTCAAAATACTTTCTGAGCGTTTCTATGTTTGTGTCTATTGTTTTTTTCAATGTTTCTGTTTCAACGATGTATTTTTTGAATAGTTCGATATCTTTTTTGAAATATTCATTCGCTTTTTCTAATGTATCTTTATCATGTGGTGGTGCCATAAGTACCAATGCATCTATATCGGAAACAAGCCTTGGTCCGTTTTTTTCCGGAGCGATAAGGTCTCTGTAATTTTGCAAAGTCAATCTATTGCTGAACAATTTTGTAGAGAACGCTGCGTTATCTCTTCTAAGCGATGTTGAGACAACCCAAACTATTGGAAACAAAACTAAAATGGACACGATTATTAGTATTATGTGAGTGAGTAATTTTCGCTCTTTCTTTACCATTATCTATTCACCTCTTCAAAGGAACCTGAGAGTTTAAAGTTTATAAAGCTCAAACTGCCAACGATTAGGAATATGAGAATGGAAATTGCAGATGCAAATCCAAAGTCTTGACCACGTCCACCTTCAAAAGCAAGTTTATAAGTGTAGGATATCAATATATCTGTCGAACCTGCAGGTGTTGTGGTATTTGGCATTGCTGGTCCACCACCTGTAAGTAAGTAGATGTTAACAAAATTATTGAAGTTAAAAGCGAAACTACCAACTAATAATGGTGCAACTGTTGTCATGAGAAGAGGGAATGTAATCTTCCAAAATCTTTGCCATTTTGTTGCCCCGTCAATGGCCGCTGCTTCATAGTAATCTTCTGGTATACTCTGTAACGCTCCAAGTGTAACAACCATCATGTAAGGGAATCCAAGCCATGTATTAACAGTTAAAACAGCAACTTTGGCCCAAAATGGATCATTCATCCATTTTATTGGTTCAGCACCAAAGAGTTTGGTTATGATGAACTTATTAAATATACCGTAAGTTTCGTTGAAAAATCCATTTTTCCAAACCAAAACAGATATGAACGCAGGTATTGCCCAAGGGATAATTAAAAGTGAGCGGTATATTGCTCGTCCTCTGAGGTTTGGATTGTTCAAAACAAGCGCCAAAATGAGTCCTATCACAAAGGTGAAAAGTACGCTTAAAGCTGCCCAGGTGAAGTTCCAAACGAATATCTTTGCAAATGGACCAGAAACGGTTGGGTCTGTAAATATTCTTGTGAAATTCTTAAGCCCGTAATTTGAAATATAACCCGCAACAACGATTTTTTTACCATTTTCATCTATGTCGTAAATTGTCCCATTCTCTTCAATCAAAGGCTTACCAGTTGAAGTATTTATAAGAACAGTTTTCACGACACTCTTTCCGTTTTCAATAACTTCAGCAAGTCCAAGTTTGTACATATGTTTAATACCATAAAGCAAAAGTTTGCCCTCTTCATTTTGCCTTATTGAGTATCTATTAGCTAAACTATCAACAAATTCTATTTTACTTAATGTTGGGAAAAGGATTGAATATTTGAAGAATTCTTCATTTATGAAAGTTGTTGGATCTTCGGGTGAATAAAAATATTTGAAAATTTTCCCACCGTCGTTGATTAGTTCTATCATTCCATTTTGCCTTTCCACTCTAACTCCGCTTTCTTCTAACTTAATCAATTCGGCTTCACCAAGTATTAATTCTCCAGCCTCGGTTTTAAGTGGTTTATATTCTCTCATAATGTAAGTATTTTCTCCGTCAGATACAATTACTCTAAAATCTTTCGTCGGTTGTGTACCTTCAAATCTAACATATACATAATATTTAAGTTGCAATCCGTCATCTACGGCATAAGTGTAAATTGGATCAACAAGGAGTCTTTCAACAACTTCTTGACGTGTCATTATATGTCCAGTCCCGTAATTTGTGAAAGCGGTTCTAATAGTAAAAGCAATAGGATAAAGAACAAGTATAAAAAGCAATATAAGTGCCGGTATCATGTATCTATATGGATAACCAGCTGGATTGATAATGAAAAAATCTATAAGAAAAACTAAAACAAACAGTGTGATTGATAATTCATAAAAACCTCTTCCAATAAGAAATAATCCTCCAAGTATTCCAAAGATAGTAAAAGCTATGAGTAAAAGCCAGCCAAGTATTTTTATTATCTTCATCAATTCATCCTCCTTATAGGTAAATAAAAATACTCTTAAGAAAAAGCACGGGGCATTATTCCCCCGTGCCCCTGATATTGTAAGTCTTTATTTAATTTGTGCTTTTATTTGAGCAACTGCGTCTGCAAGCGCTTTTTCAGCTGGTACGCCTTGATCAAGAGCCTTTGCGAGAGCATCGCCCATAGCGCCCCAAACTGCTGCCATTTCTGGAACATTTGGCATTGGGAGACCGTATTTTCCAAGGAAGTCAGCAAATTTCTTTGTAAGTGGATCCTTTTGCATAACAAGTTCGCTAACATCTGTTCTTGATGGACATCTTGGGTCTGCTTGCCAAATTTGGTACATAATATCTTTTGTTGCGATGAACTTTGTTAAGAAGTCAAGTGCAAACAATTTGTTCTTGCTCTTAGCATTAACCATGAATCCTTGTGCTCCGAAGAATGGTTTTGGAGCTTTTCCACCAGGAAGTGTTGGAATTGGTGCAACATCAAAGTTGATACCTGCTTCTTTGTACCCTTTAACTCCCCAAGGGCCATTGAGTATCATAGCTGCTTGGCCGTCTTTGAAGAGTCCATCCATTGTGTTGTAGTTGTCACCAGATGTAAGTATCTTTTCATCGACAAGTTTCTTTATAAGTTTGAGACCTTCAATTGCTCCAGCGTTTGCAAGTCCGACATCTTTTACGTTAACTTTACCTGATTTATCTGTTCCAAATACGTATCCACCCATTCCAAAGAATGCAAATGAGCTGAAGTAGAAGTTCTTGTAATCGTAAATGAATCCTCTAACTTCTCCACCATAATCTTTTTCTATTTTCTTTGCAAGAGCGATTAATTCATCCCATGTTTTTGGTGGGTTTTGTACGTAGTCTTTGTTGTACATAATTGCTGGACCGTCAAATGCATATGGTATACCGTAAAGTTTTCCGTTGTATGTGAACCCTTGAAGAGGTGTTGGGAAGTACTTTTCTTTTTCTGGAAGGTTAATTGGTTCAAGTAATCCGTTTACAACAAGTTCTCCAACCCAGTCATGTGCACCAACGATGATATCTGGACCTTCACCTGCTGGAGCTGCTGTTAAGAATTTGGATTTTATATCTCCGAAGTTTACTTGGATTACATCAACTTGAACACCGTATTTTGCTTTGTACTGATCTGCAAGTTTCTTAAGAATAGGAACTTGTGCTTCAGATGTCCAAATGGTAATCTTCTTTGCTTGGGCAAAAGCTAAAAAGACAAACAAAGCTGCTAAAATAACCGTAAGTACTTTTCTCATACACTCTACCTCCCTTTTTTTAGTGGATTTTGTTAACCAAAGGTATTGATAAATTTCAAAAATCATATTATCTTCTTAAATAGGGGACACCCCCCAATATACTCTCAATAAGGAGGTATCCCGATATGGTTAATATCCAACTCAAATGCCCTCATTGTGGCTCTTCTAACTTCATCAAAAACGGTCATGATAAGTTCAAAAACCAAATCTTCTTTTGCAAAGACTGCAAGCGTTACTTTAAACTTTCTTTCACCAAAAAACACAAACTTTTCTCTTTCCCTTACCCTCGTTGTGTTCATTGTAACCATGTCATGGAAATTT